>CALXJP010000018.1 GCA_944388655.1 uncultured Clostridia bacterium | reverse complement strand
CTGAATCAGCTCTATTATAAATTATTTCTGCTGCTGTTTGATGAGATACTGCATAATGCATTTTGTTTTGTACTTTCTTAAAAAATTTAATTGTAGTTGGGGATTTTCTGTCATAATCTACACTTGTAGCATAAATATCTGTTATCTTTTGATAAAATCTTCTTTCTGACAATCTTATTTCTCTAATTTCTGCAAGTAATGAATCATAATAATCCTCATCAAAAAAAGCTCCATTAGCCATTCTCTTTTTATCTATAATATATCCCTTTTTAGAAAATTCTTTTAATATATTTGTGGCCCATCTTCTAAATTGAATTGCTTTATCTGAATTAACTCGATAGCCAACGGAGATAACTGCATCTAAATTGTAGTACTTTAATTTTCTAGTAACTTCTCTTATACCTTCTTTTTGAACTACCGAGAAATCCTCGGTAGTTGAATTTTGGTCAAGTTCTAAATCATTATAAATATTTTTTAAATGTAAACCTATATTATCAGGTGAACAGTTATATAGTTCTGACATTGCTTTTTGAGTCAACCATAAATCACCATTTTCAAATTTAACTTGTATTCCCTTATCATGAGTTTGTCTTTCAAAAATTAAAAATTCAGCACTACTGCTTCTAATTATCAAATCTTTTGCCATTGTTTACCTCCTTTAGCATTTTAAATTAAAATATTATTATTATTCATTTTTTTGATTCCTCCTTTCAAAACTTTATTAATTTATATTAATAGCACCATTCTTTATTTTTATAATAATTACTATCAACAATATATAGTTTTTAATCGCATCAGTATGTATTAAATAATTATTTTTTGTTAGTATTCTTTTTATATCCCAATCTCTATTTTGATTTTCTAATTGTTTTAATCTTTCAAATTCTTTTATTAAATATAATTTAAAAACAAGACTAATTGCCGATGCAAATTCAAAAGCAATATCTTTATGTACATAAGTTCCACCATGTTTTCCACGCTTTGAATATATTCCAATCACGCCATTCAATAACACTTAATGTAAATGTATGGAGTCCTGCACTTTTTCTAAAGCCGTCGAATTCGACGGAATTAAAATTTGGATTATAAATTGACTCCCATGTTCCTAAATATTTTGAACTTCAATAATTTTATTATTCATGCATACTCACCTCTTTTTTATATAAAATATAATAATCTTTTTTGAGGAAATGTTAATATTTCAATATTTTTAGCAATTTTTCCATAAATTCATCTCACCTAGTTTATATTTGTCGAATTTTCTCTATTATACATTTTTGTTACTTCCTTTTCTCGTTATATTGTTTTATTTTTAATACTGTTTTAATTATATTATCCATAAATTTTTCTTTTTTCCAATCAAATTTATCTTCGTATTTTAAATCTTTAGCAATTAATTTTCTCATCAATTGACTTATAGTTTCAAAATGATATGTTACATATTTAAAACTATTATTGTTAATATACATAATATAGTTTTTATTACTTTTTATGTCTTCTATTCTTCGGATTGGTATAAATTTTAACCTTCTAATAATTTTTAATTCATCTGTATATTCATAATTAACAATATGACTATGTGCATGAATAACGCTATTTGCCTTCATACTATTATCTGGTATTGGTGAACCATGTTCAAATACAATTGGATACTTTCCATAAATATCTTTAAAAATATTTCTATATTTTTCTATTATAAAGTTATATTCATACATTTCATTTTTAGATAGTTCAGACATCGAATTAATATGCCTTTTGCTAACTACTAAAATATAACCATCTACCAATGATCCTACAGTTGGTATAATATAAAAATAATTTGTTTCATCTAAAATTGTATTTTCAATTTTGTTTTTTTCTAAATTGCAAAATATACAATTAATAATTATCACCTATTCTTTTCAACATTTTCTCTTGCCTTTTTATAAATTCATTTCACCCAGTTAATATTCATTTTATTTTCTTACTCCCCTGTTTCTTTACTTCTTCTAACAATAAATTAAAATCTGATTTATATAATTTATTTTGAACTACAGAGAAATCATCGGTAGTTGAATTTTTATTAAGTTCCACCTATTCTCATCCCTTTTTTATTGGTAATAACCTTTTTACTTCCTTAACATAATAACACAAAAGCAAGTGATTTTCAACTAATCCCTTGCTTAATTTTCTGCATAATTTCAACTCTCTTAATCTAATCTTCAAATTTAAGTATTATTTTTCATCTTCTTTTTAATTAATACATACGATAATTATTTTTATCCGCTCTTTCATCTAACTGTCTGTCAAAGTCTTTATTTTTATAAAACCAATCTGTTTTTTTATCTACTGGGTTTGCTTTTCTGCTTTTATCAAATAAAATGTCAAAAATAGCAAAAATAGCAATTAATATTCCTATTAGTCCTGTAAATAATTGCATTAGTGTATCTACTGGTAAAGTTTCTCCATTTATCATACTCATAATTCCATTAAATGTAGGAACTCCTAAATACCAACCATAAGCTAATAAATATATTAAACCTGCCCATAACTTTCTTTTAAATATAAATGGTACACATAAAATGACTACAAATAGTAACACTACTTCTATGGTCACATCATATGGTTTTACAAAAAAGTCCATATCCATGCTTCCCATAAAAGCTACTACTACCCTAAATGCCCAATACATAATCATAAACATAACAATTAGCCAACTACTTAAATTTTTCATCTATTGTTCCTCCCTTTATTGGAAGAAAAGGTCAGAAGTTTTGTAACCTCTAACCTTCTTCCTTTATTCTTCATCTATAAAATTAAAGTCATCTTTAAATTTTTCTTTGAATATATCAAATACTTTTTGAAGCACTTCGTCATCATCTACACTTACGTAAGATTCTTCATCAGAATCTCCTTCTTTATCTTCCATTTTTAGTATTACTACTTCTCCTGCTTCATCGTCATCTGCTTCTTCTACTGGTAATAATACTACATATTCTTCACCTTCAAATTCTATTAAGTCTAAATATTCAAAAGATACTTCTTCTCCATTTTCATCATTTAATACAATGATATTATCAAATTCCTCATCTGGAATATTATTTTCCTCATTTTCTTTCATTGTTTTTTCTCCTTTCTTTTATATAAATTGTATTTCTACAATGTTAAAAACTTAATTTTTTTCATTCTTTTTCATGTACATTTCCAAAATATATTCTGCTGATATGGTATCTACTATATTTCTTTTTTGTTTTTTATTTACATTTAAAAAATTCATAGTTTTATGTGCTGCAACTGTAGTTAATCTTTCGTCTACTGTTGCTATTTGTATTTTAGGAAATTTACATTTTAATTTATGAATAAATTTTTCTGTTACTTCTACTCTTTGTGTTTTTGTACCGTCCATATTAATGGGCATACCTATTACAAAAGTATCTACTTCATATTGCTTTACTATTTCTTCTAATCTTTTTAATACAACTTTATCATTTCCATGATGATGTATTGTTTCTAGCCCCTGCACTGTAATACCTAATGCATCTGTAATGGCTATTCCTACTCTACTATCACCATAGTCAATTCCTAGTTTTCGCATATTTTCCTCTATTCTATTCCTATATATTTCTTTACCATTTGTTCTAAAAGTTCATCTCTTTCTATTTGTCTGATTAAATTTCTTGCATCTTTGTAGTTGGTAATGTATGTTGGATCTCCTGATAAAATATACCCTACTATTTGGCTAACAGGATTATATCCTTTTTCTTGCAAAGCTTGATATACTTGTCCCATAATTTGTTCTGTTTTGCTATTTTTGTCCTTTTCTACTTTGAAAAACATTGTTTCATCTGATACCATAAAAACCTCCTTTATATATAGTTAATAGTATGTTCTGTTTCTGCCGAATTATCTAAGTATTCTTCTAATTTTTTAGTTAAACTTTCCAATGCGGTTCCTTTATAGTAAGTAGTAATAACTACATTAATTTTTGGCTCTGCCTTTAGTTCTTCATCCTCATCTTCTTCATAATAAAAATCATCTTCTTGACTTTGAGGAATTTCCATAATTTCTATTTTTTTCTTGATATCTGCCATAAATTCTGCAACTGCACTAACTTCTACTCCCGGAAATACAATAACAAATTTTGGCCCCATATAACGAACAAATATGTATTCTGAAGATATATTTTCTTTAATTACATCACTTAGTTCTATAATTACATCATTTCCTGTATGTCTACCAAAATTTTCATTAATCTCTGCTATATTGGTTATTTTAAACATACATACTGCTGATGTAGTGAATTCATCCATTTTTCTTTTACCTTCACCATACAAATATTCTTCCGATTTTAGCCCTGTGAATTGATCTGTTCGTACAATGTTTTCTATAACACCTTGTCTTTCTATAGATTTTAGTGCAGAAATAATATTATTTTTTACTACTTCTAAAACGGTAGTATCTATATTGTCAAAATCATGTGGTTTTCCACTTTCTATAATCCAATAGCCTACATAAACATTGTCTACGTAGAGAGGAAAGAACATAGCACACTTTGCTCTTCCAAATTCTAATTTTTGGTAAGGAAGTCTTTCCCCTTCTCTTTCTACTGTTATATATTTTGGTGTTGCTGTTTGAATGCTATCCTTAAATATTTCTTCTTTATGCAAATTAGCCAAAGTATCCCAGTGCTTACTATCAACATTGGTTGCTTTTATTTTATATTCTGTTCCTGTATATGACACAATAGTAGAATATTTAATATCGTATTGTTCTATAATGATGTCATTTATTTTTTTTATTTTTTCGTCAGCTGTTGTTTCTTCACTGATAGTATTCATAAATTCTTGTAAAATGTTTAAACTTTTTACTTTTTGATTAATATTTTTGAATACATCTATTTTTTTGTGAATAGACATATTATATATCATCAAAAATACGATAATGACTACTAGCAGTACAATTACTGCAATTATCAAGGTTATGACGCCCCCTTTTGTATTAGAAGTTATTCTTCATTTTATCTAGTGTGTTATTCATACTATTAGAAAATCCATTATTATATGAATTATTATAAGTGTTAAATTTATTATGTGTGTTTTTTCCGTATTTTTGTTTTTCACTAATTAGCGGATACACCATATTGGCTAGCTTTTCTAAATGATTTATCATATCTTTAGAATATCCATTTAATGTAATACTACAATTTACTAATCCTTCTAAATATTTTGCATAAGCACTCAATTCAAAAGGAATTACTACATAGCGAATGGTTTCTCTATTAAATAATTCTGTCATAAATGACATAGAAGGATCATTATAAAAAGCCATTCCTCCAATGATTGTTTTTTCTGTAATACTTCTTACTCTTGTATATTTATTAATTACAATTCTTAGTTTTTGACTATCTAGTATATTTTTAGCTTTTAGATCTCGTAAATATGCTGTAAGTGGTTGTATGGTAAGAACATCCATACTTTGTACTAAATAAATTTCTTGCATATTTGCCATAAAATGATATGGTGTTTTAAAATCACAATCTGTTAACACTACATCATAGTTATTGGCTAATGTACTTAATACTGCTTCTGCATTAAGCTCTTCTTGCTCATCTCCTGGTAAAGATGTATATATATCTAAATTTTTATTAACTACAATTCCTTGTGCCATCCCTTGTGATAATTTATCCATACAATTAAATGCTACTTTTCTTAATTGCTCTTCATTTTTTGTATATATATAGTATGCATTTTTATTGCTCGTTAAGTCTAAAATAGCTGTTTTGATTCCTTGTAATGAGAGTATTTGTGCTAAGTTATTTACTAAGAATGATGTTCCGTTTTTAGAAGTCCCTACAAAACCTACTATTTTTTTGTTACCACTATATAGTAAATTTTGTAATTCTCCACTTGGTTCTTGATTATAGTTTGTTAAATTTTGAATGTTATTTTGTGGTATTTGGCTATTAGCGTTATACATAGTATTTGATGGAGTATACGCGTTGTTTGCATTCACATCATTTGGTGTATAGCTTTGTTGTTCTTCCATGCCTGGTAGTATGTTGTTTTCCCTTTGCATAGGAGTTTCTTCAAAACTTGGTAATTCATCATTTTCAAAGCCTGGTAATGTAACTGCATTTTGGTTAGCTGATTCATTCTCAAACCCTGGTAGTGTAGTTGTAGTTTGCTCTGCCATATTTTCAAAGCCTGGTAATACATTTTCTTCATTGATTTCTTCTGGCTGTACTTTTCTTGGTCTACCTCTTCTTTTTGGCATTATTTCCTCTGGTTGTGCATATTCTTGTATTGGTGCATCTTTTTTAGGTCTTCCTCTTCCGCGTTTTTTAGGCATAGCCTCTTCTGGTGATGTTTCATCAATATTGGGTTGTACCAATTCTGGTTGATTTTGTGAATTTTCTTGATTTTCTGGCATATTTTCTTGTGGTACAATTTTTTGTACTGTTTTTTCTTGAACATTACCAGGAATAACAACTGGCTTGGTTAATCTGGTTTGTTTTTCTCCTGTAACAATAGATTTAATTTGTATACCACTTGATTGCTCTTGTGGTGGTTGTTGTGTAACTAAACCTCTTCCACGTCTTCTTGTTGTTACTTCGCTAGTAGTTGCTCCTCTAGCAGATGGTGAAAAAGCCATTAATTGCTGATATTTGGGACTATTTGCCTCTAATACAGCTTTTACGTTTAATGGTAAGAATTTAATAATTAATTTTAATTGTTGGTCATTGTATTGGTTTGCTATACTGTCAAAACTTTCTACATATTTATCTTCATTTTTTCCTAATCTTTTATAGTGTGCTAAGATGTTTTGAATTTCTACTTCACTAACATCTCCTTCACTTTCTGCTTTATATTCTACTTCACTTGATGCAATTTTATAGTACAATTTAGCTTCTTTTTTGCTACGAGGTTTGTAAATTAAATTGCAAACTTTATCTATACTTCTGTCATCACCAATTAATGCACTATATATTCCAATTCCAAATAGTTTAACTAGAATATTTTCTCCTTTTGCACGTCTATCTGCTGCAATTAATATAATTGGAATATCTTCTCCTTGATTATTGCTTGCTTCATCACTAATACTATCTAATTTTTCAAATAAAAAATTATCAATGGTTTCATAATTATTATTAGCAAAAGGCTCTAAATCTTCACTAATCACGATTCTATCATAACTTTTATCTTTTTGTAGTTCTTTAATTATTGCATTAAAGTAATAAACATTTTTACTAGATATGATTTCTTTATATGTTTGTTGATATTTTTTTATAATTGCCTCTGAAATACTATCCTTACTTACTGCAAATAAAACTTTCATTTGTTATACCCCCCAACCTTTAACTACAATTGCAAATATTAAAGGTAATACTTGTGCAATAATAAATAAGGTAACAATTGCTATCATAACATTAAAGCCTTTATCCCTTACATCTAATTTTCTAATACCTATTACGTATTGATAAATTGCACTAAGTGCTATACCTATAAAACAAAATGGTATACTATATATTTGTACCTTATGTAACAAATAGGCTGCAAATCCATAGGAATCTGAACCATAATCAATTTTATATTGTTCTAATGATTTTTCTTCATTTTTTTTCATATCCACTAGTTTGCTAACTGTTTCATTATCTTCTTTTGTTACTTCTTCAATTAAGTTGTTTGTTTGTTTTCCTTGGGTATTTCCCACATCAGTAGCAAAAACTGCTGTACTTCCTATTAAGCAAAATAATATGGTAAAAATAGCAACTATCTTTTTCATTCCTATTCTAGCTCCCTTCTCCTATTTCGTACTTATATTTTTACTTATACTATCATACAATAAGATAAAAAAAATAGC
>CALXJP010000017.1 GCA_944388655.1 uncultured Clostridia bacterium | reverse complement strand
GCACGGTCTGCTCTAGCATCTTCATCTCTAAAACAAGGAGCAATTTGAAAATATTTATCAATTCCAGATACCATAAGAAGTTGTTTAAATTGCTGTGGTGCTTGTGGTAAAGCATAAAACTTTCCAGGATGTAATCTACTAGGAACTAAATAATCTCTAGCACCCTCTGGAGAAGAACTAGTAAGAATTGGAGTTTGTACTTCTAAAAAACCTTGCTGAGTCATCTCATTACGTAAAAATTGAAGAACCTTAGCTCTTAATATTAAATTTTGTTGTAACTTAGAAGAGCGTAAATCTAAGAAACGATATTGTAACCTTAAATCTTCTCTGACAAATCCTTTATGCTGAATAGAAAAAGGTAACATTTTTGTTCTTTTTCCTAATATAGTAATATCTTGAATAACAACTTCTACTTCACCAGTTTGAATATTGGGATTATAGGTTTCAGGAGATCTTTTTCGTACCACTCCTTTTACACAGACACTAGATTCAATAGGAATTCTAGAAGAAAAGTCAACAACATTTGCTTTACCAGAAGTTACTACTTGGGTTACTCCATACATATCACGAATATCTAAAAATACCAAACCGCCAAAATCTCTAATGGTATCTACAAATCCACAAACTTTCACCTCTTTTCCAACATCCGATAAAGTAATTTCACCACACGTATGTGTTCTCAAATGAGTCTTCATATTTCATCATCCTTTCTTAGGGCAATAAAAAAAGCCCTTGCCTAATGCAGGGACGAAAACAAATTCCGCGGTGCCACCCAGCTTGAAAAATATAAAATCCATATCTTTCCACTTATATAAATGTGCTCTAATGTGTTAGTGGATTATGTTCTTCTCAAAAAGGCTTTCAGCTTATAACCTTTTCTCTCTGTTAGTAACTTTTAATCCCTCGTCATCTTCATCGCACTATAAAAATTATAGTTAATATTTTATAACAGTATATACAAAAAAGTCAAGAGATATGCAACGATTAGTAAAAGTTTATGAATAAACAATTGGCATAGGTCATATAAATAAACGTAAGGAGATTACTTATATGATAGTTTTAAGTAAAAAAAGAATAGTAGTAATGACAATGGTTATATGCATTAGTATTTTTACATTTGTATTTCAAATGGCAAAAACAAAGGAAACTATTCCTACTATGGCACTTCCTGTCACCAATAAAGTCATTATTGTAGATGCAGGGCATGGCACTCCTGATGAAGGAGCACAAAGTAGTAAAGGAACAACAGAAGCACAAATAAACCTAAATATAGCACTTAAATTGCAAAACTTATTAGAACAAAGTGGAGCAACTGTTATATTAACAAGAAGTGACGAAAATGCTATATATGATGCCAGTAGTGAAACTATTAAACAAAAGAAAGTATCAGATATTCATAATAGAGTAAAAATAGGAAATAGTTCTAGTGCAGATATCTTTGTATCAATTCATTTAAACAAAATTCCAGAACAACAGTATAATGGATGGCAATGTTTTTTTCAAACCAATAATGAACAGAGCAAAAGTTTAGCAAAATTGATTCAAGCCAATTTAAATGAATCCATACAAAAAGAAAATCACAGGCAAGCAATGAGCTTAAACACGGTATATATTATGAAACATGTAGAGATACCTACAACAATTGTAGAATGCGGTTTTCTATCTAATCCTGAAGAAGAAAAAATGTTATTACAAGATAATTATCAGCTCCGCTTAGCATGGGGAATCTATAATGGTATTATAGATTATTTCTACGAACAAAAATCATAAAATCTTGTAAAAAGAGTATAAATTTTCCACAAATCGGAAACAATATGTGTAAAACCATGAAAAGGGTGGAAAAATTATGGAATATAAAACTTTGCATAAAAAAGGGGCAACATTAAGTACAATAGAATTAGAAAAGTACTTAGAAAAGTTAGCCTCAGATCAAATATTAACCAATCAATCCGCTAAGAATACGTATCCTATTCCTTCTATGAAAGAAAATTTTGAAATTATACAAGAGGTATATGGGTTACTAAACGAGCATATTCAATTAGGAATACCGATTCATCCAGCGGGAGAATGGCTATTAGATAACTTTTATATTATCGAAGAAGTATATAAAACCAGCCTAAAAGAATTAACCAAAAAAAAGTATACATCATTTCCGGGAATAGCGAATGGGCAAGAGCAAGGCTTTGCAAGAATTTATGTATTAGCAACAGAGATTGTTTCCTATAGTGATAATAAAATAGATAGCGAAAATTTAGAAGCTGCCATACAAGCTTATCAAAGAAAAAAGAATCTGACTATGGAAGAAATATGGAATATCAGCACATTTATACAAATTGCACTCATTCAAAATATTGCAGAAATTTGTCAAAAAATTTACTATAGTCAAATGCAAAAGTATCGAGTAGAAAATATTTTAGAAAGATTAGTAGAAAATAAAGAAAATGTAAAATATAAAAATATAGGCGAATATAAAAACCGTGTGAAAGGATATGGAGAAATGAAATATCCTTTTATTGAGTATATGTCACATCGCTTACGAGAATATGGAAAAGTAGGATATAGTTATCACGAAGTTTTAGAAGAAGAAGTTAAGAAAATGGGAACAACCATAGAAGAAGTTATCAGAAAAGAACATTTTGATATAGCAATGAAAAAAGTAAGTATTGCTAACTGTATATTAAGTATGAAAGCTTTGCAAAGATTAGACTTCTCCAAAATATTCGAAAAATTAAATGAAGTAGAAGAAATATTAAAACAAGATCCGGCACAAGTATATGCCAAAATGGATTATAAAACAAAAATCTACTATCGAAATACTATAAAAGAATTATCGAAAAAAACAAGAGTATCAGAAATATATATTGCACAAAAAATTTTAGAAAAAGCTCAAAAAGTAGAAGATACACATACTAAAAAGGCTCATGTAGGATATTATTTATTAGAAGAAGGAAAATACGAAATATTAGAAGAATTACTAGGAAAAAGAAAGAAAACCATAGAAAAAGAAAAATTATATATAACTTCTATTGTAACAATAGCTACATTCATAGATATAGGTATGAGTGTATATTTACAAAAACAATTTTCTAACATAATCATCAGTATCATGAGCTTTATTATTTTATGGATTCCTTTGCAAGAAATTGTAAAATCCATTATACAATTTATATTGGGAAAATTAGTCAAGCCAAAGTTAATTCCTAAACTAGAAATCAAAGAAGTACCAGAAGAATTAGCTACATGTATTGTTATACCTACTATTGTAACAAGTAAAGAAAAAGTAAAGGAAATGATGAAAAAATTAGAAATATATTATTTGGCAAACCAAAGTAAAAATTTGTACTTTACTTTATTAGGGGACTGTTCATCAGGAAAAAATGAAGTAGAAAAATTTGATGAAGAAGTAAGAAAAGAAGGAATAGAACAAACCAATAGATTAAATCAAAAATATAAAGCACCTATTTTTCATTTTGTATATAGAAAAAGATTATGGAATGAGCAAGAAGAATGTTACTTAGGTTGGGAAAGAAAAAGAGGCTTATTAAATCAATGGAATGAGTATCTGCTTTCTCATCAAGAAAATCCATTTATAGAAAATACATGGGAAAAATTACCAAAAAAGCCACACATTCAATATATTATTACTTTAGATGCCGATACAGAACTACCATTAAATACAGGATTAGAACTAATTGGAGCAATGGCACATATATTAAATAAACCAGAGTTAAATCAAGAAGAAACAAGAGTGCAAAAGGGACATGCTTTAATACAGCCTAGAATTGGAATTCATTTGCAATCTGCAAGAAAAAGTATATTTACACAAATATTTGCAGGAGCAGGAGGAACCGATGCCTATACGAATGCTATATCAGATATATACCAAGATAATTTTGATGAGGGCATTTTTACAGGAAAGGGAATTTATGATTTATCCATTTTCTCAAAAGTTTTAAAAAATGCTATTCCAGAAAACACCGTACTTAGCCATGATTTATTAGAAGGATGTTATTTACGCTGTGGACTAGCAACAGATATTGCACTTATGGATGGTTTCCCTAAAAATTATAATAGTTTTAAAAATCGAATGCATAGATGGATTAGAGGGGATTTTCAAATCACTCAATGGCTCAAGAAAAAAGTAAAAAATGCAAAAGGAGAAATGGTAAAAAATCCACTTCCTATATTGTGTAAATACAAAATAGCAGATAATGTCATAAGAGAAAATCTAGCGTTAACTGTGCAAGTAACCATTTTATTTTTTATTATATTAAAAAATATAGCTTCTATAGTAGTTTGGCCATATATAACAATAGCAGTAATAGCTATTATCATGCCCTCTTTGATAGAAATATGTGATAGAATTATGAACAAACAAGAAGGAGCAGAAGGCAAAAAAAGTTTTACACCGAGTATATCTCCTACAAAGGCAAGTATAATAAGAGCCATATTGGCATTACAAGAATTACCAGATAAAGCATATACATCTACTAATGCTATGGTAAAAACAATTTATCGTAAAAAAATTAGTAAAAAACACTTCTTAGAATGGACAACTTCAGAAGAAGCAGAAAAACTAGCTAAAACAGACTTATTTTCCTATTATCAAAATATGATACCCAACATAGTATTAGGAATAGTAGGAATACTAGGAAGCATACTATTACCAAATTATAAAGTGAGTATGGCGATATGGGGCATATTATGGATAATGGCACCTTTTACTTTTTGGTATATAGGAAAAGAAAAAAAGAAGAAAAATAAAATACAGGAAATTACGGAAAAAGAACAAGAATATTTATTAGATATAGGAAAGAGAACATGGCAATTTTTTAAAGAAAACATTACAGAAGAAAATCACTATTTAATGCCAGATAATTATCAAGAAGATAGAAAAGAAAAATTAGTACAAAGAACATCTTCTACGAATATAGGATTAGAACTTTTAGCAGTGATAACAAGCTATGATATGGGGTATGAATCATTAGAAGATACCCTAAAAACCCTAAAAAATATAATAGACACCATAGAAAGACTTCCCAAATGGAATGGTCACTTATATAATTGGTATAATATAAAAACATTAGAGCCATTAATACCCAGGTATATCTCAACAGTAGATAGTGGCAACTTTATAGGATATGTATATGTACTCAAAGCTTTTTATCAAGAAATACAAGAAAAACATCCAGAATATGAAGCATATATACCTTTTTGGACGAATCAAACCATTCAAGAAATACCATTTGCTCAAGCAGATTTTTCTCAACTATATGATAGCCAAAAAAGGTTAATGAGTATAGGGTTTAATGTAGAAGAAAATGAATTAACAGACTCTTATTATGACTTACTTGCCTCTGAAGCAAGGCAAACAAGTTTAGTAGCAATTGCCAAAAAAGATGTACCAGCAAAGCATTGGTATTCTTTAAGTAGAACTCTTACCACTATGAATCATTATAAAGGTTTACTCTCATGGTCAGGAACAGCATTTGAATATTTAATGCCCAATATTAATATTCACAATTATGAAGGAAGCCTATTAGATGAATCGTGTAAATTTATGCTAATGAGCCAAAAAGAATATGCCAAAAGAATAGGAATTCCTTGGGGATTTTCAGAAACAGCATTTAATATACGAGATTTCCAACATAACTATCAATATAAAGCAATAGGAATTCCTTGGTTAGGCCTAAAAAGAGGTTTGGAAAACGATTATGTTGTAGCAAGCTATGCATCGGCATTAGCACTAATGGAAGAACCAAAATCAGCATTGCAAAACTTAAAACGTTTAGCACAAGAAAATATGTATCAAAAATATGGATTTTATGAATCCATTGATTATACACCTTCTCGATTAAGAAGAGGAGAAAAAAGTGAAATCATTAAAACATATATGGCTCATCATCAAGCTTTAATTCTATTATCGATTAACAATCTATTTCACGATAATATTTTACAAAGAAGAATGAATGAAAATCCAGAAATAGAGGCAGTAGATATACTATTACAAGAAAGAATGCCAGAAAGCATGATTATTACTAAAGAACAAAAAACAAAGCCAGAAAAAATTAAGTATCACGATTATGAAGACTATTGTGTACGTGTAATTCCTGCTAAAAATATACAAATACCAACAATCAATGTCATTGCTAATAATGAATATACCATTATAATGAACCAAAAAGGAGAAGGGTATAGTAAATATAAAGATATATTCTTACATCGTTATAAAGCAACTTCACAAAAAACACAAGGAATTTTCTTCTATATGAAAAATATAAAAAATAAAAGAATATGGACTACCAATTATAGCTCATACCTTTCCAAACCAGACAAATATGAAGCCATCTTTGCAGAAGATATGAACAAAATTGTGCGTATTGATGGAAATATGGAAACTGTTATGAAAAATGCAATAGCCAGTGAAACTCCTGTAGAAATTAGAAATATAGAATTAATCAACCAAGGTTTAGAAGAAGAAACTATCGAAGTAACGGCAGCATTTGAACCTGTTCTTTCTCCAAAAGAACAAGACTATGCCCACCCAGCATTTAATCAATTGTTCTTACGTTATGAGTACTTAGAAGAAGAAAAAATGATACTAATACAAAGAAGAGATAGAGAAAATGCACAAAAAAGAGTATATTTAGCCGTTAGCTTCTTTTCTGAGCAAGATAATATAGGAGAAGTAGAATATGAAATGGATAGAGAAAAATTTTATGGAAGAGGAAATTTGGGAATTCCAGAAATGGTTAAAGATTCAAAACCTTTTTCCAAACGAGTACAATTAGTAACAGATCCATTTTTAGCAATGAAAAGAACGGTTACCATTAAACCAAACGAAAAGAAAAATTTAAGTCTTATTCTATCTATAGCAATGACAAAGCAAGAGGCAATAGATAATGCAAAAGAACAACTAAAAGCAAGTAAAATAAAAAGTGAATTTGAAATAGCAAGGGCAAGAGTAGAAGCAGAAAATAGATATATTGGAATTAATGCAAAACAAATAGCGGTATATCAAAAATTATTAGGATATTTGATAGATACCAATCCATATAAAAATATAAGCAATGGAAAAGAAAATATGAATTTATCTGTAGAAAGATTATGGAAATATGGCATATCGGGAGATTTACCAATTTTATTCATAAAAATAAAAAATGCGAATGATTTGTTTGTTATAGATGAAGTTTTTAAGGCTTATCAATTTTATAGAAGTAAAAATATCAAAATAGATGTAGTAATTTGCAATGAAGAGAAAAATAGTTATGAAAATTATGTACAAGAAGGAATCTTTTCACAACTATTAAATCATGATATTGTCTATATGCAAAATCAAAAAGGAGGCATTTTTGTTCTACAAAATCTTTCTAAAGAAGAAAAGAAATTTTTAGAATGTAGAGCCAATGTTACGATTTATGCACAAAATGGAAGTATAGAAAGAAATTTAAAAGATTTACAAGAAAAAGAAGAAATAAAAGAAATTGGTTATGAAATAGCTAAAATACCATATCAAGAAGAACAAAGAGAATTAGGTGTTCCTCAAGAAAACTTAAAATATGCCAATGAATATGGAGGTTTTTCGGAGGAAGGAAAAGAATATCAAATGAAAATGCATGCAGAAAACCGTTTGCCAACTGTTTGGAGTCATATTATGGCCAACGAAAAATGGGGAACGATATTAACAGAAAATATGGGAGGATATACGTGGTATCGCAACAGCAGATTAAATCGTATTACAGCATGGTCAAATGACCAAGTAACAGATGAACCTTCTGAAATTATTTACTTGCAAGATTTAGATGATTTAAAAACCTGGTCATTAGGATTAAATCCTATGCCAGACAATCAAGATTACCAAGTAACATATGGATGGGGATATGCTTTCTTTTCACATAAGAGTCATCATATTAAGCAAGAAACGACTATATTTGTTCCTAGAGAAGATAGTGTAAAAATCTATCATGTAGTATTAAAAAATGAACTTCCCAAACGAAAAAAATTAAAAATGGTATACTATATAAAACCCGTATTAGGAGAAGATGAAAGTTCTACACAAGGATTTATACAAAGTAGGTGGGAGAAAGATGCCAATATGATACTTCTCAAAAATTTAGCCAATACAACATTCCAACATTTTGTATATATTTCTAGTAGCGAGAAAATTAGAAGTTTTACAGGAAGCTTAGAAAATTTTATAGGAAAAGGAAATTTATCTAACCCAGAAGGAATTCAAAGAGTAGCATTCAATAATGAAAATAGTTTAGGAAAAAAGAGTATTTTAGCAATAGAAATGCTTGTAGAATTGGAAGCTTTTGAAAATAAAGAAGTAAATATTGTTTTAGGAGCAGAAGAGGAAGAAATAGCTTGTAAAGATAAAGCATATCAATATACCAATATAACTAATAGTATGGAAGAATTAACAAAAGTAAAAAGAGAATATACGCAGTTATTAGGAAAAGTAGAAGTAAAAACACCATTAGAATCTTTTAATTTAATCATGAATGGATGGCTCATGTATCAAACCTTGGTAAGTAGGTTATATGCACGAACAGGTTTTTACCAATCTGGTGGAGCTTATGGATTTAGAGATCAATTGCAAGATACCATAGGTTTAAAATATTTAGATATACAATGGATGAGAAAACAAATTTTAAAACATGCTAGTCATCAATTTGAAGAAGGAGATGTAGAGCATTGGTGGCATGACGATACATCCAAAGGAATACGTACTAGATTTTCAGATGACCTACTATGGCTAGTATATTTAGTAGAAGAATATATAGAATTTACAGGAAAAGAAGATATACTAGAAGAACAAGTACCATATAGAAAAGGAAAAATTTTAGAGGAAGGAATAGATGAAAAATATGACACATATCCCCTTTCTGAAAATAAAGGCAGTATATATGAACATTGCACGAAAGCTTTAGAAAGAATAGAATTAGGAGAAAATGGAATTCCTAAAATAGGTTCTGGAGATTGGAATGATGGTTTTAGTAAAGTAGGTAATCAAGGAAAAGGAGAAAGTGTATGGTTAGGATTTTTTGTATACCATATATTACACAGATGGATACCGATTTTGCAACAAAAAGAACCTGAAAAAATAGCAAAATATCAAGAAATGATGGAAGAATTAAAAAAAGCATTAAATACAAAATGCTGGGATGGCAGATGGTATAAAAGAGCATTTATGGATGATGGAAATGTATTAGGAACATTGCAAAATGAAGAATGCAAAATAGATGGCATTTCTCAAAGTTGGGCAGTAATTTCAAATGCTGGAGACAATGACAAAAAGTATATATCTTTAGAAAGCTTAGAAAACCACTTAGTAGATAGAGAAAACGGAATTATTAAATTATTAGATCCACCTTTTAATAAAAGCAAATTAGAACCTGGGTATATCAAAGCGTATTTACCAGGAACAAGAGAAAATGGTGGACAGTATACTCATGGAGCCATTTGGGCAATTATTGCAGAAGCAATGTTAGGATTTGGAGATAAAGCTCTAGAACTATTTCGTATGATAAACCCTATTGAACATGCAAGAACTAAGGAAGCTGCCAAAAAATATAAAGTAGAACCATATGTGTTAGCTGCAGATATTTATGGCTATGGCAATTTAGCAGGAAGAGGAGGTTGGACATGGTATACAGGCTCTAGTAGTTGGATGTACGAAGCAGGCCTTCACTATATTTTAGGATTAACTATTCAAAAAGGATATTTATCCATTCAGCCAACAATTCCAAGTTATTGGAAAGAATATGCTATTGTATATCGTTATGGTAGCAGTATCTATCACATAAAAGTACAAAATCCTAATGGAAAATGCACAGGAGTAGAAGAATTTTATTGTAATCAACAGGCAATAGAAGATAAAAAAATAAGACTAGTAGATGATGGAAAAGTATATGAAATACAAATCAAAATGTAAAACAATCGACCCCATATAAAAATAGTTTGTATAGATAGGTCATACCCTATGCTCTCTATTTTTATATGGGGTTGATGAATACATGAAATAGTATGAATTATAAAATGATAAAGTCTTTTGTAAAATAGTAACAAAGGTTAAAGTAAATTTTAAATGCCTATGGCTAAAACAAGCAGGTTTTTCTTAAGAAACACTTGTATTCGTAGCAAGAATGTGATATAAATAGTACAAGTTAGAACACAAAAAGAAAGGTGTGTACATTTATGGAAGAAAAGAAAACCATTTTAATCATTGATGATGAAGAAACCATTGTTACAATGCTTTCTGTTAATTTAAAAAAAGAAGGATATAAAACATTAGAAGCATATAATGGAGAAGATGGAGTAGAAATGGCACTAAAAGAAAAGCCAGATTTAATATTATTAGATATTATGCTTCCCAAAATGGATGGATTTTCAGTATGTAAAAAAATAAGACAAACTTTAAATGTACCCATATTAATACTCTCAGCCAAAGAAGAAGAAATAGACAAAATATTAGGCTTAGAATTAGGCGCAGATGATTATATCACAAAACCTTTTAGCATTAGAGAACTAGTAGCAAGAGTAAAAGCCAATTTAAGAAAAGCAGAAATTACAGCAAAACCAGAAACAGTAGTTAGTGAAGAAAATGATAAAAACAAAATAAAAGTAGGAGAATTAACATTAGATTTAGATAGATTTGAAGTAAGAGCAAGAGGAGAAGTAGTAGACCTTACTTTAAGAGAATTTGAAGTATTAAAATATTTAGCAACCCAACCAGGACAAGTAGTAACAAGAGAAGTTTTACTAGAAAAAGTATGGGGATATGAATACTATGGAGATATTAGAACAGTAGATGTTACAGTAAGAAGAATAAGAGAAAAAATAGAAAGAGATACCTCGAATCCACGAATATTAATCACTAAAAGAGGAGTCGGTTATTATATTGCCAATCGTAAATAGAAATAAATACTATAGGACAATTTTAGAAGGCTCTAAAATTGTCTTTTCTATAGTGAAATTTATCAATAAGAAGAAAAAGAAAGAGGCCTACGAATGTTAAGAAATATACAAGTAAAAGTAATATTAATTTATACTGTACTAGGGATGCTATTAATAGCTACTTTAGGAGGATTTTACATAGTACAATTAGCAAACATTAGTGAATATACCACTACAGAAAGAACACAACCAGAATACCAAATACAAATACAACAGCAAATAGAAAATGCCAAAGTAACTACTATTTCTGCGGTAGCTATTTTTGGTGGTATTTCTATTATTTTAGGAATTTGGGTTTCCAAAGCATTTATTAGTCCTATTACCAAATTAATGAAAAATGTGCCTAGAATAGGGCAAGGAAAAAATAAAACAGAAGTAGATGAACTAGCAGATGCTTTTGGCATTATGAAAAAAGAAATTAAAGGAAATGTAAATGAAGTCAATAGGCAGAAAAATCAAATAGAAACCATATTATTACACATGAATGATGGAATTATTGCTTTTGATATGGAAGGAAAAATTACTCATATTAATCCAGCAGCAGTAGAATTTTTACATTTATCAGAACGAGAAAATACCTTTGATAGAATATTTGCCAAACTCAATATTGATATTAACTTAGAAAAAACAGTATATTTGGAAAATTGGACATCTTCTGAACAAAGGGTACATGTAGGGGATAGATACTTAAATATACTATTTGCAACCTTTAAAGATGAAAACGAGCGACCATCTGGTGTTATGGCAATGATACAAGATATTACAGAACATGTTAAATTAGATAATATGAGAAAAGAATTTGTAGCAGATGTATCTCATGAATTAAAAACACCTATTACCTCTATTATGGGATATGCAGAAACATTAGTAGAAGGAGAATATGATAAAGAAACACAAGATAAGTTTTTAGGAGTTATTTCTTCAGAAGCTAAAAGAATGGCAAAACTAGTTTCTGATTTGTTAACTTTATCCAGATATGATAATAATAAAATACAATATGAAGCAACAGAATTTGACCTAGGAGAATTAGTAAAAAAATGCCAAGAAAAATTACAAATAGAAGCAGATAAAAAAAATCAACATACAGAATGTTTTGTAACAGCAAATGTTCCGCCTGTTATTGCTAATAAAGATGGAATTGAAAGAGTTATATTGAATATACTTTCCAATAGTATTAAATATACACCAGAAAAGGGCAATATAAAAATTTATGTAGGATTCGTGTATAATGATGCCTATGTCAAAATTATTGATAATGGAATAGGTATACCAGAAGAAGATTTAAACCGCATTTTTGAAAGATTTTATCGTGTAGATAAAGCACGTACTAGAGAACTAGGAGGAACAGGTCTTGGACTTTCGATTGCCAAAGAAATTTTAAATCAGAATAAAGGAAGTATAGACATTAAAAGTAAGCCAGGAAAAGGAACAGAAGTAGTAGTACGTATTCCTACAAAAAAATAAAGGAAAGCTTGATAAATCATTCAGAAAAATGTATAATAGAAAAGAAAGTTGATAGGCAACATAAAAACCTAAATTTAATAAAGGAAATAGACAATGAATAGTACAGTAAGAGAAGTTATAGAATGGATTATATGTATAGTAGTAGCAATTGTACTAGCTATTTTAATCCGTTATTTTATAGGAACACCAACAGAAGTAAAAATGACATCTATGTCACCTACACTAAAACCAGGAGAAAGATTAATATTAAATAAAATACCCATTACTTTTGGGCAAGAACTAAAAAGAGGAGATATTATCACTTTTGAGCGTCCAAGCAAAGTATCAGGAGTAGAATCGGTAAAAGCAGAATATAATTACGAACCAGAAAATCTATTTTCAAGTTTTGTTTATTATGTGTTAGAAATAGGAAAAGATAGCTATATAAAAAGACTAATTGGTTTGCCAGGAGACCATGTACAAATTCAATCTGATGGAGTATACATTAATGAACAAAAATTAGAAGAAAGTTATATTCCGAAGGGTGTTATAACATATGCTAAAAATGAATATTTAACAGATTTTGTTGTACCAGAAGGATATGTTTTTGCCATGGGAGATAACAGAGAAAATAGTACAGACTGTAGAGAATTTGGTTGTATTCCTATCGAAAAAATAGAAGGAGTAGCATGGATTCGTATTTGGCCTTTGAATTTATTTGGAGAAATCCATTAGGAGAAAATTATGTTTGAAAAGTATTTGGGAAATGAAAAAATAAAAGAAATTCTTACACATACTATAGAAACACAAAACATATTGCATAGTTACTTATTCATAGGAATAGAAGGAATTGGTAAAAAACTATTTGCACAAGAGTTTGCAAAAAAAATACTATGTTTAGCATCTTCTCCAAAAGAAGATTCTTGTAAATCTTGTATAGAATTTACCAATCAAAATCATCCCGATTTTATGCAAATAGAACCAGAAGAAGGTAAGACCATCAAAATAGAACAAATCCGATATATGCAACAAAAAATATTAGAAAAACCTATCATTTCTACTAAAAAAGTATATATAGTAAACGATTGCGATAAAATGACCAAAGAAGCACAAAATTGTTTATTAAAAACCTTAGAGGAACCGCCAGAATATGCTGTTTTACTATTAATTACGAATAATGAAAGTAAATTATTAAATACCATAAAATCTAGATGCATCAAAATGGCATTTCAACCAATCAGCGAAGAAACTATACAAAAATGGTTAAAAGAAACACAAGCGACTACTTTAATAAAAGCTTGTGAAGGAAGCATAGGAAAACTAATGAAAATGCAAGAACAACAAGAAATTTATCAACAAGTAGAAGAGATAATTTCTCATATGAAAGAACAAAGCTTATTACAAGTGTGGAGACAAGCAGAAATATTGTACAAACAAAAAGATAATATTCAAGATGTGTTAAACTATATGAATCAAGTATTAATGCAACAAAAGCAAATTACATATATCAATTGTATTTCTGATGTAGAAAATACCAAAAGAAAAATATTAGCTAATAATAATTATGACATGAGTATTGATCAATTAATCTTGCAAATGTGGGAAAAAATACATCCATAAAAGAGGAGGAATACATGAGTAGCATTGTAGGGGTAAAATTCAAAAAGCCAGGAAAAATATATTTTTTTACACCAGGTAAATTAAAATTAAATATAGGAGATTATGTCATTGTGGAAACTGCGCAAGGTGAAGAATATGGAGAAGTAGCTATTGCTAATCGTTCTATGCCAGCTTATCAATTAGAAAAACCTTTAAAAAAAGTGATTCGCCTTGCTAACCAAGAAGATAAAAAACACTACTTAGATAATAAAGAAAAAGAAAAGCAAGCATTTGTATTATGCCAAAAAAAGATTAAAGAACATAATCTCAAAATGACATTAACAGAGGTAGAATTTAAATTTGATAATAGTAAAGTGTTATTCTACTTTACAGCAGAAGGAAGAGTTGATTTTAGAGAGTTAGTAAAAGATTTAGCAGCAGTATATAGAACAAGAATAGAACTAAGACAAATAGGAGTAAGAGACGAAGTAAAAAGAATAGGAGGAAATGGTGTTTGTGGAAGAGAACTATGTTGTTGTTCTTTCCTAAATAACTTTGAAACAGTCTCTATAAAAATGGCAAAAGAACAAAATGTGTCATTAAACCCTAGTAAAATTTCTGGAAATTGTGGAAGATTAATGTGCTGTTTAAAATATGAACAAGAAGTATATGAAGAAAAATTAAAAAAGCTACCTAAAATTGGGGCAATTATACAAACAGAAGATGGAGAAGGCGTAGTAGATGGCATAGAAACACTAAAAGAAATTGTTCGTGTAAAATTAAAAGATGAAAATGGAGAATATTTTTATAAAAAATATGATGCCAAAGATATAAAAATTATTCAAAATGTTGAAACAGAAGTAATGGACGAAGAAGAAAAACAAAATTTAAAAGAATTGCAAGAATTAGAAAATTTAGAAAAAATTGATCAAAGTAATCAAGAAGATGATGAAATTCTTTAGAATAAGAAAATGGGAAAGGTGGTGAAAATAATGGCTTATAAAATTACAGAAGCTTGTATTTCTTGCGGTGCATGCGCAGCAGCATGTCCAGTAGGATGTATATCTCAAGGGGATGATAGATATGTAATTGATAAAGAACAATGCATATCTTGTGGTACATGCCAAGGAGTTTGTCCTGTTGGCGCACCAATTTCTGAAGAAGAATAAAAAAGAGAGGGGGGAAACGCTTTAGATAGCTGTTTCCCCCTTCTCATGTTACTTTTTACATTGCCAGTAAGGTATCTTCTAAGAAATAAGGAGACTCTTTTAAAGAGTTAATGTGGTTTTTAAGGATTTCATCTCTTTTCTCAGAACTTGTTGCTTTATATTCCTTAAGCCACCTATCTACTTCAGGTAGTAAAAAACTAAAGTAATGTTCCTGCTCAAGGAAATCTCTTAATCTCCAAGCAAATTCTAATACCGACTGTTCCATAATAAAAAGTACCTCCTTCTTGTGTGGTGTGATGTTATTCAACATCACAATTGTTAATTGGTAACTACTTTATTATATCATATTTTACAAAAAATTACAAATTTTTGACGGTTCTCTTTTTTCTACGAGGAATTAAAAAGAAAGCACCTACAATAATTGGTAAATAAAAAGTATAAATTCTCCAAAATAAAATAGAAAGATTAATGGTTCCATTCGTAAAAATGGAATTAAATAATAGTAAAAAGCCACCTTCTGCTCCTAATCCAGAGCCGGGAGTAGGAATAAATGTCATAATTAACAATAAAAAGGATTGCACAGTAATAATTTGGAAAAAGCTTGTTCCTGAATTTCCAAAAGCTCTATAAACCATGTAAGTAATAGAATAGTATAATAAACTTTGAATAAAGGAAACAATAAATATTTGCAATACCATCTTTTTATGTGCTTTCATATTTAAAAATTGTTGGTGAAAATTTTCAACACTTGCTTCAAAATGAGAAATAGTTGCTTCTACATCTTTAAAAATACGCCATTTTCCAATATGCACTTTTCCTAATAATTTAATAAAAGGTGTGGTAATCAAAATAATAAAATTCTTTTTTACGCCCATAAGTATAACAAAAATAATAGCAATAATGTTAATGGCAAAGCCTAATATAACTACCCATAAAAAGTCTTGAAATATTTGCATAAAAAAATTAAATTGAAAAATAACAACACTTAATGTAAAAACAATTAAGGCAATTTGTGTAATAATAAATTTCATAGCTAAAGCAGAAAGCGAATCACTTACTCTTACTCCTATTTTAGTTAGGTCATAGGCTTGCATAGGCTGTCCACCAGAAGAAAAGGGAGTAATGTTGTTAAATAATTGCCCTATCATAGAAGCACGTATAGAGGTAGAAAATCGGTGATGAGGATACATATTTTTAAGAGGAATATATAAAGTAATACTTTCGCATAACCATACACCAAGTAAGCAAAATAAACCTGCTATAACCCATATATAATTAACATTTTGTAATAAATAAATAATATTATCAATTCCATCTACAGAAAACATATAAATAAGAAGCCCAATAAAAATAACAATGATTAATATAATATTAAAAATAGTCATTTTGGGGCTAGATTTTTTTATGTTTTCTGTTTCTACATGATTTTCTTCTAGCATATTTTAGTTAATCCTCCTTCATATAAGTATTACAGTTATATATGAAAATATGCAAAAAGTCAATAAAAAAGAAGTTACTTTAAAACAAAAGGTAACTTCTTCATTACTTTAAGCTTCTTTATTAGACATTTCTTCTAAGTCTAATAATTCTTGCCATCTTTTATCTACTTCTTTTTGAAATTCTTCAATCATCCATTCATTTCCTGGTTTGAATAAATGAGCAAAACGTTTTTGTGGTTTTAAAAATTCTTCAATAGGTAACTTCTTAGCTGGTTTGTAAGTAATTTTATATTTTCCCTCTACTACTTCATATAAAGGCCAGTAACAAGTATCTATAGCAAGTTTATTAATTTGTGTTAACATATCTGTAGGATAACCCCAACCTCTAGGGCATGGAGATAATACATTTAAAAATGTTGGTCCTTCTGTATAAATTGCTTTTTCTGCCTTTTCATATAAATCTTTAAAGTTGTTTACACCAATTGTTTGGGCAACATATGGTAAATGATGTGATGCCATAATCATAGTTAAATCTTTTCTAGATTGCATCTTACCAGGAATAACCTTTCCGGCAGGAGAGGTAGTAGTATCAGCAAAACGAGGGGTTGCTGAAGAACGTTGAATACCAGTATTCATATAGGCACCATTGTCATAACAAACATAAGTCATATCATGACCTCTTTCCATAGCACCAGATAAACTTTGAATACCTATATCGTAAGTTCCTCCATCACCACCAAAGGCAATAAACTTAGTATGCTCATCTTCAGGTAGTTTTCCTTGTCTTTTCATAGCTTTATAAGCTGCCTCAGCACCTGCACAAGTAGCAGAAGCACATTCAAAAGCAGTATGAATGTAAGAATCCTCCCATGAGGTGTATGGATAAATAAAACTAGAAACTTCCATACATCCTGTAGCATTAGCAATTACGGCATGGTCTTCCTCTTTCAAAGCTCTTAAAATCATTCTAGTAACGGGAGGTGCACCACAACCAGCACACATTCTATGTCCTTCTGTAAAACGAGAAGGCTTGTTCGCAACAATTTCTTTTACATTATAAGCCATTATTGATTTCCTCCCTTCTTTAATCCTAAATAACGATAAGGATTAGTAACGGTATTTGTTTTAACAATTTCAGCTAAATCGTCAAATACAGATTCAATATGTTTCGTTGTAGTATCTCTACCACCAATACCATAAACATAATTAATAGCAGGAACATGGATGTTGTTAACATACATAGCAGAAGTAACATCTTGGAATAAAGCTCCTCCTGCCCCATTTAAAGAATCTGCTTTATCTAAAATAGCAATTGCTTTGGCATGAGATAAAGCTTTAGCAACTTCTTCTACAGGGAAAGGTCTAAATACACGAATTTTAAGTAATCCGGCTTTAATTCCTTTTTCACGTAATTCATCTACAACAACTTTTGTTGTTCCTGCAGTTGAATTCATACAAACAACAATCATTTCAGCATCTTCGGTTTTATATTCTTCAAATAAACCATATTTTCTGCCTGTTAATTTTTCAAAGTCTTTAGCAACTTCTAAAATTACTTTTTTAGCATTTCTCATAGCTTCAGCTTGTTGATATTTATGTTCGAAAAGGTAAGCTTGTAAATCCATTGGACCAACGGCAATAGGTTCCTTTTTATTTAATAAATAATGTTCTGGTTGGTAAGTGCCTACAAATTCTTTTACCTTATCATCTTCTATTAATTCAATGTTTTCAATAGAGTGTGATGTAATAAATCCATCTTGGCAAACAGCAAGAGGTAGCATAACATCTTTATGTTCAGCAATTCTATGTGCCATAATTAAATTATCGTAAGCTTCTTGGTTCGTTTCGGAAAATAGCATAATCCAACCACTATCACGAATTCCCATAGCATCTGAATGGTCATTGTGAATATTTAATGGTCCAGAAATAGCACGGTTTACTAAAGGCATAACAATAGGTAGCCTTAAAGAAGAAGCAATATAAATCATTTCCCACATTAAAGCTAAACCATTAGAAGAAGTAGCAGTCATAGCTCTTCCGCCAGCTGCTTCAGCTCCAATACAAGCACTCATTGCACTATGTTCACTTTCTACAGCAACAAATTCTGTATCTACAGAACCATTGCTAACAAAAGTGGAAAAATATTGAGGAATTTCTGTAGATGGAGTAATAGGAAAGGCTGCTACTACATCAGGGTTAATTTGTCTCATGGCTACAGCAGATGCCTCATTTCCACTTAAACGTTCTCTTATACTCATTAATCTTCACCCTCCTCTTTCATTTCAATTGCTCCAAATGGGCATGTTTTTGCACAAACACCACATCCTTTGCAATAATCGTAATTAAAATCTTTTCTTTTTAAATCTTTTCCTACAGGAATAGCATTTTCAGGGCAAACAGGGAAACAAAGTCCACATTGTTTACATTTTTCAGATAAAAATACTGGTTTAATGCTTCTCCAATCTCCTGTTGTAAAACACTTTGCATTTCCTGCCTCATAAATAGTACCACCTGGAGTTAACTCCTCTACAGGACTATTCACATTAATTTTAACATCTGACATATTGACTTCTCACTCCTTTATTGAATTTGTGTAACTTGGCTTAATGCCATTTCTAAAGCTTTCATATTACCATCAATTACTTCTGGTTTTTTTGCAAATTTATGTTTAAAAGAACCTTGCATATCTTGTAAAAACTCTTCATCAGACATAATTCCAGAAACCTTTACAATTGCTGCTAACATAGGCGTATTAGGAAAATATTTTCCTAAAGCTTCTTCAGAAATCTTTTTAGCATCAATCGTATATACTCTTCCCGCATATCCCTTCAAAGATTTTTGCAAATGTTCCTTATCTCTTTTAGTATTAATAATAATAGCACCAGTTTCTTTTAAACCAGCAGTAACATCAACAGATTCAAGCAAAGTATCATCTACCACTACTACATAATCTGGTTCATAAATGTTACTATGAATACGAATAGGTTCAGAACTGATACGATTATAAGCAGTAATTGGTGCACCCATTCTTTCTGGACCATACTCTGGAAAACCTTGAATATATTTTCCCGTATTAAAAGCAGCATCAGCAAGTAAAAGAGAAGCTGTTTTTGCACCTTGGCCACCACGGCCATGCCATCTAATTTCTATCATATTACTCATTGAAAAAATCCTTCCTTTCTTATTTGAAGTACATGTCAAGTATATTATTAAAAAGTAAGAATGTCAAGTAAAAACATAGACTGTTTGGTCATATATATGATAAAATGAAAATAACCAAAAATAGGAAAAGGGAGAAACCATGAATATTATCGAAATAGCAAAAAAAATAAAAGAACAAGGGGGAAATCTTTATCAAGTAGGAGGAAGTATAAGAGATAGTTTATTACATATGCCTTGTCAAGATGAAGATTACTGTGTTACTGGTATAAATGCTCAAATTTTTCAAAAATTATTTCCCCAGGCAAAATATAGAGGAAAAAAATTTGCAGTATGGGAATTAGAAGGAAAAGAATTTGCATTAGCAAGAAAAGAAATAAAAATAGGGAGTGGTCACAAAGATTTTCAAATAGAAACGGGAGTTACTATACGGAGAAGACTTAGCAAGAAGAGATATAACCATAAATAGTATTGCCAAAGAAGTATTAACCGGAAAAATCATAGACCCTTTTGGGGGAATACAAGATATACAAGAAAAGAAAATCAGAAAAACTTCTTGCCATTTCAGAGAAGATGCTTTAAGAGTATATCGAGTAGCAAGATTCGTAGCACAATTAGAATTTACCGTAACGCCAGATACAATAGAAGAAATGAAGATTTGCAAGGATGAATTAAAAGCTATATCAGTAGAGAGAGTATTACAAGAATGGGAAAAAGCAATGCAATGTAGAAAGCCTTCATTATTCTTTTTTACTTTACAACAGGCTAATTTACTAGAAATTCACTTTCCTGAATTACAAGAAAATCTATTAGAAAAGAAAATGCAAACATTAGACTTTTGTGCTACTTTAACTACAAAGCCAGAATTACGTTTTGCTTCTTTGGTATATGATAGAGAAGTAGAAACATTAAGTAATAGATTAAAAATCCCCAATCTTTGGAAAAAATGTGGAAAACTTGCCTCAACAGAATATAAAAAGGCAGAAAATTTTGAAAAAATGACATCCAAAGAAAAAGTAGAATGGATTAGGAAAATAGAACATAGCCCTATAAAATTAAGGGGAATGGAAATTATTCTACAAAGTATAAAAAAGATAAATCAACCTATGAAATTCAGAAAAATAGGAGAACAATGTTTAGGAACAATTAACGGAGGGTATATTCAAGAAAAATATGGAAAAACGAATCATCCACTAGTGGGCAAACTATTAGAAAAAGAAAGAATTTTATGGATGAATCAGCTTGACGAATAGAAGTTAATGGTGATAGAATAAAAACAATATTACAAGAGAGGAAGGAATACTATGGTAAAAAAACAAAAAGGTGCAGTTACCTTATTAGTTGTTATTACAGTATTATTTATGATTGTTGTACTAACAGCAGCCTTTTATGCAACCACCAGTATGAGAGAAACACAACTACAAAGTGACTTACAAATTAAAGAAGATTATGAAAAACAAATCAATCAAGTAGAAGATGTGTATGCTAATTTAATTGCATCAGGAAATTATGATAATATTACAGATTAAAAACACCCATAAATAATAAAATCAAAAAGGAGATATATTGTTGATGCAAAGTAAAGAAGCAAAAGAATTTGAAGAAAAATATAAAGAAATTTTATTTAGGCAAATCAGGGAAATGTGTTCTGAGCTAACCCAATATATCATGGATTTACAGGAAATAGATTCTAAAAATAAACTACCCAACTTAGGAATTACTTTAAACAACAAATTAATAGAACTACAAAAAGAATTTGAAAAAGCAGGATTATCTATGTTTGTAGAAGAAAGAGAAGGTTATCCAACAGATTCTTTTCTAGGAGATGCTATTATAGCAGATTTACTAGATTATATGGAACAGGCAATACATAACTTAGATGAATATACGTATAGTCTACAACATTCCTTTGAAGAGAATATGAAACAAAATTCTATTTGGGAAAAAATAAAAAGTTGGTTTCAGCCTCATAAACAAACGCAACCATTACTTACTGCAGGAAAAACAAATTTACAAACCTATCAAAAAATTGATGAAAAACTATGGAATTACAATTTAAGAGAGAATATAGTTTCAAGTGTAGCAATGCAAATTAAGAAAAAGAAATATAATGCCTATTATGTACCCAGTATAGTAAAAGAGTTTGTAACCCCCGATTTGCAAAAATTAGGATTAGATGATTTAATCCCTGATTTAGAAGAAAAAATAGTAGAAGAATATAAAAAAGATTTACCAGATCCTGAAATTTATGCAATGAGTAAAGAAGATATGTATTTGTTTGTACCAGATTTTAGTAGAAAAGACGAGAGCTTTCCTATACAAAATCAAACCAGAAATATAGAAGAAAATACCATAACATTAGAAGACTTAGCATTTATAGATCGCACAGTAAATGCCCTAGAAAGACAACTAGGAATACAAGCTATACAAAAAGAAAGAACACAGCCAACTCAAGAAAATCAAAAAGAAGATAAGGAGATTAGTAAGTAATAAAATGAATGAAAATTATCAAAATGCGCTAGCAGAAGTTAATGTAATATTACAATTATTGCCAAAAGATTTATTCAAAAAAATACCTTCATCTTTGTTACAGTTTGTAGAGCAAAAAAAGTCAAAAACATATATACCACATATGAATTTACAGCAACCAATACAAAAACAAAAGCTTTTAAAAGAAACAAAGATAATTCTTTCGTTAATATATAGAAATTATCTATGTGATGCTAAACAAAAAAGAAAACTAGAAATAGAAGACGAAATAGAATTACGAAAGAAATATAGTTATAAAAATCTCTTTAAAAAAGAAAAAAAGAACCTCTGAACATCATCAGGGGATATTTTTTGCCCATAGAAGACAACTAAGTTCTCATTTTTTGTCATAATTTGACGAACGATTTTTCTTGCAATAAAAAGAAATGTATGATACACTATCATCAACTTACAAAAAATGGAAGGAAAAATATGATAGTTAATATAAAAACAATGACACTACAAGGCATGGAAGCACAATTCGTAGAAGTTCAAGTAGAAGTTTCCAACGGTTTCCCACGGTTGGGAAATAGTAGGGCTTCCAGCTACTAGTATAAAAGAAGCAAAAGAACGAGTCAAAATCGCAATGAAATATATAGGAATTCCCCTAAACAATAAAAAAATAGTGATTAACTTAGCACCAGCTAACGTAAAAAAAGAAGGAACTCTTTTCGATTTACCAATTGCTGTAGGTATTTTAACAGCTATGGGGTATCTTAAACAAGAAGAGGTAGCATCCTATTTATTTTTAGGAGAATTATCGTTAAAAGGAGAATTAGAAGCAGGCATAGGTATTCTTCCTATTTGCATTCAAGCAAAACAATTAGGCATTTCACAAGTAATTTTACCTCAAAAAAATTTTCAAGAAGCATCTCTAGTGCAAAATTTAAAAATCATTCCTATTCAAAACTTATTACAACTCATTGAATTTTTTCAAAAAAAGATAAATTTTTTTACACCAATTACTTCACAAAAAACAATTTCTACAAAGAAAAATCCAATTGAATATGACTTTTCAGAAATAAAAGGACAAGAAAATGCCAAAAGGGCACTTGAAATTGCTGCATCAGGAGGGCATCATGTACTTATGATAGGAGAACCCGGTTCACGGAAAAACACTATTATCAAAATGTTTAGCAGGAATTTTACCAAAACTAAGTTTTGAAGAGGCACTAGAAGTTATGCAAATTTATAGTATTTGTGGAAAACTACAATATGAATCATCCCTTACTTGGCAAAGGCCATTTCGTAGTCCGCATCATTCTATTACATTAACGGGAATGTTGGGAGGAGGAAAAAATCCACTACCAGGAGAAATTAGTTTAGCACATCAAGGCGTATTATTTTTAGATGAATTGCCAGAATTAAAATTAGCAGTTTTAGAAGGTTTAAGAGAACCTTTAGAAGAAAGAAAAATCACCATTAACAGAAATCTTATTAGTGTATCTTATCCGTGTAATTTTATATTAGTAGCTAGTATGAATCCTTGTCCTTGTGGGTATTATGGAACCAAAAAGCCATGCCAATGCACACAAGAACAAATCAAAAAATATAACAGAAAAATTAGTGGACCTATTTTAGATAGAATAGATATCACTATTCCTGTAGAATGTGTGGGGTATGACAAATTAACTTGCTTGCAAAAAAGTGAAACATCAGAGCAAATACAAAAAAGAGTAGAAAAAGTAAGAAAAAAGCAAAAACAAAGGTATAAAGAATTAGGCATTCAAACCAATGCAGAGTTACCAACCAAATATATAGAACAATATTGTACTTTATCGAGTAAAAGTAAAAAAATATTAAAAAATGCCTATTCATCATTACAATTAACAACAAGGTCATATATGAAAATACTAAAAGTAGCAAGAACTATTGCTGATATGGATGAAAGCCAATATATTCAAGAACAACATATCTTAGAAGCCATATCTTATAGAAGAAAGGAAGAATAAATATTTATTATTTAGGAAATCAAGAATTATTACAAAAATCTAGTATTGCTATAGTAGGCTCAAGAAAAGCAACAGACTATGGAAAGAAAATGGCAAAAAAGTTTTCCGCAGAACTAACAAGAAATGGTATGGTTATTGTTAGTGGTTTAGCACTAGGAATTGATACCATTGCTCATCAAACATGTTTAGAAGAAGGAGGAAAAACCATTGCCGTTTTAGGAGGTGGATTTCATTACATATATCCAGAAGAAAACTACCAATTAGCACAAGCCATAGTAGAAAATGGAGGATTATTAATGAGTGAATATTCTCCTAGTGTACAAGCCAATACAAAAAATTTCCCTAAAAGAAATCAAATCATTAGTCAAATATCTCAAGCAGTATTAGTTATAGAAGCAGGAATTCGTAGTGGAGCGAAAATCACAGCAGGGTATGCAAAAGAGCAAAACAAAAAAGTATTTGTTATTCCCAACCCGTTAGATAGTAAAAATGCAAAGGGGATTCAGCAATTATTAGAAAGAGGAGCTACTATGGTATTTCAACCTGCTCAAATTTTAAGTCAAATAGATACAAGGTATTTAGTACCCCTTAGCACACCAGTAAAAATAGTTCATGCCCGTCACACAAAACAAACGAATATATATTCCCTTTTATCACAAAGACCGCATACCATTAATGAAATTGTACAAAAATTACAAGAAAAGCCACAACAAATTTTACAAAAATTAAGTATGATGGAAATAGAAGGAATTGCTATAAAAGAAGGAAATATATATAAATTAAAGGAGAAAAGATGAATCGAAAAATACTAGGAAAATTAGGAGAAGAAATAGCTACATGTTATTTAGAAGCAAATCATTATAAAATATTAGAAAAAAATTTTTATTTCCATCACAAAGAAATAGATATTATTGCCCAAAAGAAACAAACCATAATTTTTATAGAAGTAAAATTAAGAACAAACGAAAAATATGGACTTCCTATAGAAGCTGTAACAATACAAAAGAAAAGAAATATTAGGTATGTGGCAACATATTACTTATCTAAAAATCATCTGTTAGAAAATGCTATTCAGTTTGATGTTATAGAAATTGTTATTAATGAAAAACAAAGCTTTTTAAGGCATATTGAAAATTATGAAATGTAGACATCACTAAAAGCATATGGTATAATAAAGCAGAAAGAGAGGAAGAAATATAGTGAATAGCTATCAAGAAACTATGTATTTATTAAAAAAATATCATCTAACAGCTAATAAAAAACTGGGGCAAAATTTTTTAATTGATGATGAAGCTATTGCAGGAATAGTTACTGCTGCTCAAATTACCAAAGAAGATTTAGTTATTGAAATTGGACCAGGCTTAGGAACTCTTACACAATACTTATTAGAAAAAGCCAAAAAAGTATTAGCTATTGAATTAGATACTAGAATGATTAGTGTTTTACAAGATAGATTTCAATTATATTCTAATTTTACACTCATAGAACAAGATGTTCTACAAGTAAACCTACAAAAAGTAATTGAACAAGAACACTGCTCATCAGTAAAAATTGTTGCTAATTTACCCTATTATATAACTACACCTATTGTTATGAAGCTTTTAGAAGAAAAATTGCCAGTTACGAGTATAACCATTATGGTGCAAAAAGAAGTAGCACAAAGGTTAACGGCAAAAACAGGAACAAGATTAGCAGGAAGCATTACTTATGCGGTGGATTATTATAGTGAAGCAAAAACTGTACTCACAGTACCAAGTAAAAGTTTTATTCCAGAACCTAAAGTAGATTCACAAGTAATACAACTAGAAATTAGAAAAAGTCCTTGTGTAAAAGTAAAAGATGAAAAATTATTTTTTGAAATTATACAACTTGCTTTTATGCAAAGAAGAAAAACATTTTTAAATGCTGTTAGTCAAAAAATGGAAAAGCAAGCCATGCAAAAAATATTACAAAATTTACATATACCTGAAAATATAAGAGGGGAAAACCTGACGATAGAGCAATTTGCTGAAATTGCCAATCAAACTTTTGAAAAAAATATTGCAAGCAAGTAAAAAAATTGATATAATACATATAGTATGAAAGATAGGAGAAAAAAGGAGCATGAATCAAATTTTAATTACTAAAAAATTATATGTAACTCCAGAACTTCGCAGAAAAAAGAAATGGTATAAATTTCAATGTGCTTTTGCGATTCTTTTAGTGTGCCTATTATTTACATACTACATTTATGCAGAATATGATAGAAGTGCCAGTGAAGAAGTATCACAAGAAATTTTAGCAGCCATTCAACAAGATAGTACCATCAAAAAAGTAGAGAAAAATGATGTTATTGTTGTGGCTATGAGTGAGCAAATAGAAGCTGAACCAGAGATAGTTCCTGTTATAGAAGAAGAGCCAGTGGAGAAAAAAGTACAAACAGCAAGTGGAGAATATAATATTGAAGCAATATTAAATATTCCTCAATTAGGAATTAACTATCCGGTATTGGCAGAAACTTCAGAAGAATTATTAAAAATTTCAGTTAACAAATATTGGGGACCAGCACCAAATGAAGTAGGAAACTATTGTATAGTAGGACATAATTATAAAAATAAAACTATGTTTGGAAAATTAAATGAAATTACCAATGGAGATATTATTGAATTAACAGATAATAATGGTAGAACCGTTACATATACAGTATATGATAGATATGTTGTAGAACCTACAGATACAAGATGTACTAGTCAATTAACAAATGGAAAAAGAGAAATCACATTAATTACTTGTACCAATTACGGGCAACAAAGATTAATTGTAAAAGCAAGAGAAAAATAAAAAGAATTAAAAAATTACAAAAAATTAATAAATTAGTGGAAAAATCAATAAAAAAATCATAAAAAATGATGGAAAGAATTATTGAAAAAAAACACGAAAAAAATCACGCAAAAAATCACCAAAAAGTGCACAAAAATGGGTAATTTTGGGTGATTTTTTTGTTGAAAAATATCTAAAAAAACAAAGAGAATAAAAGTAAAAAAACGAGCAAACATTTGTGCCTCTAAGAAAAAAGTTAAAAAAATATCAAAAAAAGTATTGCATTTTCTAACGTTTTGTATTAGAATTTAATAAAAGTGGAGCGAAGTGGTATAAAGTGGCATAAAAAACATGGAGGTGAATCAAAGTGTTAATCGGTGAATATGAACATTCTCTAGATGCAAAAGGCAGATTGATTATGCCAGCAAAACTACGAGAAGATATTGGAGAAAAGTTCATAGTAACAAAAGGATTAGATGGTTGCTTATTTTGTTTTTCGCAGAATGAGTGGACAAACTTTGAGGAAAAATTAAAATCCCTTCCACTTACCAATAAAAATGCAAGAGATTTTGTCAGATTCTTTCTATCTGGAGCTATGGAATGTGAAATAGACAAACAAGGTAGATTTCTTATTGCAGGAAATTTAAGAGAATATGCAAAATTAGAAAAAGATGCAGTAATTATTGGTGTAGGAACTAGACTTGAAATTTGGAATCAAGCTAATTGGAAAGCTTATAACAGTGATGAAAATATATCAGCAGATGCAATAGCCGAAAATATGACAATGCTTGGTATATAATCTTTTTTATAAAGTTTATATAAATTTTACAAAAGAGTAGTAGAACTACAAAAGGAAAACTATATAAAAAACAAAAGAAAAGAATAAAAAACTTTTCTTGCAAAAGATAAATAAAAGGGAACAGAAGAAAAAGGACAACAGTTGGTAGCTTTTATGGTTACCAACTGCTTGTGCTATATAGGAAATATTGTAGTAAGAGGAGAAATAATTGGAATTTGTACATAAACCTGTCATGCTAAAAGAATGTATAGAAGGGTTAAAAATAAAAAAAGATGGAATTTATGTAGATGGAACATTAGGTGGAGCAGGGCACAGCTTGGAAATAGTGAATCGTTTATCTGAAAAGGGACTATTAATAGGAATAGATCGAGACGAGGAAGCATTACAAGCTGCTAAAAAGAAATTACACCAATTTCCGAATGTAATATATGTACACGATAATCATCAAAACATACAAAATATATTACAAAATCTAAACATTCAAGAAGTAGATGGGATATTACTAGATTTAGGAGTATCTTCTTATCAATTAGATGAAAGAGAAAGAGGCTTTAGTTACATGGGAACGGGAATACTAGACATGAGAATGGACAAAAGCCAATTACTTACTGCAAAAGACGTAGTGAATCATTATTCAGAAGAAAAGTTAATCCATATTTTAGAAAACTATGGAGAAGAAAGATTTGCAAAAAGAATAGCCAATAATATAATAAAACAAAGGGAACAAAAAGAAATTCAAACTACAGATGAATTAGTAGAAATTATAAAAAAATCGATTCCTTTATCCAAACAAAATGATGGTCATCCAGCCAAAAGAACATTCCAAGCAATTCGAATAGAACTAAATAATGAAATAGAACCATTGGTAGATACAGTAAAGCAAAGTATACATTGCTTAAAAAAAGGTGGTCGCTTATGCATTATCACTTTCCATTCGTTAGAAGATAGAGCAGTAAAAAAAGCCTATATAGAGGAAGAAGGAATTTGTACTTGTCCAAAAGATTTACCATACTGTGTATGTGGCTGTGTATCTTATGGAAAAATTATTACCAAAAAGCCAATTATAGCAACAGAAGAAGAACAAACGGAAAATTCTAGATCTAAAAGTGCAAAACTAAGAATTTTTGAAAGGAGGTAAGTGAATTCTCATGTCATATCAATATGAAACCAGTCCTAGAAAAATTGAACCAGAGTATACAAAAACGAAAAAAAGAGTAGTAAAAAAGGCAAAAAAGAAAGCGATGAAGAGAAAGCTAAAACCTAATGTAAAAGCTATTCTTTATATTGCTGTGGGATTTTCGGTTTTATTTGCTATAGGATATAGAAATTCACTTATTGCAGTAACATTTAATAAAAAAGAAGAATTAAAAAATAATTTAAGTGTTATTCAAAAAGAAAATGAACAATTACGAGTAGGAATAGAACAAAGTTTGAATTTAACCAACATAGAGCAAGCTGCAAAAACAACTTTAGGTATGCAAAAATTAGATAATTCACAGAAAAAATATATTAATTTGCCAAAGAAGGACTATATTGAACCAGCTGTAGAAGAAATTCATATGGACGAAGAAGGAAATTGGTTTAGCCAAGTAATACAATCTATTTTAGGAGAATAAAATCTCAACTTTTTCATAAAAATGTTAGTAATATATGAAAAAAGTTGAGGTTTTTTTATGAGAGCAAAGACAAAAATTCAAAAAATAAAACGTAAAGAAAAGAAAAAACTAGAAAAACAAGATTCACAAAAAGAAATAAAAAAGTTAAAAAACAAAAGAAAAATAGACTTTAACAAGAAAAATAAAAAACAAGTAAAAATTGCAGAAAGTTCAGGAAACCTTACTAGAAAAAAGAGAATTAAGTGGGAACTATTTGTGGTTTGCTTTCTGCTAACTTGTTTAATGGTAAGAGTAGGTTTTATTCAGTTTGTACAAGGAGAAGAATTACAAGCTATGGCATATGTACAACAAACTCTGGATAGAAATATTAATCCAAAAAGAGGAACTATATATGATGCAACAGGAAAAACCATTTTAGCAGTTAGTTCTACAGTTCAAACAATTACGGTAAATCCTACCAATATTGCGGAGGAAAATAAAGAAAAGGTAGCAAAAGCATTTTCCGATATTTTTGAACTAGATTATGAAACTGTACTAAAAAAAGTAAAAAAAAGAAGTGCCATTGAAACTATTATCAAGAAAGTAGATAAAGAAAAAGCAGATGAATTACGTATATGGATGCAAGAAAATCAAATAGAGTCAGGAATTAACATAGATGAGGATACAAAAAGATATTATCCACTCAATCATTTGGCATCACAAGTAATTGGTTTTTGTGGAAGTGATAATCAAGGACTTGATGGAATAGAAGCCATATACGACAAAACTTTGCAAGGAACACAAGGAAAAATTATAAAAATGAGAGATGCTAGTGGAGGAGATATAGAAGACACAGCAGAAACCTATCAAAGTGCCATAGATGGAGATGATTTGATTTTATCTATAGATGCTACCATACAAGGAATTGCTGAAAAATATTTACAAGAAGCCTGCATAGATAATGCATGTACAGATGGTGGCAATGTCATTATCATGAATCCAAAAACAGGAGATATACTTGCTATGGCAGGTTATCCGAATTATAACTTGAATACACCATATGAGCCAAATACAGAAGAGCTAAAAAATGCTTGGAACACAATGGAACAAAAAGATAAGAATACAGCACTACAGCAAATGTGGAGAAATAAAGCTGTTTCAGATACATATGAGCCAGGCTCAACTTTTAAATTAGTAACAGCATCTGCAGCCTTAGAAGAAGGAATCACTACTCCTGATAAAGAAGGAGAATTTACCTGTACGGGTTCTATAGAAATTGCAGGAGTAAGAATGAAATGTTGGAGATATTATAATCCACATGGAAGTGAAAGTTTAAGGCAAGCATTAAAAAATTCCTGTAATCCTGTTTTTATAGGATTAGGACAAAAAATTGGAGTTCATAAATATTATGAGTATTTGAATAAATTTGGATTTCTAAAAAGAACGGGAATTGATTTACCAGGAGAAGCTGGGTCAATTTTCTTAAAAGAAGAAAAAGTAGGACCTGTAGAATTAGGAACCATAGCTTTTGGCCAGAGATTTGAAGTAACACCAATCCAAATGGCAACAATGTTAGCTACTATTGCTAATCAAGGAACATATATAGCACCAAGAATAGTAAAACAAAAAATCAATAGCCAAACCAAAGAAGTTACCGATATGCCTATTAAAACAGGAGAAAGAGTTATTTCAGAAGAAACTGCCAACAATATATTAAGTATGATGGAAACGGTTGTAGCAGAAGGCACACGGAAAAAATGCACAAGTAAAGGGATATAGAATAGGAGGAAAAACAGGAACCTCAGAAGATGGTGTAGATACCGGAAAATATGTAACATCTTTTGTAGGAATAGCACCAATTTCATCTCCAGAAGTAGTCATGATTATTACCTTATATAACCCGACCGGAGAAGGGGGGCACCAAGGAGGTGGTGTGGCAGCACCAGTAGGAGGACAGATTTTATCAGAGGTATTGCCATATTTGGAGGCAAAAAAGGATAATGAAGAACAAATAGAAAACGTTGAGCAAATTCAAATTCCTAATGTAAAGGGCATGAATTATACAGAAGCTAAAAAAACTTTACAAGAATTAGGATTAGAACCTGTATTAGAACAAGAAGTTGAAAATGAAGAAGAAATAATAGTAAATGAGCAAACCCCAAAAAGTGGTATTACTGTAAATAAGGGAAGCAAAATCTATTTACAGTAAAATATTTACAAATTTATGTTAACATGATATAATATATAAGATGTATGTAAATATCTAATTTTAAATTAAAAATTAAAAGGAGGTATGATGTAAATTTTAGATGCAAGAAAAATACTTATTACATAAGGAGAAGAAAATGGAAAAACGGAGTAGAAGAAACAAAAAGGAAATGCAAGAAGATTTAATAAAAATTAAAATGGCCTGCACAGAAGAGATTACTTCTATGACAGAGCTAGCTAAAAAGCTGGAGATGGAATATACCTGTATGCAGGTAACGTTAAAAACATCTCCAGAAACAAAACAGCAAATACAAGAGAAAATAGCCGAAAATAAACGGCGGAATACTCCTGAAAGGCAACTAATTATAGATGCAGAGAGTTTAGTTTTTGTACCCAAAATACTAAAAATTCTCAGTATAGATAATAGTGGAATTCCGAAAATCTTTCTTAAAGGAGCACTTGATTCTTTGCGAGTTAGCAAACGAGAAGAAGGAAAAATAGGAGATGTAGCAAATTCTTTAATAGACTTAATTTATAGCAACCCTAGTGAGTATATGGCAGTTCCCGTTCAAAAAGGAATTGGTTATAGAGATAGTTTATACGAGTACGGAAAAAAACATAAAAAAAGCATTCTATTAACAGCTGATAAAGCAAAGGCAATAGAAGCCAGAATGTATGGAATAGAACACATACTTTACGAAACATATAAAGAAAAGGAAGAATCTACTGTTAAAGAGAAGCAAAAAAATACTTATACTACTCTTAAATCTATTATTTTAGAAAAAGGAAAACTCATTCTTAAAAATCCATATACAAATCAAAAAATTATTAGAGTTTTCCGAAATGGAGAGGAAGCAAAGCCAAATCGTAATGCTATTGAATTGAGTTTAGGAGATGATGTGTATCTTTGTTCCTTTAAAAACAAGTCTTGTGTTACTTTTATTCACTATAAGGTTAATCGAATTTCTGAGTCTATTAATGTTAAATATATATATTCTAAAAAAATATATGATAGAACTCAGATACAGACACTTCCAAGTGAATATCAGCAATTTGTACAAGAAAGTATCAAACAAAATTTACAAATAAATAATCATACCTGAAAATGAAAGTAAGCAATAAGCACCCACATTTTTTGTGGGTGCTTATTGCTTTTCCATCCAAGTAATAGTAAAATAAAAGCGGGGTGGTTATATGAGCAAAAAAATAGGAATTATCATTTTAATAATAATCATGATAGCAATGATAGGATTAACATTCAATCATATAGATACAATACAGCTAGATTATGAAATTGGTAAAATACAAGAAGAAATATTAAAAAATAAAGACTTACAAGAATGTAAACAAGTATTTATTTCTATTAGTGATGGAAAACAAAAAGCCATTGTAAGAAATGCTAGTGGAAACTCTTTAAGTGAAGCTATACAAAAAGCAAAACAAAAAATTATACAAGAATCAATAACCCCAAAGTATATCAAAATAGACATTGTAAAAGAAGAACAAAAGATTGCAACATCAGATTTATATTCTTATATATATGATGCGGAAAAATTTTGCTTTAAAAAAGGTATTTCTTTTTCAGAAGATTATGAAGTAGCATTATTAGAAGCAGAATTAAATAGTAATAAAATTATAGATTATGCAATCAATGATATAGATTATGATAATTTAAATGCATACTTAAACACAACCAATAAAGGAATGATAACACTAAAAGAACAGCCAGAACAACTAATTTTATTTAGTTGTGAGAGTTATTTTTACGAAGAAGGCAACCTATATACTACATATTCATCTGGTAATGGATATGGAAGAAGAATCACAGATGGATTAGAAAAAGAGGAAATAGAAAATACAATAAAAAATGCAGTGCAATATTTACAAAATCATGTAAAAGAAGATGGCTCTTTTGTATACCTATATTATCCTATAGAACAAGAAGAAGCAGAAGACTATAATATTTTAAGACATGAAGGAACTACTTGGAGTATGATACAAGCTTATACTCTTACAAAAGAGGAAGAATTAAAACAAAAAATAGATTTAGCCATTCAATATGTCATACAAAATGCAGTTAAACAAAAGGATGAAAATACAGCTTTTATATTAGAAGAAAAAGATAATGAATTAAAATTAGGAGCCAATGGAATAGGGCTACTCATGCTAGTAGAATATATGCAAACATTTCAAACCAACCAATATGAAGAAGTGGCCATACAATTAGCTAATGGTATTTTAGAAATGCAAAATGAGGATGGTTCTTATTATCATGTATATGATTATCCTACTTTTCAAGAAAAGGCAGAATATAGAACAACCTATTATGATGGAGAAGCAACTTTTGCTTTATTAAAGTTATACGAATACACAAAAGATGAAAAATATTTACAAGCAGCTCAAAAATCAATGGATTATTTTGTGGAAAAGGAATATGAACAATACAGAGATCAATGGATACAATATAGTGTTAATGAAATAACCAAATACATTCCTAATGAAGCATATTTTGAACTAGGGTTAAGAAATATGACACAAAATTACAATGAAATGTTACATGATATATATGGTTCCCCTACTAACTTAGAGTTATTAGCAACTGGACTAGAAATATATGATAGAGCTATAGAAAATAAAATAGATGTATCATACTTTGATAAAGAGAAATTAACAAATATGATTAAGCAGGTATCAGAAAAGCAATTAAATGGATGCTTTTATCCAGAATATGCAATGTATTTTAATCATCCCAATGAAATTGTATATGCATTTTTTAAACGAACAGCGAGTTTTAAAATTCGAATTGATGATGTACAACACCATATTAACGCTTATTATACACTTTTAAAAAATTATGCCAAAATTTACTCGGAATAAAACTTTTTTTTATTGTTGCGTATCTAATATAGATATGGTATAGTAGAAGAGGAGGGGGAAATCATATGAAAAAGCAAACAAAAATCATAATTGCCATAGTAGCCATCATTGCCGTAGTCGCTATTGTTTTAGCAATTGTTTTCATCAATCAACAGCCAAAAACTAACTTAAAACCAATTGAAACGGCAGAAGATTTATCACAATTAATCGAGGAGGTATATGAAGGGCAAGAGAATCTATTATCTACATTAAATACTACTATAGTAGAAACATCTGATGCCAATACAGTACAAGCAGTAACTGGTTTAGAAAATGGAAATGACTTAGAATTTCTTGCTGTATCAGAACCAATGATGAGCTCTCAAGCATATTCTTTTGTATTAGCAAAAGTAAAAGAGGGCGTAGATGCTAATCATATTGCTAAAATGATGTCTGAACAAATTAATCCAGCAAAATGGATATGTGTATCAGCAGAAAAAATTTATGCAACAAGTAGCGGAGATGTAGTTTGTTTAGTAATGGCTAGCGAAGAATGGGCAAAGCCAATTTACGAAAAATTTAAGCAATTAGCAGGTTCTATTGGACAAGAATATGAAAAAACAGAAGAACTTCCAGAAGAATTTCTTGAAACAGAACCAATGGAATAATAAATACATAAAACCTTGAAAAACTTCAAGGTTTTATTCAATGGAGGAGAAAATGGTATTTTCAAGCATTACATTTTTATTTTATTTTTTACCGATTGTACTTGCCATATACTATATAGTACCCAATAAAATCAAAAACTTAGTTTTATTAATAGCATCATTTATTTTTTATGCCTATGGAGAACCTATATATGTATTTCTTATGGCTTTTTCAATTGCAAGTACCTATATATTGGGAATTTTAATAGATAAGTATCAACATACACCCTATAAAAAAGTATTCTTAATACTATCACTTATACTTAGTCTAGGGTTACTCATATATTTTAAGTATGCAGACTTTATTATACAAAACATTAACTTATGGCTATCACAAAAAATAGATCTCATTCATGTAATTTTACCTATAGGAATTTCCTTTTATACATTTCAAATGATTAGTTATTTAGTAGATGTATATAAAGGAGAAGTAAAAGTACAAAAAAATATTTTAAAACTAGCTACTTATGTTTCATTATTTCCACAATTAATTGCAGGACCGATTGTTAGATATCAAACTATAGAAAAAGAACTAGAAAAAAGAGAATATACCATACAGAACTTTGCTTTAGGAGTAAGAAGATTTATTATAGGATTAGGAAAAAAAGTTTTAATTGCCAATGTATTAGGAGAATTAACATCCATCTTTTTAGCAAGTGATGAAAAAAGTGTATTATTTTATTGGTTATACGCTATATCCGCCATGTTACAAATTTATTTTGACTTTTCAGGTTATTCCGATATGGCAATAGGATTAGGAAAAATGTTTGGATTCACCTTTTTAGAAAACTTTAACTATCCTTATGTAGCCCAAAGTATAACAGACTTTTGGAGAAGATGGCATATATCATTAAGTACATGGTTTAGAGATTATGTGTATATACCCTTAGGAGGTAATAGAGTAAGCCGACTAAAATGGATTCGTAATATTTTAATTGTGTGGTTTTTAACAGGATTATGGCATGGTGCAGCTTGGAACTTTATCATATGGGGATTATATTTTGGAATATTACTCATAATAGAAAAACTTTTTTTACTCAAATATTTGCAAAAACTTCCTAAAATAATAGGAATGCTATATACCAATTTCATTGTTATGATAAGCTTTATCATTTTCAATGGAGAAGGAATTACACAAATTGTAGAAAACATAGGAGGATTAATCGGAATAGGAAATGTACCTATATTCTCGCAAGAAAGTATCTATTATGTGAAAAGCTATGCCATAACTCTTATAATAGCATGTATAGGAGCAACTCCTATTTTAAAAAATACAATTTTACAAGAAAAAGCCAAAAAGTTACAAAATATAGCAGAACCTATATTTCTTTTCATTATACTACTATTGTGTACAAGTTATATTATAGATGGTTCCTTTAATCCATTTTTATACTTTAGATTTTAGGAGGAGGAAACGATGAAAGAAAAAATCATTACCTTTGGATTCATCATAATACTGTTAAGCGTGCTGGTAGCGAATGTACTAAAAACAGATGAAACCATATCAATTGCAGAAAGAAGAAAATTAGCACAATTTCCCGAAATAACAATAAAAAAAGTATTAGATGCTAGTATATCAGAAGAATTTGAAGAATATGCTATGGATCAATTTATAGGAAGGGATAAATTAAGAGCAATCAAAAATATTTTTCATACGCAAGTATTAAAGCAAAAAGATAATAATGGCTTATTCCTTTTAGAAGATAGCATATATAAAATCGAATATCCATTAAATGAGGCTTCAGTAGAGAAATCTGCAAAAACAATTCAAAATATTTATCAAAAATATTTACAAGGAAAAAGCAATGTATATTATGCCATTATTCCAGATAAAAATTATTTCTTACCTGAAGAATATTTAAAAATGGATTATGAAAAAATGCAACAAATTGTTCAAAACGAATTAAGGAATATGACCTATATTGACTTATTTTCTATTCTAACCATTCAAGATTATTACAAAACAGATACACATTGGAAACAAGAAAATATTATGCCAGTAGTAAACCAAATAGAAAAGCAAATGAACTTATCAATAACAAGTAAAGAAAATTATACATTACAAAAAGCAGGTGATTTTTATGGAGTATATTATGGACAATTAGGAATGCCAGTTAAGCCAGATACCTTACAATATTTAAATAGCACAACGATAGAAAAATGCATTACACAAAATGCAGAAACACAAAAGCAAGCAAAAGTCTATGACTTAGAAAAATACCAAACTTCTTCAGATAAATATGATATATTTCTATCAGGAGCAACACCTTTAATAACAATAGAAAATCCAGAAGCTAAGAATAACAAAGAATTACTACTTTTCAGAGATTCTTTTGGAAGTAGTATAGCACCATTATTAATCAATCATTATCAAAAAATTACCTTAATAGATATTCGCTATATATCTAGCGGACTATTAGATAAATATATAAATTTTACAACACAAGATGTATTATTTTTATATAGCACATTAGTCCTTAACCAGAATATATTAAAATAAAAAATTTTCTTTACAAAAGCATATATTAGTTATATAATGTAAACGACAAAAAGGGACTTAAAATAAAAATAAGAGGAGAGAATTTTATGATTTTAAGAGAAATTTTAGTAGGCTTAGAAGGTTTAAAAGTAAAAGGAAGCTTAGATGTAGAGGTTTCACATATAGAAAAAGACTCCAGAAATATAAAAGAAAAGGGAATGTTTATAGCCATAAAAGGTTTTGATGCAGATGGTCATCAATATATCAAAAATGCTATAGAACAAGGAGCAAAAGTTATTATGCTACAGCAAGATAGTGACTTACAAAAAATTAAAGAAATTCCAGAAGATATAACAATTATTGTAGCTCCAGATACCAGATATGCACTAGCTATATGTTCATGTAATTTTTATCATAATCCATCTAAAAAATTCAAATTAATAGGAATTACAGGAACAAAAGGAAAAACTACCACTACCTTTATGACAAAAGCTATATTAGAAAAAGCAGGGCTAAAAGTAGGTTTAATAGGAACCATTGCTGTATACATTGGAGATAAAAAACTAGAAGATAGTGACAGAACAACCCCTGAAAGCAACAAATTACAAGAAATCTTTGCAAAAATGGTAGAAGAAAAATGTGATGCCGTAGTTATGGAAGTATCTTCACAAAGTCTAAAATTAAATAGAGTTGCAGGTTGTGACTTTGATATAGGCGTATTTACTAATTTCTCAGAAGATCATATTAGTACTAAAGAACATCCCGACATGCAAGATTATTTTAACTCTAAATTACAACTATTTAAAATGTGTAAAGTAGGTTTTGTCAATGCAGATGATATTTACTCAGCAAAAATACCAAAATTAGTACCAGAATGCCATATTACTACTTACGGAATAGATAATTATTGTAATGTACTAGCAAAAGATATAACAATTACCAATTCCTATGTAGACTTTAAAGTAAAAATAGGAACACAAAATGAGCGTATAAAAACTTGCATTCCAGGTAGATTTAGTGTATATAATTCTCTTGCTGCTATTTGTGTAGCACAAAAATTAGGAGCAAATGCAGAAAATATAAAAGAAGCATTAGAAGAAGTAAGAGTACCAGGAAGATCAGAACTAGTGAATAATAAAAAAGAACTAACCATTATGATTGACTATGCTCATTCACCAGAAAGCTTAGAAAATATTTTAAATGCAGTCAAATCTTATACAAGAGGAAAAGTTATTTCTGTATTTGGCTGTGGAGGAGATAGAGATACAACCAAAAGACCAATAATGGGAGAAATTTCAGGAAGAATTGCAGACTTTACCATTATTACTTCTGACAATCCTCGTACAGAAGAACCAGAAAAGATTGTTGAGCAAATTGAAGAAGGCATAAAAAAGACAAAAGGAAAATATATATGTATTGTAGATAGAAGAGAAGCCATTCGTTACGCTATTAAAATGGCAGATAAAAAGGATATTATTGTACTTGCAGGAAAAGGGCATGAACCATATCAAGAAATTCAAGGAAAAAAATATCCTTTTGACGAAAGAATTATTGTTAATGAAATAATAGAAGAACTAGAGCAAAAATCAAAAGCAAAATAGGAGAGAGTTTAATGGATTTTCAAGTAAAAGTATTAGGGATATCATTTATCATAACATTAATCATATCTGTGATAGTGATACCTTTATTAAGAAGGCTAAAAATAGGGCAAATAGAAAGAGATGATGGACCAAGATCACACTTAAAAAAACAAGGAACCCCAACTATGGGGGGAATCATTATGATGCTTACAAGCATTATCGTATGTATAGGCGTTTATTTTTACTATAGAACAAAAGAGCCAGATGTAGCCAATCACTTGCTACCAATGTTATTATTAACACTAGGATTTGGATTAATAGGATTGATAGATGACTTTAAAAAATTAGTATTAAAAAATACAAAAGGACTTAGTCCAACAGCTAAAATGGTAGGACTACTGGTTATTTCTGTAGCATATACTTTATATTTAACCAATATTTTGCATATAGGAACAGATATTTATATACCATTTGCTAAAATCTATATTTCACTTCCTATATGGTTATATGTACCACTAGCTATATTAGTGATGTTATCTACAACTAATGCTATTAATCTAACAGATGGAATAGATGGCTTATCTAGTAGTGTTACCACTATTATACTAACAGCCCTGACGGTCATTGCCATTGTATTTGATGTAAAAGAAGCAACCATATTTGGCAGTATGCTTGCAGGAACTTGCTTAGGATTTTTAGTATTTAACCTATATCCAGCAAAAGTCATGATGGGAGACACAGGTTCACTTATGCTAGGTGGTGCAGTTGCAGCAATATCTCTATATTTAAAAATGCCATTTATACTATTAATATTAGCAATAGTACCTATATTAGAAACTTTATCGGTTATCATTCAAGTAAGTTACTTTAAAAAAACAGGAAATCGTGTATTTAAAATGGCTCCTTTACACCATCACTTTGAACTATCAGGATGGAAAGAAAATAAGGTAGTAACCATATTTAGTTGCATTACTTTAATTGCATGTATCATAGGTGTATGGGCAATATAAAAAGAAAGGAAAGAGAAAATGGTTAATAAAATAAAAAATATAGCAAAAACAGAAAAAAAGCCATTTGATTTTATATTATTTATAATTGTTATCTTGTTACTAGCCATTGGAGTAGTTATGGTACTATCAGCAAGTGCGCCATATTCTCTTTCCATAACAGGAAATAGTTATTATTACGTAATTCGTCAAGCAGCATTTGCAGGAATTGGCATTTTAGTTATGTTAGGCGTATCTAAAATAGATTATAAAAAATATCGAAAACTTTATAAAATAGCATATATACTAGCGATTATTGCTCTAATCTCTGTAAGTATACCAGGTTTAGGTAGTGAAGCAAAAGGAGCAAAAAGATGGATTGAATTACCTATTATAGGTAGATTTCAACCATCAGAAATTGCTAAAATTTTATTAATTATCTTTTATGCAGGATATTTTACACAACATAAAAATGAAATGCATACTTTTGTAGGAGGGTTTATCAAACCGTTAGCCTTTTTAATTCCTCCTGTTGCCATACTATTTTTCATACAAGACCACTTAAGTGCGATTATTGTTATTGGCCTTATAGTATGTGTTATGATGATTATGGCAGGAACAAAAATGAGATATTTCTTAACAGTAGGAGCCTGTGGAATAGCAGTATTAGTAATAGGTATATTTGTATTAGCCCAAACAACGCGGAAAAGGGGATTTTAGAATGGAAAGAATTACTGCATTCTTAGATCCATGGGCAGACCCAACAGATAGTGGTTGGCAAATTATACAAAGTTTATATGCAATAGGTTCAGGAGGACTATTTGGTGTAGGCTTAGGAGAAAGTAAACAAAAATACCTCTATTTATCAGAACCTCACAATGACTTCATATTTGCTATTATTGCAGAAGAATTAGGCTTTGTGGGATGTGTAGTAGTCATAACCCTGTTTGGACTATTTATATGGAGAGGACTATTAACTTCAATGAAGGCAGATAATACATTTGGAAGTCTCTTAGCAGTAGGAATAACTTCCTTAATAGGAATTCAAGCACTCATCAACATTGCGGTTGTAACATCTTCCATGCCAGTAACAGGAATGTCTTTACCATTTATTAGTTATGGAGGAACCGCATTACTGATTGTATTAACATGTGTGGGAATATTACTAAATATATCAAGAAATGGTGCAAAAGTATAAAGGAGGAAATTTATGAAAGTAGTGGTTGCAGCGGCAGGAACAGGAGGACACATCAATCCGGGAATAGCCATAGCTAATGAAATAAAAAAACAAGAGCCAAACTCTCAAATTACATTCATTGGTACACCACGAGGATTAGAAAATGACTTAGTACCAAGAGCAGGTTATGAACTAAGAACCATAAATGCTTATGGAATTAATAGAAAAATAAATATAGATAATGTTAAAAGACTATACCACACCATGAAATCTATTTCACAAGCCAAAAAAATTATACAAGAATTACAACCAGATGTAGTTATAGGAACAGGAGGATATATTTGTATAGCAGTGGGAATGGCAGCAAAAAAATGCAAAATTCCTGTAGTACTACATGAAAGCAATGCTTTTCCAGGAATGGCAATAAAAGTATTATCGAAAAAAGCAGACGTCATATTAACAGGATTTAAAGAAGCTAAAGAAAGACTTTCTAAAGCAAAAAAAGTAGTAGTAACAGGAACACCTACTAAAGTAAAATATATGAATATGTCGCAAACACAAAAAAATGAATTAAAGCAAGGCCTAGATTTAAACAATGGATTACCAATAGTACTTTTCTTTGGCGGGAGTCAAGGAGCCAAAAGTATTAATGAGAGTCTTGTAAAGATAATAAGTGAAAAAATGAACAAGGATTATAATATTTTATGGGCTGCAGGGGCTACTGGTTATGAAAGTATCAAAAATCAGTTAGAAGAAAAACAAATTGATGTACAAAATATGAAAACAACAAAAATTGTACCATACATATATAATATGGAAGAAGTGTTAAATACAGTTGACTTAGTAGTAGCAAGAAGTGGAGCAATGACTATTACAGAAATTGCTAATGTAGGAAAACCAGCTATATTTATACCATTTCCCTATGCCACTGAAAATCACCAAGAATATAATGCCAAAGTATTAGAAAAGGTAGGAGCTGCCAATATTATACTAGATAAAAATTTAACAGCACAAAAGTTAAATCAAAACATACAAGCCATAATCAATAATCCACAAAAGATGCAAGAAATGGGGATAAATGCAAGAAAAATTGCCAAAGATCATGTGGAAGAGCATATCTATCAAGAAATCAAAAAAATAATATAATAGAAGAGTTACTATACTTTTTATATAGTAACTCTTCTATTATTCATTCCTATTGTAATTAAGTTATCTTCATAAAGCCAAATTTCTTCATTCTTTCTTCTTCTCTATGAGATAATTCTTTTAGCCATTGAGCTAAACCATTACTATCATTATTTCTTAAAAATTCAAAATATTTTACCCTATCCTCTTTAGCTATAACAACAGGTGGTAAATTATTCTTTAGTAATTCATAATTGATAAGTAATCTACCTGTTCTTCCATTTCCATCTTCAAAAGGATGTATTTTTTCTAAATCAATATGATATTTAGCAACCTTGGTAAAGATATCTTGTTCATCATGATTGTAATTATATATATAATACATCATCAAATTGGGAACTTTTTCAGGCTCCGGTGGAATATGCTCACTACCTTGTATAAATACTTGCACAGTTCTATAACCTTCTGTATCTTTGATATCTCTATTTATCGTCTCATTTATTTTTTTTATAAATCTTTCATCCAATTCTTTATTATTTTGTAAATTCTTAAAAACTAATTCTAATGCCCTTTTGTGATTGATAGCTTCATATATTTCTCTTGGCTCTTTTCCTTCGATTTTAAAGCTATTGTCGTTATAAAGAATAGCATAAGTTTCGGCATAAGTAAGAGTACTTCCTTCAATAGCATTTGAATGATAAGTACTTCTTGTAATTAAATCTTCTAAATAATTTTTATTATTTAAAATAAATTCTAAAATTTTCATAAACTTTTCCTCTGAAATATTAAAAATTGTAGTTAGTTTTTTTATCTCTCATATATCGAATCATGTTCAAATTTTATCATATCCATTTGGGAAAGTCAATAATTGCCGATAACTAGCAGTGATAAGGAATAAAAAAATTTTTCTTGTTATTTCTTAATATAGTAAAAGCAAAAAGTGAAATTAATTTCCATATATATTTATTTTTAAATAAAAAACTCTTGCAAATTTTGGAAAAGTATTCTAGAATAGGTAAGTATATTATGAGGAAAGGAAAACATATATGGCTGATAAATTAATTATAGTAGAATCACCAGCAAAGGCAAATACTATCAAGAAATTTTTAGGAGGAAGTACCAAAGTAGTAGCCTCTATGGGACACATTCGTGATTTACCAAAATCAAAAATGGGAATAGATATAGAACACGACTTTGAACCAGAATACATCAACATTCGTGGAAAAGGTGATTTAATTAAAGCATTAAAAAAAGATGCCAAAAATGCCAAAAAAGTATATTTGGCAACTGACCCTGACCGTGAAGGAGAAGCAATTGCATGGCACTTAGAACATATATTAGAAATTCCAGAAGATAGTGTATGTAGAGTAACATTTAATGAAATTACCAAAGAAGCCGTACAAGAATCTATTAAACATCCAAGAAAGCTAGATATGAACTTAACAAATGCACAACAAGCAAGGCGTGTATTAGATAGAATAGTAGGATACAAAATTAGTCCAGTATTATGGAAAAAAGTAAAAAAAGGGTTATCAGCAGGTAGAGTACAATCTGTTGCTGTTAAGCTTATTGTAGATAGAGAAAATGAAATTGCTAACTTTAAACCAGAAGAATATTGGAATATATATGTAACATTAGAACAAAGCAAAACAAAAGAACAATTTGTGGCACATTTTTATGGAAAGAATGGTAAAAAACAAGAAATTCATACACAAGAAGAAGTAGATGTTATTGTAGCGCAAATGGAAAAAGGAAAATATATAATTACAGACATAAAAAAAGGGCAAAAGAAAAGAACGCCTGCTCCTCCATTTACAACCAGTACTATGCAACAAGAAGCATCAAGAAAATTAGGCTTTACTTTAAAGAAAACTATGAGTATTGCACAAGGACTATATGAAGGAGTAAAAGTACCAGAAAAAGGTTCAGTAGGACTAATTACTTATATGAGAACAGACTCCACCAGAATATCGGAGGAAGCAAGAGCATCTGCTAAAAAACACATTATTCATGCTTATGGTGAATCATATTACGAAAATCGTTATTATAAAACGAAACAAAATGCACAAGATGCTCACGAAGGTATAAGACCAACATATATAGAATTAGAACCTGATAAAATCAAAGACTCTTTAACACCTGACCAATATAAATTATATAAACTAATCTATAATAGATTTATAGCAAGTCAAATGGCAGCAGCCATTTATGATACAGTAGCAGTAGATATTACAGTAGAACCATATACACTAAAAGCAAGTGGTCAAACTTTAAAATTTCCTGGTTTTATGAGTGTATATGTAGA
>CALXJP010000016.1 GCA_944388655.1 uncultured Clostridia bacterium | reverse complement strand
TTCATGAAATATAATGGGAAATGAAAGAATAAACTAAACTTGTAGAAGTAATTATGGAAAAAATATTGGACAGCAGTTCAACTCTGCTCGCCTCCACCAAATACATAATTGTAAATAATTTACATTTATTTTACAATGAAAAAGCTCCTTACTCTTTCGAGAAAGGAGCTAATAAAATAACCAATTAAAGTACTTATTGGTTAAAAGAAGTGTTAATCAGGTGAAAATGTAGGATGCAATTCTAACTCTCGGCTTCTTCGTTTATCCATCATATTTACACCTAGAGATGCACCTGGCTCAATAGTAGAAGAGGGAAAACCTAATAGAAGAGCCATCCTTTTTGTAGAATCAAGAGTATGTTTTTTCCAATTCGCATATTCTTGTTCGGAATAGAATAAGGGCCTTATAGGACATTTCCTCCGTAAAGGACAATCAGTACAAAAAACATATAAAAAACAAATTTGTCCATCTGTCATAAAAATACACTCCTTTATTAATATTGTATAATCAATTATACAACAAATAAAGGAAAATAGCAAATGACGAATAAAAGAACAGAAAAATAGTAAAATGAGTTGTATTTTACAAAAAAATGGGATATAGTATAGAAAATGAGTCAATTCAGATATCAATGAAAAATAGTAAGGAGAAATGAAAAAATGTTAAGTATTATAGTAGCAAAAGCTAAAAACAATATTATTGGAAAAAATAATCAATTATTATGGAAATTACCAGAAGACTTAAAACATTTTAAAGAGCTTACAACAGGGCATACTATTATTATGGGAAGAAAAACTTTTGAATCTTTAGGAAAGGTACTAGCTAATAGAAAACATATTGTATTTAGCCAAAATCCAGATTTTCATGTAGAAGATTCGCAAGTAGAAGTTGTACATTCTCTATTACAAATTCAAGAATATATAGAAGGAGAAGAGGAAGCTTTTGTTATAGGAGGAGCTATGATATATAATCTTCTTATGCCATATGTAAAAAAGATGTATGTTACACAAATTAATCAAGACTTTGAAGGTGATGCTTTCTTCCCTAAAATTAATGAAGAAGTGTGGAAAGAAGTAGAAAGAAAAAAAGGAATCAAAAATGAACAAAATAATTTAGATTATGAATTTATTACGTATATAAGAAAAAAATAAATAAAAAGTTTCCCATTTTGAGGAAACTTTTACTTTTTTAAATTATCTCCCATATTCATACCACGTGTATTCGTGGTCCCACATAATTTTTCATATTCCTTGCATTTAATTTTATATTCCAACTGTTGTGATAAATATCTATAATACATATAACCTTGTTCATATTGCATCATAGGATTAAAAAAGTCAAATTCACCATTACAAGAATCTACTCCATTCATTCCCTCATAACAGTTATAAGGAGGGTAGCCTCCTCCATAAGGGGAAAAACCATAAGAAAAATTATTCATATTAGGATTAAAATCTCCATTTCTTTCCATACGAATGCTCCTTTCATAAATTTAAATTAAAGATAGGAAAACTATAAATAAAAATACATGTATATATAGCAGCAAAAATGGCTTGCAATATTTTACCAATTAAATAAGGTTTAATAGATAAAGAAGATTTTGCAGTAATACTGAAAACTTGTAAAAAAACAGAAATTCCTCCAAAACCAAGTAAAAATGAACAAAGTATGATACTAAAAGAAATATTTTTAATTGGTAAAGTAGCGATTTGTTGTACCCCATTCGTTAATTCTAAAATCCCTGATAAAAATCCACTACTGAATTGGATATTTGAAACGCCAAATAGTTTAAAAATAGGATATAACATATATGCTCCAAAATCTAAAATATGACTTTGCTTTAAAATAGAGAGAATAACACTAAAAAGTACAACGAATCCTCCGATCATGACAATAGTTTGAACCGAAGACATAATGCTTTTACTAATAATTTCGCCTAGATTAGAAAATGTAGCAGGAATATATTTTACTGGCTTTTGAGAAGATGTATAGTTATGTAAAAAAGAATGTTTTTTTCGTTTCCAAAAGCGGAAACAAAAGGCTGTTGTAAGACAAGCTAAAATATGAGTAAAAAATAACAAAAAGCCAATTAAAGTATTTCCGAATAAGCTAATACCAACAGTGCCAATAATAAATAAAGGACCAGAATTATTAGTAAAACTAAGTAAACGTTCACCTTCTTCTTTGGTACATAAGCCTTCTTCATAAAAGCGAGTAACAATTTTAGCACCAACTGGATATCCGCTAATAATTCCCATAATTAAAGCATAAGCGCCACAACCAGGAACATTAAATAAAGGACGCATACACCAATTAAAAACTTCTCCTATTTTTACTACTACATTGGTATAAGATAAAAGCTCGGTAGCAATAAAAAAAGGTAGTAAAGAAGGAAGTACATGATTAGCCCATAATTGTAAACCTGATTTTGCAGCAGTTAAATTGCTTTGCGAAAATAATACTAAAAATAAAGTAAATAAGCAAAAACAGGCAGGTAAAATATTTCTTTTTACTGAGAGAAAGAAAAAACGAGGTTTAGTTAAAGTAGCCATAAAAATTATCCTTTCAAAAGAAAATGCTCATTATTACAATATATGTAGGAGAAAAAATATTATGTTAAAAACTTCTTTAGTTGTAACCCTAATCATTCTTATCATATTAGCAAGTGTGAGCTTTAGCATAATAGTAGGAGATAATGGAGTTATTACAGAAGCGAAAAAACAACCTAACGCTCCAGAGAAAATAGATGGAATGACATCTATTACATTCATTGAGCCAATAGAAACAAAAGGAAAAATTGGACTAGATAGTACTTACTTTCATCTGGAGAATTTGTAGCTTATGAAGGAGAAAACTTAAAAACAATGAGTACTAAATATACCATGATATGCTATTCATCACATGTAGGAACTTTTTACTTCGCTCGAGATGATGGTAACAATGATTTTGCTGCTGGATTTCGACCAGTGGTTGTTCCTACTCATTAATAAAATGTAAACTTTATCAATCCATTTATAAGAATAAAATCACTTTTATGTTATATATATAAGAATAGGAGATATTTACAATAAAATATTGCACAAAACAAGTTTTTGATGTAAAATAGAAACAGAAATGATGAAGAGGAGAAAGTACATGAATGAAATAGTCAACAAACTTCAAACTCTCCCAAAATTTGAAGAATACATAAAAAGTGTAGAAAATAAAAAAGACCAGATAGTTATATCTGGTTTATCTGACGTGGGAAAATTACATATTGCGTATACAACCAAAAAGGCTACTAAAAGACCTATATGGATTATTACCTATAATGAAATACAAGCAAAACGAATTATGCAAAACTTAAGTTATTTTGAAGAAAATGATGAGATTTTATATTTTCCTAAAAGAGAATTAGTAACATATGATTATATTGCAGAAAGTAAAGATATATTGTATGAAAGAATGAATGTGTTAAATAAAATTCATACTAAAGAAGCAAAAATAGTTGTTACTACCATAGAAGCCATTATGCAAAAAATGATTACACCTAAAAAACTATATCAAACAGAACTAAACTTTCAAATAGGAAAAAATAATAACCTAGAAGAAATTAAAGCAAAATTAGTACAATTAGGCTATGAAAGAAATGATATAGTAGAAGCAAAAGGGCAATTCAGCAGTAGGGGAGATATTTTAGACATCAGCATAACAGAAAATACAGGAATAAGAATAGAATTTTGGGGAGATGAGGTAGATTCTATTCGAGAATTCCAAATATCTTCACAACGTTCTGAAAAAATGCTAAATAAAACCACTATTTTTCCAGCACATGAATTAATATTAGAAAAGCCTTTACAAGAAATAGTAAATAGCATAAAGGAAAAAGAGGAAATAGTTCATAGTCAAACTTTTGAAATATCAGAAAAAGCAAAACAAAATTATTTGGCAAAAATGCAAGAAATTAAAAACACAGATATAGAACTCATTTCTTCTGGAGACTATATGAATAAAGTAGATAAATATTTTAACTACTTTTATGAAGATGCCCAAAACCTTTTAGCATATATGCCAGAAGATGTAATTATTTTTTATGATGAATATGCAAAATGTAATCAAAGAATAGAAAATATTATTATAGAGAATAATAATTTAATAAAAGCTTTAATAGAAAAAGAAAAAATGGTACCACAAGCCATTCAAAACATTAGTATGTTTTCACAAGAAGATTGGCTAAAAGAAAAAACAAATAGTATATTCTTAGAAACGCAAGATATTGCTTTAACTAAAGTAGCAAAAGAGACATTTCATTTTTCCTATAGAGATGTTATTTTTCACAAAAGTGAAATAGAAATATTATTAGAAGACATCAAACGATGGATAGCAGAAAAAAAGCAAGTTATCATACTTGCAGGAAATCAAGAAAATGTAGATAAGTTTGCAAAATTATTACAAGATAAAGAAATAGTAAGCAATAAAATTACTATCAAAACAGGAAGGCTTTCAAGCGGATTTGAGTGTTATGACTTAAATTTAGTAATAGTTTCAGGAGAAGAGCTTTTTGAAATAGATGTTAAGAAAAAAAGGAAAGTAAGTAATACCTTTAAACAAGCAGAAAAAGTAGTATATGCTGACTTAAAAATAGGAGACTATGTAGTTCACAGAACCCATGGTATTGGTCAATTTATGGGTGTGAATACTATAAAAGCGGATGGAGTTACAAAAGATTATATTAAAATTCGTTACCAAAACAATGATTTTTTATATGTTCCTACTAATGATTTAGATAGTGTTAGAAAATTTGTAGGAGGAGGAGAATCTGCTCCTAGAATTAATAAATTAGGTAGCAAAGAATGGCAAAATACAAAAAATAGAGTAAAGAAAAACTTACAAGAAGTTGCAAAAGAATTAATTCAATTGTATGCTACAAGGCAAAAAAGTAAGGGGTTTGCCTTTTCAAAAGATACGCCTTGGCAAAAACAATTTGAAGATAATTTTCCTTATCAAGAAACAGATGATCAAATTCGATGTATTGCAGAAGTAAAAAAAGATATGGAAACACCACATCCTATGGATAGACTTCTTTGTGGAGATGTAGGATATGGAAAAACAGAAGTAGCTATAAGAGCAAGTTTTAAAGCAGTTATGGACCAAAAACAAGTTGCCTATTTAGTACCAACAACAGTTTTAGCAAACCAACAATATGAAGACTTTTATAAAAGAATGCAAGACTTTCCTATTCGAGTAGATTTATTAAATCGTTTTAGAACTAAAAAAGAACAAGAAGAAATTATTAAAAAACTAAAATTAGGAGAAATTGATGTTATTATAGGAACACATCGTTTATTGAGTAAAGATGTAGAATTTAAAGATTTAGGTTTGCTTATTATAGATGAAGAGCAAAGGTTTGGGGTAAAAGATAAAGAAAAAATTAAACAATATAAAACATCTATAGATGTTTTAACTATGACGGCAACTCCTATTCCAAGGACTTTGCATATGTCTATTGTAGGGGTAAGAGATATGTCAGTTATATATGAACCACCGCAAAATAGAAAACCAGTACAAACCTATGTATTAGAATATGATAGAGAAGTTATACGAGAAGCAATAACAAGAGAATTGGAAAGACAAGGGCAAGTATTTTATTTATTTAATAATGTAGAGCAAATTGAGAAAAAAACCATGGAAGTTGCCTCTTTAGTACCAGAAGCTAAAATTGCTTTTGCACATGGAAAGATGAGTGGAACAGAACTAGAAGAAATTATGATGGATTTTATCAATAGAAAAATTGATGTATTAGTATGTACCACTATACTAGAATCAGGAATTGACATTCCAAATGCCAATACCATTATTGTAGAAAACGCAGATAGACTAGGTCTAGCTCAGCTTTATCAAATTCGAGGAAGAGTAGGTAGGTCAAATAAACAAGGTTATGCATATATTACGTATAAAAGGGACAAAATATTATCAGAAGTAGCCGATAAAAGACTAAAAGCCATTAAAGAATTTACAGAATTTGGTTCAGGGTTTAAAATAGCCATGAGAGACTTAGAAATTAGAGGAGCAGGAAGTATGGTAGGTGAAATTCAACATGGACACATGGAGCAAGTAGGATATGATACTTACTGTAAGTTATTAGATGAAGTAATTAAAGAAATGCAAGGAAAAGAAGTGGAAGAAGAGCCAGAAATTCAGATAGACTTAAATGTATCTAGCTATATTCCAGAAGAATTGATACAAAATGCAAGTCAAAAAATTGAAATTTATCAAGATATTGCTCTTTGCCAATCAGAAGAAGATATTCAAAATGTAACAGATGAAATTATAGATCGTTATGGTTCTATTCCTAGCGAAGTAGAAAATTTAATGGATATAGCACGCATCAAAAGTTTATGCAAAAAACAAGGAATACATAAAGTTTCTCAAAGAAAAGATGGAATTGTATTTATGTATGACAAAGCAAAATTCAATAACGAGATGATAGATGTTTGGATAAACACTTATGGACCAAGAATTCGTTTTTCACCAGGAACAGAGCCTTATGTAACATTAAAAATGGATTTCCAAAAAATTAACACAGATCAATTATTATTACAAGAGGTAATAGCATATTTAAAAATAGAAGGGAAGTGAGAAAAATTGCAAGTGATTACTAGCAAAGATAATGAAATTATAAAATCTATTAGAAAATTAAAAGAAAAGAAATATCGTGAAGAAAGCAGAAAATTTATTGTGGAAGGAATAAAAATGGTAGAAGAGGCTATACAAGAAAAAGCTTCTATTGATAAAATTGTTATTTGTGAAGATTGTAATCAAGAAGAGTATTATCATAAGTTAGATATTTATGAACTTGCCAAAAATGAAATTATAACAGTTTCAGAAAAAGTTTTTAAGGAATTAACGAATGTGGAAAAGCCACAGGGAATATTAGCGGTAATTCATAAACCAGAACCAAAAGCCTTACAATATAAGGAAGATATCATTATTGCATTAGATGGCTTGCAAGATCCAGGTAACTTAGGCACTATCTTAAGAACTATTGATAGTGTGGGTTTAACACAAGTCATTCTTAGCGAAAAAACAGCAGACCCATATAACCCTAAAGTAGTACGTTCTACAATGGGAGCTATTTACCGTTTGCATATAATACAAACCGAAAATTTAGTCAACACTTTAAAACAAGCTAAGAAAAATCAATATAAAATTATAGCAACTGCACTTGCTAAAGAGAGTAAAAGTTTATATGACACTAATTTAAAAGAAAAAGTAATAGTCATTGGAAATGAAGCAAATGGAGTATCGGAAGAAGTGCTAAAAATGGCAGATGAAAAAATGATAATTCCTATGTTAGGAAAAACAGAAAGCTTAAATGCGGCTGTTGCAACAGGTGTTATTCTGTATGAATATGCTAGAAATAAAATGAAAAAATAGTTCATATGCTTGTAAGCGTATGAACTATTTTTAATAAAATTTAAAATTCACAATTCTTTGGAGTTCTTGGGAAAGGAATAACATCACGAATGTTTTGCATTCCTGTTACATACATCATCATTCTTTCAAATCCAAGACCAAATCCAGCATGAGGGGCACTTCCAAATCTACGCAAATCTAAATACCACCAGTAATCTTTTTCATCTAACCCTAATTCTTGAATTCTATTTTTTAATTTTTCATAATCATCTTCTCTTTGACTTCCCCCAATTAATTCTCCAATTCCAGGAACAAGAAGGTCAGTAGCTGCAACTGTTTTTCCATCATCATTTAATTTCATATAAAATGCTTTAATTTCTTTTGGATAATCTGTTACAAAAACAGGTTTTCCAAATACAACTTCACTTAAATATCTTTCATGTTCGGTTTGAATATCTGTTCCCCAAGAAACTTTATATTCAAATTGATCATTTGCTTTTTCTAACTCTTTAATGGCATCCGTATAAGTAATACGACCAAAATCAGAGGCAATAACATGGTGTAACCTTTCAAGTAAACCAGGGGCAATCATTTTATCAAAAAATGCCATCTCTTCAGGTAAAGTTTCTAATACATAAGAAATAACATATTTAACCATATCTTCTGCAAGATCCATATCATCTGTTAAATTAGCAAAGCACATTTCTGGCTCAATCATCCAAAATTCTGCTGCATGTTTAACAGTATTAGAATTTTCTGCTCTAAAAGTAGGACCAAAAGTATAAACATTACGAAAAGCAAAAGCATAATTTTCAGCATCTAATTGACCACTTACTGTTAAATGTGCAGGCTTACCGAAAAAATCTTGAGAAAAGTCAACATTTCCATCTTCGGTTTTAGGAATATGGTTGAAATCAAAAGAAGAAACAGAAAACATCTCTCCAGCACCTTCACAGTCACTGCCTGTAATTAAAGGAGTATGCACATAAACAAAGCCTCTTTCTTGAAAAAATTTATGAAAAGCATAAGCAAGTACACTTCTTACACGAAATACAGCATTAAAAGTATTGGCTCTTGGACGAAGATGAGCAATTGTTCTTAAATACTCAAAAGAATGACGCTTTTTTTGTAAAGGATAATCAAGAGAAGCCATATTCACAATTTCAATTTGATTAGCATGAATTTCAAAAGGTTGTTTTGCAGTACTTGTTTCTACTACTGTTCCGGTAACAATAATAGAAGAACTAATAGAAAGCTTACTAATTTCTGCAAAGTTACTTAATTTTTCATCAAACACAATTTGTACATTATGATAAAAAGAACCATCATTTAATTCAATAAAACCAAATGTTTTAGAATCTCTTATAGTACGTACCCAACCAGATACTTGTACTTCTTTTTGGTTATAATCATGTGTATGTTTATATAATTCTTTTACTAAAGTATTTTTCATTAAAATCCCCCCTAAGCAATTTGACATAACAAGCACATTATACTATATTTTCTACAAATGTACAAGAGTAAATTTGCGAAAAAATAGGTAAAATTCTTGTAAAACAAAATGGGGTATGATACAATAAAAATCGTAAATAAGTCAAAAGAAGATGGGGGAGAAACAAAATGCCAAGAGCAGCAAAAGAAGTGAAAAAAGAAAATAAAGAAATAGAAGAAAAATTACAATATTTAGGACTTAATTTAGATAAAATTCCTAAAGTATTATTACAAGATGAAGAAATAAAATATAGACCAACAAAACAAGATGATGAAACAAGTTATAAAGTTTATCGATATGTAGATATTAAACAATTAAATATTCTTATTACACCATCAGAACGATTAGATGACTTAAGCAATAAATTTGAAAAAGCAGATTATTTATCTAGCTATTTACAACCAGAAGATGATATAGAAAGTATGCAAAAAAATGCGGTATTTATGCGGTTTACTCCAAAAATTAGACTTAAATAAACTAAAAGAATTAGAAAAAAAACAAGAAGCATATAAAGAAAAAATACCATATGAAGTTAAATATAACGAAAACTTTATTTGGCAAATATTTTATTCAGAACCTTCTGATAAATATTTTATGTTATTTCCAAGTAATGAAACTGCAGTAGAAGGATTATTTTATATTATCAAAAAGAAAATAGAAACACAAAGACTAAGAAAAAAAGAACTCATTTATGTTCCTATATGTCAATTAGATTATGAAAAGACATTCTTAAAAAAATCAGAAATAGAAGATTTAGAAAATTATTTATGGTTGTTTACAAAAGAGTGGCCAGCTATTTATGAAGTGCATACTGCAAACGATGACACAACACTCCAAGTAGTAGGAACTACAGAGGTATTTGAAAATGTAAAAACTACTTATAAAAT
>CALXJP010000015.1 GCA_944388655.1 uncultured Clostridia bacterium | reverse complement strand
AATCAATAATTTGGCAAACAAAAAAGCCTTTCTATCCCATTGTTAGGACGAAAGACTTGTTATTTTCCGCGGTACCACCTAATTTGAAAATGATTTCATTTTCCTCTTCATTCTTCTTAACGCGAAGGCACGTTTAAACTTACTTGTTTTCAGTTTAAAAACGTAAGCAAAGTGATAATAAATAAGGTAGGTTCTTATAAAACTTTCAGCACTTGGTTTTACTCTCTGTTAGGCTTGCCTTTTTATCTTGTCTTTGTTATTGTTTTTTGTTATCTGCATTTTATGATAGCACGATTGCTTTAAAATTGCAAGTATTTTTTGAAAAATTATAATATGGGTATTACTACTGGGCGAAAACCTGATAAATATGCAGAATTTCCCACATCATGTGCAAAATAAAATATTCCTGTAAGATTTTTCCAAGCAGGTCCACCTCTTTGCATAATTGGATTCTGTAATGCTGGATATGTTGAAGTTATATTTTCCCATGTATCATTTCCAGTTAGAGATATCTCTCTTATTGCATCACCATATATTTTAGTATTTTTTAAGTAGTTGCTATTGCTTGCTACACTTAAATTTTCTTCTGTATCTTCCTTAGTATTATTATCTATATTACTATCATATGGATATACCATTGTATATTTTGTACTTGCTGTTTTCAATACATCTCCATCATATGCTACTGAAGCCCCATATTCTAGTAAATTTTTATGATAATTTGCCACATAACTAGCTGTTCTTTCCCAAGCTCCTCCTAATAAATCATATACTCCTGTTATATTTCCTGTACTTGAAGCAGATATTCCTCCTTTTTGATTCCATGCATACATACTTCCGGTCGTTGTTGTGGTATTTCCTGATAATGCTTTTATTTCCTCTATTTTAACTACTGTTTCTGCTCCATCTGCTAACCCCTGTGTCATTCCTGTAATTCCATATACACTATCTACTCCACTTTTTCCTGCCGAATTAGTTCGTGTAGCTCCTCCACTATTTAAGTTGGCATTATTGATGGCTATATCTTGTCCATTAGTTCCATATTGACTATAACTTAAGTAACTTATCATTCCCCATTCACTACTTTTCATTAAATGCGTATCTGATGAACTAGTGGTGAATCCATAAATATTTCCACTTTCGTTCATTGCTTTACTAATATTGTATGCATCATTTTCATTGATATAATTCATACTATACGTTAATGGTTGAAATACAGGATAACTTATTTTTGTTGGGGTTTCATCATATATTCCGTCTAACCAATTTCTAGCAGGTTGTTCTATATTGGCAATTCCTGATTCTACCATATTTACCCAACTACTTTTTTGTGTATAACTCTGTGAACTTTTTACACTAGGTGTATCGTTATTTCCTTCTGGAAATCCTGCTTCAAATTTCGCCACATACATTCCCGTAAGTTCACTATCCCATCCTCCATTGGCAAAGTTAATACTTGTCTCATTCGTAAAGGCTGGGTGTACATAAAAATCTGTGGTTGTATCTACTGTTTCATCTACACTTGTTTGTCTTTTCGCTGTTTTTAATTCTCCATTTTCATAATAATTGTCTGATGTTCCCTCTAAAAATCTTACTTCTATCGTTCCGCCTTCTGATTTATTTTCTGGATTATTATATGTGATTTTATATGCATATCTGGGTATCCATACCCACATACTTCCATCTTCACTTTTCGTATTTGCCCATTTACTTTGGCTATAATCATACCAAGTATTATCATCCCAATCAGTTTCCTCTACACTTCCCATCTGGCTATCAGTTGGCTCTGTAAATTTAATTGGTGTCATACCATCTATTTGTTCTGGTGCATTTGGTGTATCTTGGCGTAATTCTGGATTTTGTGTACTATTTCCTGCTATAATTTTATCCATTTCATCTGTGATGCTATTAAATGCCATTTGTGTATTCACTTCTGCATCATGCATGGAGTTTGCACCTTCTTGTGCTTTCTTAAAAATACCTTGGTCTCCTAATACCATATTGATACTAACTGCTGCCAAAATGATTAAAATAACAATTGTCACCACCAAAGCTATTAAAGTTATAGCTTGTTCTTTTCTCGTTTGCTTCATGTTTACCTTTTCTCCTTTTCTGTAGTTTTTACCATTTTTTATCTTTTATGCTATTTTTATTATATATTATCCTTTTAGTTAATTCTATTACTTTTTAATTACATTTTGGTTACAGTTATATTACATTTTTTACCTAATATATAAATCGTACCCATGTAAAAATAGAAAGCATAGGTTATGGAATAGGATTGAGGTTAGAAATTCTTGAAAAATTTTGGTAGGGAATCTCAAATTTTTTGAGGGTGCTACCAAAATTTTTTTAGTATTTCTACGAAAATCCATATGACCTACCTACGCGAACTATTTTTATATGGGTACGATTATTTCATAGGCTAACTTAGGGTTACAATTACAAAAGCTATAAAAAAGTAACTACTCTTATTTTTTCTTTATTCTGTTATCTCTAACGTATATCTCGCAGATACATTTCCTGTATTATCTTTTACATAAATATAGTAGGTTCCGGCTTTTTCTACTTCTATTTCATTATTGGTTCCATAATTTCTTTCTGTTGGTAGTTCTTTTGATGTAGTTATGCTATATCCTGCTATTCCTGAGCCTTCTTGTCCTACTTTTTCATTAATGTCATTTGCTTCTATAATTACTGTGGTCCCTGTTTCTGTTTTTTCTGTTCGTACATTGGTTATGGTTGGGCTTGTATTATCTATCTTTCCTATTTTTATAGTTGTCATTTGGTAATTTCCTAAGGCATCTTTTAGGTATATTGCTCCTTGCACCGGTGTGTATATCTCTCCTGTAAATACATAATTTCTTATATATTTTCCTTCTTTTTCTTCTCCTAATTGATAGTCTGCTTCATTATTAAAGGCTATTTGTACATTTCCACTTCCTTCATCTGTTGCTTCTACTGTAATATTTTTTGTTCTACTCCATTCTTCTGTATATTCTGTTTTACTTACTAATGTCGGTGCTTTAAAGTCTATGTTATATATAGTTACTTCTTTTTCTTTACTTTGGTCAAATACATCTTTTACTATTATTTTATACTTCTTTCCTTGACTATCTGCTTCTATTTCAGGAATGAATGTATAAGTGTAATTTCCATTTTGTACTGGCACTACTACTTCTTGATAGACTTCTTTTCCTTCTTCATCTTGCATACTTAGTTTTACTTGATTACTCCAGTTATCGCTTCCTTTTACTGTTATTTGCTTTTGTTTAGTCCATCCATCTACTTTCCCTATATCTGTTACTGTTACCTCATCAATAGAAGATTGTGCCACTGTTGGTATAATACGTTTATCAAAGCATATAGAATATGCAGTAGTATCATCTCCATAATTCATATTTATCCTTCCTCTAAAGAAGTATTTCGCTTGATACTTTTCTGTTGGTTTAACTATAATTTGTATAGTTTCTACTCCGTCTGCTCTTGAATTTGTTTTAGAAATACTAGTAAGTCCTGTAGAAGCTGTTCCATCCCCCCATATCCATACAGTATTATCTTTTATTTTTATATTATCATCTAATACTCTAAAACGATATGTTATAATATATTGGTCATTTTGTTTATCATACTCATAATTAAATTCTAGTACATCTAATAATTTTTTCCCACAAGCTTGACATTCTCCATCCTCTATATGTTTATGTATATTTTTTGTATATACATATCCACATACGCTACAGGTTCCTGGATGATTGCAATCAATTATCTGTCCATCTGCCGTCTTACATCTTTCACTTTGTGGCCAATATTGACATATATTGCAAGTCGTATAATGATTCATACCACCTATACTAGTATGCCATTGATTATCTGTAGTATGTGCAATATGTCCTTGTTTATAATATCCACATGTACATGAATCTATATAATAATTTCCTGAATCACATACAGCCAAATTTTCTATAGCCATTTTTCTTGTTATTGTATGTGCTACTACATTTTTTTTCTAACTACATATCATACATATTTCATAATGGCTTGTATCATCAAAAGAATTGACATATACATGTTCATGTCCTGGGTCCTCTCCTGTAACTAGTCCTGTTAAATCTATTCCTTTTTCTTTTATATTCGTTACACTAATAGTTTTTGAGGTAATTCTTCCTCTATCACTGGTTGCTATAAAAGTATAGTCTCCATTTTCTGTTACTTCATAAGTTGTACTGTTTCCTGATTCTTTTTGCCCATTTGGCTTTTCTATTTTTTCTATCGTTCCTTCTATTATCTCTGCTTCTGCTGTTATAACTACTTTTTCTACTCCTGTTTGGGTTTGATCTAAACTTAGTGTTAAAGTTGGTCTTTCTGTATAACTTCCTTCTCCTGCATATTGTACTATAAAGCCATCATTAATTTCATACTCATAACCTTTATATTCCACATATATAGCTTCTAATGGACTTCCCTTTTCTCCTACTATGCTTACAGTTATTCTCTTTGGTATTTCTTCCTTAATATATTCTAAAGTACAGCTTTCTCCTTGTTGTACTTTTCCTGTTACAATATCTAGCACTTGTAAGTCGATTTCTTCTTTTCCTGATGCTATTTGCATTTGCTCTCCGGATTGTATTGCTTTTGTGATTAATCCATTTTCTCCTAATAACATCGTCATACTTACTGCTACTAAGATTAATAAAATTACAATAGTTATGATTAAGGCTATTAATGTTATTCCTTCTCTTTTTCTTATTTTGTTCATTACTTTTCCTCCTTCTTACACGCAAAAAATCTATAGCAAAACTACCCTGTATTTTGTACAGGATGGTTTTTACTATAGATTTTCATTTTATTTTTTTCTATTATTTTTTTATAAATTATGTCGATATATATATAGAGAGAGAGTGTATCAAGGCTTTTACGGCTTTGCATGTTCTTGTTTCTCCTTTTTTTGCTTTGTTTATTCTTATTGTATCATATACTTGAACTATTTTCTATTACGTTTATATTTCATTTTTATTACGAAATCATGACTATATAAATTCTTCCCACACTAAATTCGCTAGGTCTAATCCTTTATTGGTTAACCATATTCTATCCCCATTTACTTCTAATAATCCTTCTTTCACTAGTTTATCTATTTCTTTGCGAAATAAGTAAAGAGGATTTTGCATAAATTTTTGTTTAAATTTTTGAATACTTACTCCTTCTAACATTCTTAGTTTTAACAACATATATTCTTTTTGTTGTTCTTCTTTGTTTTGTATTTCATGTAAAATAGAATTTTGAGTCAATTTTTGATTTTCACAATTTTCTATATAGGTGAATAAGTTCGTAATATGAGAATATCTTTTTTGGTTGAAGTAGGAGTGTGCTGCTATTCCTATTCCTAAATATTCTTTCTGTTCCCAACAATTACGATTATGTTTTGATGCAAAATTTGGTTTTGCAAAGTTGGAAATTTCATAATGTACATATCCTGCTTGTTCTAATTTTCTTTTTACCAACCAATACATATTTCTTTCTGTCTCTTCAGTAGGTAACTCAATTACATGAGATTGTAAGTCCTGTTCCATTTTTGTTCCTTCTTCTATAATTAAAGAATACACAGATATATGTTCTGGTTGTAACCCGTATAACTTTTTGTAAGTTATCTTCTACATCTTCCATAGTTTGCTTTGGTAATGCTATCATTAAATCTACATTGATATTCTGAAATCCGGCTTCTCTTGCCCATGTAAAAGTTTGTAGAAATTCTTCATAAGTATGGATTCTTCCTATTTGCTTTAATAATTGATTATGTGTTTCTTGTAACCCTATACTAATACGATTGATTCCACATTGTTGATATATTTGTAACTTTTCTAAAGTTACAGTTCCTGGATTACATTCTATGGTAATTTCCGCATCTTTTTGAACTGCTAAATCGTTGTTAATAGCTCCGCATGATGTCTTTTATATATTTTTCCGGTAAAATAGATGGTGTTCCTCCCCCTAAATATATGGTAGTAATTTGATATATTGAAGGGACTTGCAAATTTTTGATTTCTTGTATAATAGCCTTTACATATCTTTCATAATACTTTTCTTGATGTGCATAAGAAATAAAATCACAATAATCACATTTTTTAGCACAAAAAGGAATATGTATATAAATTCCTAATTCTTTCAATTTTTTTCTCCTTTTTTGGCATAGTCTAACAATACTTTTAATCTATGATTTACGCCAGATTTTCCTATAGGTTCTTTTAGCATTTGCCCTAGTTCTGTTAAATTGGCATCTGGATTTTGTAATCGAAGCCTTGCTATTTCTTGTACATTTTCTGGAAGATGCTTCAATTCTCCTCTTTTTTGTAAATTTTTAATAGCTTCTATTTGTTTTACTGCTGCATTAACAGTTTTACTTAGATTAGCTGTTTCACAGTTTACTTTGCGGTTAACTCTATTTTTCACGTCATGCAATACACGGATTTCTTCAAATTTTAAGACGGCAAAAGTAGCTTCAATAAAGGCAAAAAACTTAGAAATTTCTTCTCCATCTTTTATGTATAAGGAATAGCCATTTTTTCTTTCTAAATATTTAGCTGTAATCTGGTTGTTTTGTAAAATATTTTGAACGATTTGTCTATATTGTGGCAGGCTAACAATTAGTTCTAAATGATATTTATTTTCTGGATTATTGACACTTCCTCCTCCTAAAAAAATGCCTCTCATAAAAGCTCTTTCTTGCATTTTTTTTACATATTGTTGCATAAATTCTTCTATATGATATTGGTCAATTTTTATTTTTTTATTAAAAACAATACTATATTTTTTCCCTTTAAGAGTAATTTGAAAATCAATTTGACAATTGGATAATAGTTTTCCAAAACGATTGATATTATATTCATTGGTTGTTGTATATACTATTTTTGTTTTTTGTATATGCATATTATTACTCATGAGATATCCTAAAAGTTCACTTTTTACCGCTTCTTTATCGGCCAAATTATGCATTTTACTTAGGTTTTCTTTTACTTGTGCTGAGAAAGTCATATTTTTTCTCCTTTCTTTTTAGCAATAACTACTCTATCATTTCCTGCTAAATCTTGCTTTGTTATCACATTTTCAAAGTTTTTTTGTAATAACTGTGTTACTGCTTTTTTCTGATGAAATCCTATTTCTAAACATAAATACCCATTTTTGGTTAAATAGTAGGGAGCTTCTTGTATAATTTTTCTATAAAAAGTCAATCCATCTTTTCCTCCATCTAGTGCTATATGCGGTTCATTTTGCACTTCTTGTGAAAGAGTAGGAATTGTACTTGTTTCTATATAAGGAGGGTTAGATACAATGATATCATATGTTTCTTGTATGTTTTCAAATAAGTTACTCGTTATAATTTGTACATCTGTGTTTAAAAGTATTGCGTTTTTTTTAGCTACTTCCATAGCTTTTGGACTAATATCTGATAAATGTACCGTTGCCTTTTTTAAAAAATTTTTTAAAGATATTCCTATACATCCGCTACCACAACATAAGTCTAGAATACGAGTTTCTTTACCATTTACTAATTGTAGTACTTCTTCTACCAATATTTCTGTATCGGGTTGAGGAATTAACACATTTTCATTGATATAAAAGCAAGAGCCCATAAACTCTTGCTTGTTTGTTATGTACTGTATAGGAATTCCTTGTTTTATTTTTTGCATGGATTTCTCAAAACATTCTTCTTGCTTTTTGGTTAATATTTGCTCTGGATGAGTTAATATATATGCTTTATCTATTTGTAAGATATCTGTAATAAGTCTATGAACTATCCAATATGCGTCTTCTTTTTCTCGTATTTGACTAATTCCTTGTTTTATACATTCTTCTATTGTCATATTATTCCTTCTTTACCTTCATATCTTTTCCTATATTTTCTATTACTTTTTTAAGTCCTACGACTAATATATAACTAATAACTAATGTTACTAGCAATATAGCAATTCCATCTGACGAAAGAGGTGTTAGTTGTAACAATTTTTGAAACAAGTATACTGCCATAAAATAGCCAACTGCTGTAGTAGTGCATAAAAATGTACTTAAACGATTAAATGGCCTGCAAGCTTCAATAACTGCAAATGTACTAACTCCGCCTATAGTTAAATACTGTACTGTTTTTAGCATTTCAGGTGTTAATCCAAGTCCTTCTCGTGCAAAAGTAAGAATAAACATAGCAATAATGATAGTTAAAGCATATGGCAAGGCATTACTAAGTACTGTAGGTAAGAACTTACCTCTAATTGGCTTATCATTAGATTGGAATGATAAGAAGAATGAAGTATATCCCTCAATAGCCAAATCAATAAGTGTAATTTGTATTGGTAAAAATGGGAAGGTGGTGTTAGTTATTATATTAAATATGGATAATAACACAGAATAGATAGTTTTAATAAAGAAAATTCTAGCAACATTGGTAATGTTATTAACTACTCTTCTTCCTTCCATTAGAATATCTTTTAATACACTGAAATCAGAGTTTAATAATACAATTTGCGAAACTTGTCTTGCTATATCACTTGCTTCTGGAAGTGTAATACTACAGTCTGCTTCTTTTAAAGCTATTACATCATTTACTCCATCACCTGTCATAGCTACTGTTCTTCCCTTATTTTGTAAAGCTTTTACAATAAGGCTTTTTTGTTGTTGTAATACTCTTGCAAAAATACTGTATTTTTCTACTAGCTCATCTATTTGGCTATCATCTTGTATAGTAGATAAATCTATATAATCTTGATAACTTTCGAGTCCTGCTTTTTTAGCTATACTTGATACTGTTAAAGGATTATCTCCAGATATAATTTTGATATCTACTTCTTGTTCTTTAAAGAAGCCTAACATTTCTTTTGCATTTTTTCTTAATGGATCATCTAATTGTAAAAATGCGATGATATCTAAATGAGGAAGACTTTTTTCTGTAACAATTTGATCGGTATGTGCTACACATAATATTCTCTTTCCTTCTTTTTGTCTTTCTACAATATGGCTAGGCATATTGCTGTTACTGTGTTCTATTAATCTTTCTGGTGCACCAATCACTATAGAACCGATTTCTTTAAAGCTAATTGCACTCCATTTTCTTTCAGAGGAAAAAGATACAGATTCTACTACTTCATAATGCGTATTTCCTTGAAAATGCTCTTTTAATGCTTCAAATGTTGCGTTATTATCTTGCATAGCATTGACAAATGCTATCATTGCTTCTTGTAATGAAACAGGAAGTTTTTTCTCATCATGTAGTAAAATATGATCTACCTTCATTCTGCCTTCTGTAATAGTTCCTGTTTTATCTAAGCATAATGTATCTACATGAGCTAATGTTTCTACACTATATAAATCTTGTACTAATACCTTCTTTTTGGCAAGTTTTATAACTCCTGTTGCTAAAGATATGGTAATCAAAAGCATTAATCCTTTTGGTAACATTCCTAATAAAGCTGCAGCTGTACTAACTACTGCATTTTGCATTGGCATACTTCTTACCAAAAATGCTTGTACAAATAATAAAATTCCTATTGGTATGATTAAAAAACTAGTTGTTCTTGTTACTTTTTTCATGGAATTAACCAATTCTGATTCTGCTCTTTTATATTTTTTCGTTTGATTGGTAATGTGACTGGCAAAATTGTCATTTCCTACTTTTTCTACTTGTGAATAGCATTTTCCACTAATGACATAACTTCCTGATAATAATTTATCTCCTTTTTTCTTGAGTATAGCATCCGATTCCCCTGTAAGTAAAGATTCGTTTACTTCAATTTCACCTTCTAATACAACAGAATCTGCTACGATTTGTTTTCCCATAGATAACATAACAACATCATCTACTACAATTTGCTCTACATCAATTTCTTTTTCTTTACCTTCACGCAATACAGTAGCTTTGCTTTCTTTTAATACAGATAATTTACGTACCATATTTCTTGCATGAATTTCTTGATAGATTCCTATACATACGTTGACGATAATAATAAGCATATAGGCCAAGTTAGAATAGGCCTGTACTGCAATTAATGCTATAGCAATCAGTACATTGAATAGATTGAATAAAGTAAATACATTATCTCGTATAATTTCCCAATTACTCCTTGTTTTATCTTCTTCTGTTTTATTCACCATTCCTTTTTCTATTCTATTTTCTACTTGTTTTTCTGTTAATCCTGTTATTTTTTCTTTATTCATTTGATTTCCTTTCCTATTTTTTATTTGCAATATTAGAATACTATATTTTAATTATTTTAGCAATAGTTTCTGGTTGAATTTTTTTTGATTATTTTTACTTATAACACACAAGTTAAAAGCTAGGAGTTTTATCCCCTAGCCTTTAACTGAATTTGGTGTTTCTTTATTGATTAAATACCCACCATAACTGGAAAATTCTTCTTTTTATGCGGTTAATATCATCTGGTTTGATAACAATAATGTTTTGCTCATCAGTCCAACTTGTTTGTAAAGTATACCTATTTTCTTTTTCTTGATAGGATATTTCCATCTCATCACTGATATATTTCCAGTTTCCTGTTTTGGAAACGTGAAATGTTTCCCCGTTTTCAAAAATAGCATACTCCTGCATCTTTCCTGTGCTTAAGATGGTTGCACTTCTCAGCAATTTTGCTTCTTTCTTTGTTTGGTAATAGCAAATTTTTATCCAGCTCGTCTGTTGAATGTCATTTTCTGAAAAATTTAAGATTCTCATTACCTGCTCATAGATTTTCATAGTATCTGATAAATTTTCTAAACTTAACAGATACTGCTGTATTTCTTCTTGGTGTTGAAAAATTAGTCTTGGTTCTTTTCCCATCCAAAAACCTGGTTCACCCACGCATATCTCTAGTTGGCATTCATTTTCTTTTGTCAGTATATATTCACAACAATAAAAATGATTGATATAGGATATCCGTTTGTTGTTTTTTCTGATTTCACCTTTAGTAAAAAATATCTTGTTATTCTCTGAAATCATATATTTTCTTACAGTCTGTTCCGAAGAATTACTTTCTGTGCATTCAAAATATAAGTTGTGTTGCGAAGCTAGAAAAATTCTAACATTTTCGCCTGTATTGGTTACACAGTCATATTCCTGTTCTTGTTCATTCCAACTTTTTAGGATAACCGGAATTTCCAGTCCTAAGCCTTCTATAAATTGCTTTAATTCAACATTGGTAATCCGTTCTATTGTTTCCTTTTTTAGTTTTTCCATTTCTCTTGCGTTAATCATTGATATTCTTTCACT
>CALXJP010000014.1 GCA_944388655.1 uncultured Clostridia bacterium | reverse complement strand
TAAAATAATATCTTTCCAACGTTCTAATTTTTCTCCATTTGCCATATCTAATATTTCATAATCTTTCCATTCACTTGCAATTTTCATATTTTCCCTCTACTTCTAACATAATTGTAATATTTGTATAAAATAAGATAACAAAAAGAAATCAATGGCTGACAGTAAAATGACTAAAGCAATAATACTGCTAATCCATGTTACATGCTTTTTTTCTTTTTTCTTCTGCTTTGCGTACAAAATGTCTAATGTGATATCTTTTGTATATTCCATAAAATCACTCCCCTAGTTTATTTCTACTAATTAATATATGCCTGTACTTGTGATTTTATGCTAAAAAGTTTTCTTTTTTTATACAAAGTATTTTTATTATACCTTATTTGGTGGCATTTTTCAAGAAAAGGAGCATCTTTTTCAAGATGCTCTTTCTTTAGTAATTTATGATATGTTTGCTAATTGTGTGAAAAAATTTTTTTGTACTTATATCTTCTGGTTCTAACTCTAAAAAGTTATATTGTTTTAGATAATTTTTTATGTCTTTTCTTATGCAATTTGCTAGATATTGTGGTAATATTCCATATTGTTTTCCCACCTCAAAACAGGCTTTATTGAATGTCCAACAATATACCATATGATTTTTGTATTTTCCTATTAAATCATAAATGGTTTTTCTCATCGATATATATGTTATTCCTTCATTTTTCTTAAAGCCTAATTCCTGTAATACATAATCAATTTTGTCGTTGATTCCTTGTTCTGTACAGTCATAATGCCTTATAGAAGCTTGTTGTATAAGCATTCCTCTAAATTGCATAAATTTTTCTACATATTGTCTACGATATAACCACTGTCTATAAGTAAGAATTTTTTCTATTTCTTCTTCCTCATAGTTTTGTTCTAGCATAACCTGTTTTAGATATTGGGTAACATTTTTGGTATATACCCCTTGCAAGTTCAAAAAATCTTCATCAATTGTACTACATACTTCCAAACTAATCATAATTACTAGTTTCTTAATGGTTTCATAACTGAATCCAGATATGATAAGCATTCGATTCAATTCTGAAAAGATGCTTTCTAAATCGTTGTCCCGTGTCATGATAGCCCTCCCTTTTTATTTTTTTCCTATTATATCTTTTTATTTTTCTTATGTCAACTTTTTTTGTTTATTTTCCATAATAACTATCCATTAATATTTGTTTTAGTTCTGTTACTAATGGTAAACGTGGATTAGCCGTTGTACATTGATCTTCAAATGCTCTATCTGCAAGCATATCTACCTTTGCCATAAATTCTTCTTCATTGATGCCTGCTTCTTGAAAACTTTTAGGAATATGTAAATCTGCATTTAACTTCTTTATTTCATCAATTAAAGACTGTACTCCTTCTTCTACTGTACTTGCTGGTAAATCTAGTTTTTTTGCAAGAATTGCATATTTTTGGTCTGCTATAAAGTATTCGTATTTTGGGAAGGATACAAATTTTGTAGGTTTTGAAGCATTATAGGCAATGACATATGGTAATAAAATAGCATTGATTCTTCCATGTGGCAAGTGAAACTCTGCTCCTATTTTATGTGCTAGAGAATGATTAATTCCTAAAAATGCGTTGGTAAATGCCATTCCTGCAATGGTACTTGCATTATGCATTTTTTCTCTTGCATGTGCATTATTTCCTTGTTCCCATGCAGTTCTTAAGTTTTGGAACACCAATTCTACTGCTTTTTCTGCTAGACCGTCTGTATAGTCAGATGCCATATTAGACACATATGCTTCAATAGCATGTGTTAATACATCCATTCCTGTATCTGCTGTAATACTTTTTGGTAATGACATTACTAAATCTGGGTCTACTATAGCTACATCTGGTGTTAATTCACAATCTGCCAGTGGATATTTTTTACTTAATTTTTTATCTGTAATAACAGCAAAAGATGTTACTTCTGAACCTGTTCCTGATGTAGTTGGAATAGCTACCATTTTTGCTTTTTCTCCTAGTTTAGGGAACTTATATGTACGTTTACGAATATCCATAAATTTTAGTTTTAAGCCTTCCACATCTGCCTCTGGATGCTCGTAAAATAACCACATTCCCTTTGCTGCATCAATAGGGCTTCCTCCACCTAATGCAATAATGACATCCGGTTTAAATTCATTCATCATGGCAACTCCTCTTTGAATAGTATCAAAAGAAGGATCTGATTCTACATCTGAAAAAATTTCTGAATGTACATATTCATTTCTTTTTCTTAAATGATATAAAATTTTATCTACATAACCTAAATCCATCATGGATTTGTCAGTGACAATAAATGCTCTTGAAATATCTGGCATTTTTTCTAAATATGCTATTGAACCTGCTTCAAAATATATTTTATTAGGAATTTTAAACCATTGCATATTAACTCTCCTTTTTGCAACTTTTTTTACATTAATTAAATTGACTGATGATACATTAGCCGTTGTAGAATTTCCTCCAAAAGTTCCACATCCTAGTGTTAGGGATGGCATATTGGTATTATATATGTCTCCTATAGCACCATGTGTAGATGGTGAATTAACAATAATTCTTCCCACTTTTACTTTTTCTGAAAATTTTAAAATGGTATCTTTATCTTCTGAATGAATAACAGCAGAATGTCCCATTCCTCCAAATTCAATTAATTTTTCTGCAAGCTGAATACCTTCTTCAGCATCTTTTACTATGTAATAAGCAAGTACTGGACTTAATTTTTCTTTAGAAAATGGATATTCAATTCCTACTCCGTTTTCATGTAATACTAATACTTTTGTATCTTTGGGAACCTCTATTCCTGCCAAAGATGCAATGTGGTATGGACTTTTTCCTACAATATTACTATTTAAAGATTCTCCCTTTTCTTTAATAAACATGGTATCTCTTAAACTATCGGTTTGCTCTTTTGATAAAAAGTAACAGCCTGCTTCTTTCATAAGTTTTTCAAATTCTTCGTGAATTTCTTCATCTACAATAACAGATTGTTCTGAAGCACAAATCATACCATTGTCAAATGATTTTGAAAGTACTAAATCATTAACAGATGTTTTTAATTTTGCTGTTTTATCTATATAGCAAGGAACATTACCAGGTCCTACTCCTAATGCTGGTTTTCCACAAGAATAGGCTGCTTGCACCATGCCTTTTCCCCCTGTTGCCAAAATTAGATTCACATCTGGGTGATGCATTAGCATATTTGTTGCTAATACTGATGGCTCTTCAATCCATAAAATACAGTTTTCTGGTGCACCGGCCTTTACCGCTGCCTCTCTTACAATTCTGGCTGCCTCAACACTACATTTTTGTGCTGAAGGATGAAAGCCAAAAATGATAACATTTCGTGTTTTGGCGGCAATCATAGATTTAAACATAGTTGTAGAAGTAGGGTTAGTAACTGGTGTAACACCTGCTATAATTCCTACTGGTTCTGCTATTTCTGTATACCCTTCTTCCTCGTTTTCTTCTATAACCCCAACTGTTTTAGCATATTTAATACTATGATAAATATATTCTGTTGCAAACATATTCTTTGTAATTTTATCTTCATAAATTCCTCTTCCTGTTTCTTCTACTGCCATTTTTGCAAGTTTCATGTGATTTTCTAAACCTGCCATAGACATTTGTTTAATAATATGATTGACTTGTTCTTGGTCTAACTCTAAATATTCTTTTGCTGCAATTTTTGCTTTTTCCACTAACTCATCAATCATTTGTTTTACTTTTGCTTTTTCCTCTTCACTGTAGTTATCCATAAAATACCTCCCGTCTTTTGATTTGCTTTCATCATATACTATATTTGTATAAAAATCAATGTATTTTTAAGAGATTTTATCGACAGTTTTTTTGCTTTTTTATTGAACTGTCAAGCTTTTTGTAGTATAATCGTTGCTAGTAAAATCAATATGAGAAAGGATTTGATTACATGCCTTACGAATTTAACAAAATTGAAGAAAAATGGCAAAAATATTGGGATGAACATAAAACTTTTGCTACAGATATTTGGGATTTTTCTAAACCTAAATATTATGCTTTAGATATGTTTCCCTATCCATCTGGTCAGGGTTTACATGTTGGCCATCCTGAAGGTTATACTGCCACAGATATTATGGCAAGAATGAGAAGAATGCAGGGATACAATGTTTTACATCCTATGGGATGGGATGCCTTTGGATTACCAGCAGAGCAATATGCTATTAAAACAGGTAATCATCCTGGAAAGTTTACTTTAAAAAATATTGCTACATTTAAAAAACAATTAAAAATGTTAGGTCTTTCTTTTGATTGGGATAGAGAAGTTTCTACTGCTGACCCTGATTTTTATCATTGGACACAATGGATTTTCAAAAGATTATTTGAAGATGGTCTTGCAAAATTAGTAGATATGCCTGTGAATTGGTGTGAAGAGTTAGGAACAGTACTTTCTAATGATGAAGTTATTAATGGAAAGTCAGAAAGAGGTGGATTCCCTGTTGTACGTAAAAATATGAAGCAGTGGGTTTTAGATATTCCTCAATATGCTGAAACTTTACTTCAAGGGTTAGACGAGTTAGATTGGCCAGAATCTACTAAGGAAATTCAAAGAAATTGGATAGGAAAATCTACTGGTGCAGAAGTAAAGTTTTGTATAGATGGTTTCGAAGACCTTACCTTTACTGTATTTACTACTAGACCCGATACTTTATTTGGTGCTACATATTGTGTACTTGCTCCCGAGAGTTCTTTGGTCGAAAAAATTACTACTCCTGCCCAAAAGAAAGCTGTACAAAATTATATAACCATTACCGCTTCTAAATCTGATTTAGAAAGAACTGAATTAAATAAAGAAAAAACAGGAGTATTTACTGGTAGTTATGCTATCAATCCTGTTAATCAAAAACGTATTCCTATTTGGATTTCTGATTATGTTCTTGCTAGTTATGGAACAGGTGCTATTATGGCTGTACCCGCTCACGATGAACGTGATTATGCATTTGCCAAAAAATTTGACTTAGCTATTATTCCTGTAATAGATGGTGGAAATATTGAAAAAGAAGCTTATACAGGAGATGGTATTCATATTCATTCTGATTTTCTTAATGGATTGCATAAAGAAGATGCTATTGACGCTATGATTACTTGGCTTGAAGAGCATAAAATTGGATGTAAAAAAGTAAATTATAAATTAAGAGAGTGGATTTTTGCTCGTCAACGTTATTGGGGAGAACCTATTCCTATTGAGTTTGTAGATGGTAAACCAATTGCTTTAGATGATGCAGAATTACCATTAACTTTGCCAGAATTAGAAGATTATAGTCCTTCTAAAACAGGTGCTTCTCCTTTAGATAGAGCAACCGATTGGGTAAATACTACAACTATAGATGGAAGACCTGCTAAACGAGAAACAAGTACTATGCCTGGTTCTGCTGGTTCTAGTTGGTATTTCTTACGTTATATAGATCCACATAATCCAAATGAAATAGCGGATAAAAAGCTAATGGAACATTGGTTACCAGTTGACCTTTATATGGGTGGTCCAGAACATGCAGTTGGGCATTTATTATATTCAAGATTCTGGAATAATTATTTATATAACAAAGGAATTGTACCTGTGAAAGAGCCATTTCAAAAACTTCGTCATCAAGGAATGATTTTAGGAACAAATGGGGAAAAAATGAGTAAGTCTAAGGGAAATGTAATTAACCCTGACGATATTGTTGATAGTCATGGAGCTGACTCACTACGATTATATGAAATGTTTATGGGACCAATTGATGATGCTAAGCCATGGTCTACTACAGGAATAGATGGTGCTAAAAGATTTTTAGAGCGTGTATGGAGATTGTATACCGAAACAGATAAAATTCAAGAAAAACCAAATGCTAATCTTGAAAAAGTGTATCATTTTACAGTAAAAAAAGTGACTTCTGATTATGAAAATATGTATTTTAATACAGCTATTAGTCAAATGATGATATTTATTAATCATGTATATAAAGAGGAGATTTTTCCTAAAGAATATGCAGAAGGATTTTTGAAATTATTAAACCCTGTAACTCCTCATATTACAGAAGAACTTTGGAACTATTTAGGGCATCATGATACCATAACTTATGAAGCATGGCCAACCTATGATGAAAGCAAATTAGTAGATGAAGAAATACAAATTCCGGTTCAATTCAATGGAAAAGTAAAAGCTACTGTTTGTATTCCTAAAGATGCTTCTCAAGAAGTTGTAAAAGATATTATCCACAAACAAGAAACTATCTGTGGATTATTAGAAGGAAAAAATATTATTAAAGAAATTTATGTACCAAATAAAATTTATAATATTGTTATTCAATAACGAAATGCAGAAAGGATATATGCAAATAATTTCATATATCCTCTCTTTTTTTATTTATTTAAAGTTAGTAAATGCATTCATAACCGTTTCTTCCATATTTTGCCCAGTTACTCTTGTATTATTGGCTCCTTCTATTTTTGCATTAGAAAGGCCTGTTTCTCTTCTTATTAATCTATCTTCTTTTTTCATATGATACATATTTCTTTTTGTTTCTGTTTCATGATGATGTCTTGCATTGCTATTACGATACTTCATATACATCATAAAGAAATAAATAAATCCTGCTAGTAAAAATAACCAATCATATTTAAAGTCTATTAGCAATGTAGCAATAATAGCTATTACTTCTATCAAACATGAAATTAATAACAATTTAGAAGTATATATAGGAACACTCCCCATAATTTCTCTAGTTCTAGCATTAAGTGCTACATAATGTAAAACTTTTTTATCTCCTTTTTGTTGTAAATAACTATATAGCCATACTGGTAAATAGGCGGTTTTCCATTGTTTTCCCTTTATTTCTAAACTTTCCTTACTCCAATTTACTCCACGATCATATTGCTTTAGTGTATCATTTGCTGCAAATCTTGCTATATCTTTTGATTGTGTATCTACCAAAGGTCTTAACTCTTCTATGTTCATATCTCGTTTTTCTGATGTATATCCCTTTAAATAGTTAGCATTATATTTCACACAATTTTCCGTATCAAACGGCATAATTGCATTAATCACATTATTAGTATTATTGGCATTTCTATTTAATTTATCAGAACTAGATTCTACAGTTAATCCTTCTATTGTTAAATCAAATTCACGTTCAACATCATACAAATCAGCATCATAATATACTCTTCTATTTTCTTTGCTACCACGAGTATATCTCCTTACTTCATGCTCTCCTCTCCCTTTAAAAGATGCATGAGAATTAATGTCTACCGCTATATATGGTAAATATACCCCCATGATATTATCTGTAGTAAATTCTTGAACAAATTTAGGATGTGCATAAAACTTTCTCTTTTTTACAAAAGTTTCAATTTGTTCTTTTGCCTCTGATTTTGTTACTTGAAAAGGTAATACTACATCCGGAATTGCCCCATTAGGAATCTGCTGATTAATTGATAAAGTATTTCTACACCAGTGACATCTAGCTTGAGTACTTTCTGAAGTATCTATTACAACTTCTGCTCCACAACTACTACACTTCAATGTGATAACATTTTGTGAATCTTCTACAATATCTTGTGTGCCTGAGCCTATAATTTCTCCTTCTAATTGGCTAATATCTGTTTCTAACCCCTGTACTTTTTCTGGTTCAAATTCGTGTCTACAAAAATTACATCTTAGAAGTCCTGTTTTTGCGTTTAAAGAAATATCTGTTGAACCACATTTGGGACATTTGTTTTGCCCATCTTTTGCTCCTATATCTGTTTCTACAATTTTTGGTTCATCTTGCATTTCCACTAACTACACCCCCAAAATTTTTTTCTTTTGTTCGTCATAATCTTCTTGTGTAATTAATCCTGCATCAAGCATTTTCTTTAATTTAGATAATTTTTCAAATGGATCTTCTTGTTTTGGTTGATTAACTGGTTGTTGTAAACCTCCAACTGCTCCTCCTACCGCATTTAACCCCATTCCCATAAAAGCCATTGCTCCAGTTCCTCCATTAGGATTTTCTCCTGCTGCTTGCATTCCTCGGGCAACTGATTGTTGCATAAAGGAATTTCCACGAGCACCAGATAATGCATCTGCCTTTTTTACATCACTTAATAATTTTTTAGTATCTTCGTCATATTCAATTGCCTGAATCGCAACTTTTACTATTTCAAGTCCTCTATCTGTTTTCCAACTATATCCTTCTTCAACAGCTTGTGATAAAGATTTTGCAAAACCGATTTGATCTCCTTGAATTTTAGTAATACGATTTCCTTTACTCGGGTCATTCGTATAATTAGAAAATGCAGCTGATAAACTACTCACTACTTCATTAAATAATTGAGCTCCTGCATCGTTATCCATATCTGCAAAATCAAATATTGGTGCATCTGGTTGTAAGTACTCTGCTGGCACAAAATTTTTAACAAATAATAGTGGATCTGTAATTTTTATAGTATATGTTCCTCTTGTTATTGCTCCTACCTGTGCATTCAAGTATGCATCATCCCAATAAATTTCTGATTGTGTTCCAAAACGATTATTAGGTATTTCTTTTAAATTTACATAGAAAGCTAATTGTTGTGAAGCTGGTTGGCCACCAAATTTAAATCTTTCCCAGCTTTGAGAAATAGTAGAAGATATAATTCCATCTCCTGCAAATATAGATTTTGCACTACTATCTTCTGATGTATATATAAATCCTCCTGGCTCTGTAATAAGACCTGTAATAGCACCATCTTGTAAAGTAATAAGTGCTGTACCTTCTGGTACTACAATTTTACTTCCATTTGAAATAATGTTCTCTGAACCTTTTGTATTAGAACCTCTTCCATTATTAGTTCCTTGTGGTACCGCTTGAAAAACAGCTGCAGTTCCTGGAATGTTCGCCATAGGAACATAATAATCTTTCCATTGGTCTGCAAAAGTTCCTCCTATTGCTCCTGTAAAAGCTTTAATAAATCCCATAATTTCCTCCAACTCTGAACTATTGATAGTTCTTATCTATTTTATTACAACATTACTATGTAATACTAATTTTACTATACCATTATTGTCGAATTTTGTAAATATGTTTATAAAAGAAAAAAGAACGCAAATTATTCATTTTCATAATAATTTGCGTTCTTTAAAATTATTTTATTGAATTCCATATTTCTTTTTAAATTTATCTGCTCTACCACCAGTTGTTTCTCTTTTTAAGTTTCCTGTCCAATATGGATGACATTTTGAACAAATATCAACTTTCATATCAACTTTTGTTGAATTTGTTTTCATTACATTTCCACAAGCACATGTAATTGTTGCTTCTGTATAATTTGGATGTAAGCCTTCTTTCATTGTAGATTCACCTCTTCCTCTCTTTTTTAACGTATCGCTCTTTATGATAACATAATTTTGCATTTTTTTCAATAGTTATTACTGCTGATTTTTTTCTTCCTGCATATAAATAACAGATGCATTTAATTCATCTTCTAAAGATTGTTTATGCACTAATTTATTGACTACATTATATAAACATGCTACTAATAGAATAACTAGTAACACTTTTTTCCAAAGTTTTGCTACCATAATTTTTCTCCTATTTTTTAATACACTATTAATTATACTATATTTTTAGTAAAAGTCAAGAGTTT
>CALXJP010000013.1 GCA_944388655.1 uncultured Clostridia bacterium | reverse complement strand
AGTCCAAGTAATGAAATTATATTAGGAAGATATACATTTGGAGACGAGGCAACAAATGGAGAGCCAACTTTAGTGCAAGCAGCATATACAGCAGATGAGCCAGAGAATTATTTAAAGCATGGAGATAAAGAAACAATTGATGAGGACTATACAGAATTACCAGAATATCGAGAAGGAGTAGCAAGTACTGGAACAAGTGGAAAAAATGCAACAGCAAAAGATTTAGCTGGATTTGTGAATAGTGTAAGAACTAATGGAGGATATTATATAGCCAGATATGAAGCAAGTTTTGCTAGTGGAGATAGTATAGAGAATTATAAGGCAGCAAGTAAGGTATCAGATGGATTTTCAGAAAGTAGTATGAGTTATACAGAAGGAACATTGTGGAATAATATTACCCAGTTAGAAGCTTCAAAAGTAGCAATAAATACGTATAGTGGAAGTAGTAGTGTAAAAAGTGATTTAATGAATAGTTATGCATGGGATACTGCGATAGTGTATATACAAGAAGCAACTGGAAGGGATTATGCAAATCAAAAAGGATCATCAATCAATAGTAGTTTAACTAATACAGGAACTAAACAGGATGAAGTGTGTAAAATAAATGATATGGCATCTAATGTATATGAATGGACAACAGAGTATTCAAGCCGCACCACTACGAGCGTTGCGTTCCCTTGCACTTTTAGGGGAGGTTATTACCGCAATAGCAACCTCAACACGGCTAACCGCCACTACAATATGGCCACTGACAGCTTCAAGTACGGTCGGTTTTAGGTTCAGCTTATATATGTAGTTGTGAGCTGTGAAAGAAAAGGTAGTAACATAAGATAGTAGAAAAATAGAATAACCAAGTAAGTTAGAATATACGAGTTCTAGCGAGCGAAGAACGCTAGAAGTGGAAAATTTTTGAATAGAGCTACGAAGTGATGTGATTTATGTAAATCATATCACTTTTCTAATAGAAAAAATAAAATAAATAACATAAACTACTTGCCAAAAACATAAAAATAGGGTAGTATAAAATAAAAAAGAAAGGGTGTTTTATATGGAAGAAAATAATCAAAATGAAGTAAAAGAAGAAGTACAAGAGCAAGTTACAGAAGTAAAAAACGAAGAACCTCAAGCTACACAAACAAAAGCAGAACCATCAAATACAACAGTAGGACAAGAAAAAAAGAATAATATTTGTGCATTATTAAGTTTTATATTTTGTATTATAGGAATATTTGTAGCAGGTCTTCCTTGTGGAATTATGGCTACAATTTTAGGAATTATAGGAATTACAGGATTTAATAAAGAAAAAGAGAACAACAGATGGATGGGTATTACTGGTTTATGTGTTGGTATTTTTGAAATTGTAATCATGATTATTTATTTGGATATTATATAGTAAGTAAAATATTGAACTTTTATTTCTAAGTTCAATATTTTTATGTGCATTGAAAAATTTTTTTCTTCAAGTGAATAGTATCTAATTCACAAAAAATTCACAAAAAAATTAGCAATCTATATTGACTTTTGCTAAAAAAGGATATAATATATAACAAGTTAGCACTCCACAAGTAACAGTGCTAATAAGGGGTGAAAATAGTGGACGACAGGAAGAAAAAAATATTACAAGCAGTCATTGATGAATACATCAATACAGCAGAGCCAGTTAGCTCAGGAGCACTCGTAAAAAAATATGGTTTAGATTATAGCAGTGCAACAGTCAGAAATGAGCTAGCAGAACTGGAAAGTAATGGCTATTTAGATAAAACACATACTTCATCAGGTAGAGTACCTTCAGAAAAAGGCTATCGTTTTTATGTGGATGAATTAATGAAAGATGATAATGTTTCACTAGAAGAAATCAAATACATTCAAGAAAAGCTTTCTACCAAAATTAATGAAATAGAAGACTTAACCAAAATAACAACATCCACTATATCAGAAATTACACATTATACTACTATAGCAATAGGGCCTAGACCAGAAACACAAATTATAGAAGAAATCAAGTTTGTATTATTAGGTTCAAGAATGTTAATGGTAGTCATTATGACAGACAATGGTTTAGTAAAAGAAACAATTATTAAATATGAAAAAGATATCACACAAAGTCAAGTAGAAACTTTAAACAATTTATTTAATAGTAAATTAAAAGGAAAACCATTAAATAAAATCGATAAGCCAATGGAAGAATATATCTTATCAGAAATTAATTACAGTATTGATGTGATTAAACCAATTATTGAACAAATTAACAAAGTAATCGAACAAGAAGAACAAGTATATTATGAAGGAACGGGAAAATCATTTGATTTGCCAGAATTTAAAAGTTTAGAAATTGCTAAAAACTTTGTCAATGTATTAGATACAAAAGAACTAATGCTAGAAATGCTAAACTCTGGTGTAGCAAAAGATATCAACGTATATATTGGAGATGAAAACGAGCAAAAAGAGTTAAAAGACTTTAGCATAGTTACTTTTAAACATACAGTGGGAGATAAAGAATTAGGAACAATTGGCATTATAGGGCCAAAAAGAATGAACTATTCTAAAGTGATTTCTGTTATGAAATATATTAGTAAAAAGCTAAACAATAATCTTCAAACGAATCAATCGCAAGAAAATGAAACAAAGGATACCAAATAAAAGAAAGGAAGGTATAAAATGGCAGAAAAAGAGGAAGAATTAACTAAAAATAAAGAAAAACAAGAAACCAAAAATGAAGAAAAAACAGAAGAAAGTAAATTAAAAGATACTATCTTACTGCAAAAAAAAGAATTAGAAGAAAAAGAAGATCAGTTAAAAAGAATTATGGCTGAATTTGATAACTTCAAAAAAAGAAGCACAAAAGAAAGAGAAACTTTATATAACTCTTTAGTAGGAGATATTTTTACATCTTTACTACCAGTAATTGATAACTTAGAAAAAGCAGTAGAAGCAACAACACAAGACGAAAGTTATAAACAAGGAGTAGAATTGGTATTAAAACAATTTAAAGATGTGTTAGCTGCCAATGGCGTAGAAGAAATACAGGCCTTAGGAGAAACTTTTGACCCAACCTATCATGAAGCAGTAAGTGCTGTAGTAGACGAAAATTTAGGGGAAAAAGTTATCAAAGAAGAATATAGAAAAGGCTATAAAATAGGGAATAAAGTGATTCGCCATTCTATGGTAGTAGTAGCCAACTAATATAAAGTTAATGAAAAGAAACACGTTATTAATTTAAAACATATAAATAGTGATTAACACTAAAAATAAGGAGGATTTTTAAAATGGGAAAAATTATAGGAATTGATTTAGGAACAACAAATTCATGTGTAGCAGTTATGGAAGGAGGAGAACCAGTTGTTATCCCTAATGCAGAAGGAAATAGAACAACACCATCTGTTGTAGCATTTTCAAAAAATGGAGAAAGATTAGTAGGACAAATAGCAAAACGTCAAGCTGTTACTAATCCAGACCATACCATTATTTCTATTAAAAGAAAAATGGGAACAAACGAAAAAGTCAATATAGATGGAGATTCATTCTCACCACAAGAAATTTCTGCTATGATTTTACAAAAATTAAAAACAGATGCTGAAAATTACTTAGGACAGAAAGTAACACAAGCCGTTATTACAGTACCAGCTTACTTTAGTGATAGCCAAAGACAAGCTACAAAAGATGCTGGAAAAATAGCAGGATTAGATGTTTTAAGAATTATTAATGAACCAACAGCTGCATCTTTAGCTTTTGGTATGGATAAAGAAGATCAAGACCAAAAAATTATGATTTACGACTTAGGTGGAGGAACTTTTGATGTTTCTATCCTAGATATTGGAGACGGTGTATTTGAAGTTCTAGCTACAAATGGTAATACACATTTAGGTGGAGATGATTTTGACCAAAGAATTATTGATTACCTAGTATCAGAATTTAAAAAATCAAATGGAATTGACTTATCAACAGATAAAATGGCAATGCAACGTTTAAAAGAAGCAGCTGAAAAAGCAAAAATTGAACTTTCAGGAATGCAACAAACAAGCATCAACCTACCATTTATCACAGCAGATAGTACAGGACCAAAACACTTAGATGTAACATTAACAAGAGCTAAATTCGAAGAATTAATTGCAGACTTAGTAGAAAAAACAAGAACACCAGTAGAACAAGCAATGAAAGATGCAGGTGTTACAGCAAATGACATTCATAAAGTATTATTAGTTGGTGGATCTACAAGGGTTCCTTGTGTACAAGAAATGGTAAAGAAAATTACAGGAAAAGAACCAGATAAAGGAATTAACCCTGATGAATGTGTTGCTATTGGAGCAGCTATTCAAGGTGGTGTATTATCTGGAGATGTAAAAGACTTAGTACTATTAGATGTAACACCATTATCTTTAGGTATCGAAACATATGGTGGAGTATTTACAAAATTAATTGAAAGAAATACAACAATACCAACTAAAAAATCACAAATATTCTCAACAGCAGCAGATGGTCAAACAAGTGTAGAAGTACATGTATTACAAGGTGAACGTGAGATGGCAGCTTACAACAAAACATTAGGAAGATTCCAATTAACAGGAATTCCAGCAGCTCCTCGTGGAGTACCACAAATTGAAGTTACCTTTGATATTGATGCTAACGGTATAGTACACGTATCTGCTAAAGATATGGCAACAGGAAATGAACAACAAGTATCTATTACAGCTTCTACAAACTTAACAGATGAAGATATTGATAAAGCAGTAAAAGATGCAGAAGCTCATGCAGAAGAAGATAAAAAGAGAAAAGAAGAAATTGAAGTAAGAAATAATGCAGAAAGCATGGTATATAATTCAGAAAAAACAATTAATGACTTAGGAGATAAAATTAGTGGTGAAGAAAAAGCAAAAGCAGAAGAAGAAATTGCCAATGTTAAAAAAGCACTAGAAGGAAAAGATGTAGAAGCAATTAAATCTGCAACTGAAAAACTAACAACTGTATTTTATTCTATCTCTGAAAAATTATATAACCAAGTACAACAAAATCAAAATGCTAATGCACAAGGTGCTAACAATACTAATGGTGCAGAAGCAAACAATGCAGGACCAAATGTAGATGCAAATGGTAATGTATATGATGCAGATTATAAAGTAGAAGACGATAAAGATAATAAATAAGATGATTGGGAGTTAGAGAAAACTCTAACTTCCAACTTTTAAGTCATAACAAAATCTTGGGGAGGAAAAAATGGCTGGAAAAAGAGATTATTATGAAGTTTTAGGAGTAAGCAAAACGGCAACAGATGAAGAGCTAAAAAAAGCATATCGAAAGTTGGCAAAAAAATATCATCCTGATGCAAACCCGGATAATAAAAAAGAGGCAGAGGCTAAATTCAAAGAAGTGAATGAAGCATATGAAACATTGTCTAATCCAGAAAAAAGAAGAATGTATGATCAATTTGGACCAGATGGACCACAAGGATTTGGCGGTGGTACAGGAGGATTTGGTGGTTTTGGAGGACAAAACGGATATTACTCTTATACTACCTCAGGTTTTGATGGATTTGATGATTTAGGAGATATCTTCTCCTCTATATTTGGAGGTGGTTTTGGAGGTTCATCTAGAACAAACAAAACAGGACCTGTAAAAGGAGCTGATTTAAAGGCAACAGTAGATATTACTTTTGAAGAAGCTTATACCGGAGTAGAAAAAGAAATTGTAATAACAAGAGATGAAATCTGTCCAACTTGCCATGGAAACAAGGCAAAACCAGGAAGTAATATATTAACTTGTAGTGTATGCCATGGAACAGGAACTATTAAACAAGTACAAACTACCATTTTAGGGCAAATGCAAACACAAAGAACATGCTCTAACTGTAAAGGAACAGGAAAAGTAATTAGTGAACCTTGTGATACTTGTAGAGGAAAAGGAACAGTAAGAAAACAAGCAAGAATTAAAGTAAAAATTCCAGCAGGAATTGATGATAATCAAACTATTGTACTTCGAGGCGAGGGAGAACCTGGCGAAAGAGGAGGAACAAAAGGAGATTTATACATAGTTGTCAGATTAAAGAAACATAGTATATATACAAGAAGAAATGAAAGAATTTTTTGTGATATTCCTATTACTTTTACACAAGCAACATTAGGAGCAGAGCTAAACATTCCTATGGTAGATGGTACAACAGAAAAGTATAAAATTCCAGAAGGTACACAAACAGGAACGTCTTTTATTATCAAAAATAAAGGTTTTAAATCGGTAAATGGAAGTTATCAAGGAGATTTTGTATTTACAGTGCAGGTACAAATTCCCAAAAGACTTACAAAAGAGCAAAGAGACTTATTAACCGAGTTGGCTAAAACTATGGGAGAACAACCACCAGTCAAAAAAAGAGGATTTTTTGGATAAAATAAAATGGGATATATTATATCAAAATAGTATATCCTATTTTTATTGCATTTGCCAAATGGTTTTGATATAATGAGGCAAGAAGAAAAAGAGGGGCCAAATAAAAAAGGAGGCCATAGAATAGTCATGGATTTATTGCAAAATATAGGAAAACAAGTTAAAACTGTAGCAGAAGAATTAATAGAACTTTTAGAAGAAAGGTTAACTAAAATGGAACAAGAATTAGTAATAGATAGATTTGAAGGAGATATAGCTGTTTGTGAAGAAAGAAACACCAAACAAAAAATAGAAATTTTAAAAAAAGATTTACCAAATGAAGCAAAAGAAGGCAGTATACTAATCTTTCAAGAGGAAAAATATCAATTAGCACAAGAAAAAACAAAATTTGTACAAAATAAAATACAAGATAAAATGAAACAAGCATGGAAAAATTAAATAAATAATAGGGGGAAATATGCCAAAGAGAAGAAAAAAAAGAGTAATCAAAGGGATAATAAGTTGTATTTGTATTGCTATCATTAGCTTGTTAGGAATAGGAGCAATGAATGAAACAAAACCAACTTATCAAGAAAATGTAGTATTAACAGGCAATACAGAAAATTTTTTGAAAATATATTTTTTTGATGTAGGGCAGGCAGATAGCATACTGATAACCCATAATCATGAAAGTGTATTAATAGATGCAGGTACAAATGAAATGGGAGAAACAGTAGTACAAAATTTAAAAAACTTAGGAATAACAAAATTAAATTATATTATAGGCACACATCCCCATGAAGATCATATAGGGGGGCTAGATGACGTAATTGAAAATTTTGCAATAGAACATATCTATATGCCTAAAGTACAAACCAATACAAAAACTTTTGAAGATGTATTAGATGCAGTAATAAAGCAAGGAATGCAAATAGAAACACCAGAGGTAGGAAAAGTATTTACTATAGGAGAAGTAGAATGTGAAATTATGCAATGTGGAACAGGAACAAAAGAAGAACAAGAAAACTTAAATTTATCTTCTATTGTGCTAAGAGCAACTTATGGAGAGCAAAGCTATCTATTTATGGGAGATAGTGAAACAGAAAATGAACAGGCACGTAAATGGGAAAAAACCAATGTATTAAAAGTAGGGCATCATGGGTCTGATACTAGTACAAGTGAAGAATTTTTAAAACAAGTTTCACCACAAATTGCCATTATATCGGTAGGAAAAGATAACCATTATGGGCATCCGAGTGAAGAAATTATTAAGAGGCTAGAAAAAGAAGGCATTAGCATTTATCGAACAGATGAAAAAGGAACAATTGTTATTACAAGTGATGGAAAACAAAATCAAATCTCATGGGAAAGAAAATAGGTAAATATATGGCCAAATATTATATTGAAATTAATGGAAAAAAGATAAATGTTATTTTACGTAAGTTTAAAAATACGAAAAAAATAAAAATTTTTTTTAGAGAAGATATTCTCAATGTAAGTATGCCTACCAAAACAACAAGGGGGCAGATTGTAAGCTTGCTAAAAGAAAATGAGCAAGCTATTTATAAGCAATATGTTATTATGGAAGAGCAGAAGTTAAAAAACTTAGCAAAACAGCATAAATGGGAAACTGGAGAACAAATTTCTTACTTGGGAAATATGTTGACAATACATACTTATGCAGTTGAAAATGGTAAAAACATACAAATAGATATTCAACCACAAGAAAATCAAATCATGATTCAAATTCCTAGCCATATGCAATGGGAAAATGAAGAAGTAAAAAATAAAATAAAAAATAAAATCAAAGAAAAATTAAAAGAAGAAACAAAACAGGTAGTAGAAAAAAGACTACCTTATTGGAGCAACATCACGAATATATCTTATGCAGATTATCAAATTCGTGATGCAGTAAGTAAATTTGGAAGCTGTGCTCCGAAAATTGCAAGGTTACATTTTAGTAGTCGTATTATTATGTTGCCTATGCATGTGATAGATGCCATACTAGTTCATGAATTATGTCACTTAGTATATGCTAACCACAGTTCTCAATTTTATGAGTTAGTAAAACAATATATACCAGACTATGATGATATTGCTTTATGGCTAAAAAACAATGGAAATCTCATTATTTTTTAGGAATTTTCAAATCGATAAAAAACGGAATTATCCGAAGCAATAGTATCAGCCTGTTCTTGAGTAAGATAACCATTTTGTACCATACTACGTAGTACTTGATGTTGCCTTTGTTTAGCAAGCTCTAAATTTTCATAGGGAGAATACACAGAGGGAGCATTGGGAATACCGGCAAGCAATACACATTCAGCATCTGTCATATCTTGCACTTCTTTTCCAAAATATCCTAAACAAGCTTCAGATACAGAATAATATCCATTTCCAAAATAACAGGTATTGAGATATAACTCTAAGATTTCTTGCTTAGAATATTTTTTCTCTAAATCAAAGGCGGTAAAAACTTCTGCTATTTTTCTCGTAAATTTCTTTTCTTGGGTAAAGTACATATTTTTAGCAAGTTGTTGAGTGATAGTACTACCACCTTCAACTAAATCTAATGCTTTTATATTATTGATGATAGCTCTTCCAATAGCAATAAAATCTATTCCAGAATGTTCTTCAAAACGGTGATCTTCTACAGAAATAACAGCATTTTGGTACATTTTAGGCATAATAGCAATAGGCGTAAAATTTTCCTTTTGTCGAATTTGACTTACTTTTTCTTCAAGGGGAGTTTCAGAAATAGCATTTTGATACATAGAGTACCCTTGACCAATAATTAATAATAGTATACTCATAAGAACTAAAAATAAAACGAGTAGTATTTTTCTAAAAATTTTCATATACCTTATCCTCCTTTATTACCATTATATACAATTTTCGACAAAACAAAAATCGAAAAACATGACACAACACTTACATTTTTGTCATAATTCTCTGTACAAGTTGAAAAAAAGTGATATAATAGGAAAAAACAAAAAGGAGGAGAACATGGTAAATAGAGAACAAGCATTAGCTTTATTAAAGAAATATAATCAAGAACCTTTTCATATATTACATGCATTAACGGTAGAAAATGTAATGAGAGTATGGGCAAAAGAAGCAAAGGAAGATGAAGATTTTTGGGGAATAGTAGGGTTACTTCATGATGTAGACTACGAAAAGTTTCCAGAAGAACATTGTAAAAAAGCACCAGAACTTCTAAAAGAAATTGATGCTTCAGAGGAGATGATTCATGCAATTTGTTCACATGCCTATGGAAGTTGTACAGATATTAAGCCAGAAAAGTACATGGAAAAAGTACTATTTGCAACAGATGAACTAACAGGGCTAATATGGGCTGCTGCCAAAATGCGACCTTCTAAAAGCACAAAAGATATGGAAGTTTCTAGCTTAAAAAAGAAATTTAAAGATAAAAAATTTGCAGCAGGATGTTCAAGAGAAATTATCCAACAAGGAGCAGATATGCTAGAGATGGACTTAAATACCTTATTTGAAAAAACAATTTTAGCAATGAGAGAAGGAGAAGATAGCATTGCTAAAGAAATGCAGGAAAATCAATAATTTTAAATATAATAAAAACAGGGGTAACCCTGTTTTAGTTTTTCCATTCTATCTTATGGAAGATTTTTTTGCCTTTTTTGAGAATAACATAATTTTCTGCAAATTGCTTTTTATCAATACAATAGTTCACATCTGTTATCTTTTCATCATGTAAAGAAATACCACCTTGCAAAATTAATGTTCTTGCCTGACTTTTAGAAGGAGCAAAACCAATTAAAATCATTGCATCTAATAGAGAAATAGTCTCATCTTCTATTACTGTTGTTGGCATGTTTTCTAAGTTACCTTCTCCACTAAACAATGCATTAGCAGCTTCTTCTGCTTTTTTTGCTTCTTCTTCGCCATGAATTAATTTGGTAATTTCAAAAGCAGCTCTCTTTTTAGCCTCATTGATTTGCTCGTCTTGCAAACTAGATAAGCGATTAACTTCTTCCATAGGTAAGAAAGTAAGAAGACTTAATACGGTTTTTACATCTTCATCAGCAATATTTCTCCAATATTGATAAAACTCATAAGGAGAAGTTTTTTGAGGATCTAACCATAAAGCGCCTTTTTCTGTTTTTCCCATTTTCTTTCCTTCTTTGGTAGTAAGAAGTTTAAAAGTTAAACCATAAGCATCATGATGTCCAATTTTACGAATTAGTTCTACTCCACCAATGATGTTAGACCATTGGTCATTTCCGCCCATTTCTAATTTACAGTGATATTGGTTATGTAACACTAAAAAATCATAAGATTGCATAAGCATGTAACCTAATTCAAAAAAGGTAAGACCTTTTTCCAATCTTTGTTTATAACATTCAGCTGCAAGCATACGGTTAATAGAAAATAAAGAGCCAATATCGCGCATAAATTCTACAAAATTCAAATTCAAAAGCCAATCGGCATTATTAACAATAATGGCTGCATTGTCACCTTCAAAACTTAAAAAGCGAGAAAGTTGCTTTTTAAAGCATTCCACATTATGATTAATTTCTTCTCTGGACATCATTCTTCTCATATCTGTTTTACCAGATGGATCTCCAATAGTAGCAGTTCCACCACCAATTAAAATAATGGGTTTATGTCCAGCTCTTTGCATTTGCGAAGCTACCATCATAGATACAAAATGTCCTACATGCAAACTATCAGCAGTAGGGTCAAAACCTATATAAAAAGGAACAGACTCATTTTCCAATAATTTTTTTACTTCATCTTCATCTGTAATTTGTTCTATGTAGCCACGTTCTCTTAAAATTTCAATAATATTTGCCATTTTGTGATTCCTCCTTTATCATTCTTCAACATTTTACCATATATTGGGGCAATTTGTAAAATGTTTTAGGATAATTCCTAAAAATTATTGACAGTTTTACAGAATAAAGGTAAAATAATATTGGAGACAAAATATATTCTAAAAAATAAATAAAGAAAGATATATATTATTGTACATTGAAAACTAAATAAGGGAAAGGTGGATGATTATGGAAATAGTAATCAATATTGCCATTTTTCTAATCTCAGCAGTAATTTTCACTTTTGTGGGAATTGTTATTCGTAAAAAAATAGCAGAAACAAAAATGGAAAGTGCTGAAGCAGAATCAAAACGAATTATTGAACTTGCTAATAAAGAAGCACAAAATATCAAAAAGGAAGAAATCTTTAAAGCAAAAGAAGAAATTATGAATAGCAGAAAAGATTTTGATCAAGAGGTTAGAGAAAGAAGAGGCGAAATTCAACAACAAGAAAGACGTTTATTGCAAAAAGAAGAAAATCTTGAAAATAAAATGGAAAACTTAGAAAAGAAAGAAAAGAATTTAAGCAATAAGGAACAAGATTTGGACAAACAAAAAGAACAATTAGAGCAATTACATGAACAAGCAATACAAGAATTACAAAGAATTTCAAGATTATCTGTAGAACAAGCTAAAAAGCAATTATTAAGCGAAGTGGAAAAACAAATAACAAACGAAAAAGCAACATTAATTCGCGAACTAGACCAAAAAGCTAAAGAAACTGCAGAAAAAAATGCAAAAGAGGTGATTAGTTATGCTATACAAAAATGTGCAGCAGACCATTCACAAGAAACAACTGTGTCAATAGTTTCTTTACCAAATGATGACATGAAAGGTAGAATTATAGGTAGAGAAGGAAGAAATATAAAAGCTTTAGAAACACTAACAGGTATTGATTTAATTATTGATGATACTCCAGAAGCAGTAGTAATCTCGGGTTTTGACCCACTAAGAAGAGAAATAGCAAAAATGGCACTAGAAAAACTAATCAATGATGGAAGAATCCATCCTGCCAAAATTGAAGAAATGGTAGAAAAGTCAAGAGAAGAATTAGAAGCTAATATTAAAGAAGAAGGAGAAAGAGCAGCCTTAGAAGCAGGAGTTAATGGATTACATCCAGATATTATAAAATTGATAGGAAAATTAAAGTATAGAACAAGTTATGGTCAAAATGTGTTAAATCATTCTATTGAAGTATCTCACTTAGCAAGAATTATGGCAGAAGAATTGGGGTTAGATGCTAGAATAGCAAGAAGAGCCGGATTATTACATGATATTGGAAAAGCCTTAGACCATGATATGGAAGGAACACATGTGGAAATTGGTGTTGAAATATTGAAAAAATATAAAGAAAATGATTTAGTTATTAATGCAGTACAAGCACATCATGGAGATGTAGAACCTAAAACTATAGAAGCAGTATTAGTACAAGCAGCAGATGCTATTTCAGCTTCAAGACCAGGAGCAAGAAGAGAAACTTTAGAAGCCTATATTAAAAGATTAGAAAAACTAGAAGAAATTGCAGATTCTTTCGAAGGAGTAGAAAAATCCTTTGCTATTCAAGCTGGTAGAGAGGTAAGAATTATAGTAAAACCAGAAAAAATAACAGATAGCCAAATGACCTTATTAGCAAGAGAGGTAGCAAAGAAAGTAGAAAATGAAATGGAATATCCAGGTCAAATAAAAGTTAACATCATTCGCGAAACAAGAGTAATAGAATATGCTAAATAAATCAAAAATATCTCATAAGAAATTATGGGATATTTTTTTTTGAAGTTTTTTAAATATAAAATTATTACAAAATTGTGAATTTTTTAGGAAAACACTTTAATTTTTTATGAATATATAATATAATATCATCATGATTTTATGCCAAGGAGGATAAAAAATGAGTGAAGAAAAAAAGAAAAAGCATGAACTAAAAAAAGTAAAAAAGACTAAAGTTAAAAATACAAAAACAAAGAAAAAAGGAAATGAAACAGAAGGTAATAAACAACAAAAATTAAAAAATAAGAAAAAACATAAAATATTAAAAAGAGTCATTTTATTTATTTTTATAGCTATAATATTATTAGGTTTAATAGCAGCTGGAATTATAGCGGGAATTTTCTTTAGCGATAAATATAAAGTATCTGCAGAAGATTTTATGATTAATATAGAAAATTCAAAAGCAACAGATGCAGACGGAAATGTTTTAGCAACTTTAGTAGGAGATGAAAATCGTAAAATTATTACTATGGAAGAAATGCCAGATTATCTACCAAAAGCATTTATAGCCATAGAAGATGAGAGATTTTATGAACATAATGGTATAGACATTCTCAGAACAGCTAAAGCAACATTAACTTACATTTTTAATGGAGGAGAATCTTCTTTTGGAGGAAGTACCATTACACAACAATTAATTAAAAATATGTTTAATGATGATGACAGAGAAGGAGCTGCAGGTGTACAAAGAAAAATAAGAGAAATGGCAAGAGCATATAATACAGAAAAAGTATTATCCAAATCACAAATTTTAGAAACATACTTAAATTATATCTATATGGGAGGAGTAAATGACTATGTAGATATTATGGGGGTAGAAGCGGGAGCACAATATTATTTTTCAAAATCAGCTAAAGATTTAACATTGGCAGAGTCAGCATTTTTAGCAGGAATCAACGACTCCCCAAATGCATATTATCCATTTGACCCAGAAGAAGATAATAGTGAAGTCATTAAAAGAAAAACAAAAATTGTACTAGCAAAAATGAAAGAATTAAGAGAAAAACTAGAAATCAATTTTACAGATGAAGAATATGATGCAGCAGTACAACAAGTAGAAGCAGGTTTACCATTCCAAAAAGGAAATATATCTACCAGTACATATTCATACCAAGTAGCTGCAGCAGTTGAACAGGCAACACAAGATTTAGCAGAAAAAGAAGGATTAACCTATACAGCAGCTAAAGCAAAATTATTTGGAAGTGGATATACATTACATACTACACAAAGAACAGAAATTCAAAATAGAATGGAAGAAGAATTTCAGAAAGAAAAATATATAGTAACAAGTAATGAAAAAGATAGTGAGGGAAACTTATTAAATGAAGGACATGTGCAAGCAGCAATGGTAGTTATTGAGCCAACTACAGGTCAAGTAGTAGGAGCAATGGGTGGCTTGGGAACAGACCAAAGTACATTAGGATTAAACAGAGCCACACAAGCGCATAAAAAGCCAGGATCTTCTATTAAGCCAATCGCCTGTGTAGCACCAGCATTAGAAAAGAATATTATTACAGCAGCAACCGTATATGACGATTCTTCAACCAATTTTGGTGGAGACTATACCCCACATAACTCAGATTATCAATTCCCAGGACTTACTACAGTAAGAGATGGAGTAGCACGTTCTTCTAATATAGTAAACTTGAAAATTATGAGAGAATTAGGGCCTGATAATGCTATTGAGTTTATGAAAGAAATAGGATATAACATTAATGAAAATTATGAACCAGATATCACATTAGCGTTAGGTACTTTAGATGTTACTCCATTAGAAATGGCCGCAGCTTATGCAGCAATAGCTAATGATGGAGAATATATTACCCCAACTTTCTATACAAGTGTAACAGATGCCAATGGAAATGTAGTATTAGAACCAACACAAGAAAAAAGACAAGTAATTTCAGAAGGAAATGCCTATATATTAAAATCTATATTAACATCTGCAGTTAACTATGGAACAGCTTCTGTATGTAGAATTTCAGGAATGGATGTAGCAGCAAAAACAGGTTCAACAGATAGTTATATGGAAAGATGGCTATGCGGATTTACTCCATATTATGCAGCAGCAACATGGTACGGATTTGATCATGAAGCATCTACTGGATTAAGTATTAACAATGCCGCTAATATTTGGGCAGCTATTATGAAAGATGTACACGCAGATTTACCAAATAAACGATTTGAAAAGCCAAGTAATATTGTTTCGGCAACCATTTGTAAAGATAGTGGAAAAGTAGCAACATCATCTTGTGCAAGAACAACTACAGAATACTTTGTAAAAGGAACTGTACCAGGTAAGTGTGAAGGACATCAAAAATTAAAAATATGTAAAGATACAGGAAAAATTGCCAACGAATATTGTACGAACGTGGAAGAAAAAACATTCTTAGTAAAACCAGAAAAAGAAACAAAGGGATTATGGCAAACCAATTATGGAACAAAATTTGATATTCCAACAGAAACCTGTACAGAACATAAAGAACCAGTAATAGAGCAAGTAGAAGTTCCTAATGTAATAGGCAAAAAGCAAGCTGATGCTAAAAAAGCATTAGAAGATAAAGGCCTTAAAGTAACAGTAAAAACGAAAGAAAGTAGTAAAGCCAATGAAGGAAAGGTTATTGAACAAAGTATAGAAAAAGGTAAAAAAGTAGACAAAGGAACAACCATAACTATATATGTGGGAACAGTAAAGGAAGATTCAGAAGATGGCAATGAAGAAGAAAAACCAAATACCAATACAGAAAAGCCAAATTCTAATACAGATGCCACAAAACCAGGAGAAACTACCAATGATGTAGAAGGAGGAACAACACAAACTCCAGAAGAATAATGTTATAGAAAAGCGAATGTATCTATGGCAATAGATACATTCGTAAAATAAGAAAGGACATCATATGAAATTATATTTATATAATACATTAACAAAACAAAAAGAAGAATTTAAACCTTTAGAAGGAAACGAAGTTAGAATATATACATGTGGACCTACCGTATATAACTATGCTCATATAGGAAACTTTAGAGCTTATATTTTTATGGATAATTTACGTAGAGTTCTTAAAAAAAATGGATATACAATTAAACATGTTATGAATATTACTGATGTAGGGCATTTAGAATCTGATGCAGATGAAGGGGAAGACAAAATGGAAAAGGCAGCTAGAAAAGAAAAAAAGAACCCATATGAAATTGCCAAATTTTATACAGAAGCTTTTATGCAAGATATACAAAAATTGCATATAGATATTCCTGAAATTATAGCAAAAGCAACTGACCATATACCAGAAATGGAACAATATGTAGAAACTCTTTTAAAAAATGGTTATGCTTATGAAACTTCTACAGCCATCTATTTTGATGTATCTAAGTTAGATAAATATCCTATTCTTTCTAATAGAAAGTTAGATGAACAAATTGCAGGAGCGAGAGTAGAAGTTGATCAAGAAAAGAAAAATCCTTATGATTTTGCTGTATGGATTAAAGCCCCAGAAAATCATATTATGAAATGGGAAAGCCCATGGGGGTTATCTTATCCAGGTTGGCATTTAGAATGTTCTGCAATGGGAAGAAAATATTTAGGAGACCAATTTGATATTCATACGGGAGGTGTTGACCATATACCAACACATCACGAAAATGAAATTGCACAAAGTAAAGGAGCAACAGGAAAAATACCAGCAAAAAGATGGATGCATGTGGAATTTTTACAAGTAGATGGGGGAAAAATGTCAAAAAGTTTAGGAAATACCTATACTTTAGCACAATTACAAGAAAAAGGAATAGAACCTCTAGCTTATAAACTATTTTGTTATACGGCACATTACAGAACAAAATTAAACTTTACTTTTGCAGGCGCACTTTCCGCACAAAAGGCGTTAAATCGTTTACGTGAAAGTTATATCAAACATAAGCAAGGAGAAGAGGTAATAGAAGAAGAAACAATCCAGAACTATCAAAAACGCTTTATGGAAGCAGTTAATGATGACTTAAATATGCCTTTAGCTATGGGGGTTGTATGGGAAGTAGCAAGAAATGAGAAAAAATCGAAACAATATGCAAAATTATTATTAGCATTTGATGAAATATTAGCATTAGACTTAAAAAATGCAGGAAACTACTTACAAGAACAAAAAGAAGTTAGTTTCCCAGAAGAAATACAAAAATTAATAGAAGAAAGAAAAATAGCAAGACAGAATAAAAATTGGGAACTTTCTGATCAATTAAGGAAAGAAATTGAAGAAAAAGGTTATACTATAAAAGACACGAAAGAAGGTATGACTGTCGAGAAATTATAAATGGGAAGGAAGAGCTAAGGATGAATGAAAAAACACAAAAAGAGATGAATTTTTTTCAAAAAATGCTAGCAAGTATCAAGGATTTTGACCAATACCCTATACTTGCTTCTCAGCATTTTACAAAAGTTGCCTCATATGTCATTATATTAATTCTTTTTATGACTATCATTTGTGGACTGGCATTTAGTATACAAATGTATCAAAAAATGGGACAAGCTATATCCTATATTGATACTCAGCTTCCCAACTTATATTATGAAAACAATGAATTGACAGTAGAAAGTGAAGAGCAACCAATCATCATTTCCTTAGAAGATGAATTCATTCAAAAAATCATAATAGATACCTCTAAAGATATTACAATAGAAAAAATAGAAGAAGAAAAAAGTAAGTTACAACAAAATCAAGTAGGGGTATTATTGCTTCATGACAAAATGTATTTCAAATTACCACAAAGCAAGGAATTAATAGAATATACGTATGCAGATTTTTTTGCTATTTATGAAATAGAAAAATTTCAAAAAAATGATATAGTAAATTACTTTTCAGGGAATAATACCATTATTATGGCTATAGCATTTTTCATCACATATGTAATCTATTTCTTCATGCTAAATATGATAATGACAATGATGTATGCGCTATTCTTAGGAATAGCAGGCTATTTAACAGCAATAGCTCTCCGTCTACGCTTAAAAATATCGGCTATGATAAAAATGGCAATATATGCATTAACACTTCCTACTATTTTATTAACCATATATACCGTAATGAATCTGTTTACAGGTTTTACCATTACGTACTTTGATATTATGTATATTACGGTTGCCTACATTTATATTATAGCATCCTTATTTATCATAAAGTCAGATATCATGAAAAAACAACAAGAACTTACTATGATTATAGAAGAGCAAGCTAAAATTGCAGCACAAAAACAGGCAGAAGAAGAGCAAAAAGAAAAAGAAAGACAAGAAAGAGAAGAAACAGAAAGAAGAAAAAGAAGAGAAGAGGAAAAAAAGAAACAAGAGAAAAAACAAGATAAACAAAATGGGACAGATAGTCCACAAGCAGATAATGTATAGAGCGAAAGGAAGAAACCATGAACAATCAAAAACCAGAAAATAATAAAAAGAAAAATCATATCATATGGATTAGTATAGGAGTTGCACTTGTAGCTATTGCTTTTATGACGATTTTTATTATTCTTATGAATCAGCCAAATGAAAATGAAATTTCATATACAGAATTATTAACCAAAATTTCTGATGGCGAAGTAGAAAAAATAGAAATGACAGTAGGAAGTACTAGCGTAAAAGTAAAATTAAAAGATGTAGAAGAAGAAAAAAAAGCAATTGTTCCTAGTACACAGGCTTTCATAGAATTAATACAAGAAGAAAAAGTAAATAAAAATAGCGATATAGATTTAATTCAAAAACCACAAAATGGATTATTAACTTTTTCAGCAGGCTTCTTGCAAATATTACCAACTTTGTTACTAGTAGCATTAATTATTTTAGTATTTAAAATGCAAGGATTAGGAGATAATGGCAAAGTATATGACGAAACAGCTACAAAAGTAAAGGTAAAATTTGATGATGTAGCAGGATTAAAAGAAGAAAAGCAAGAATTAATAGAAATTGTAGAATTTTTAAAAAATCCAGAAAAATTTACTAAAATGGGAGCCAAAATTCCAAGAGGAGTACTTTTATATGGTAAACCAGGAACAGGAAAAACTTTAATTGCTAAAGCAATTGCTGGTGAAGCAGGTGTTCCTTTTATTTCTATGAGTGGATCAGAATTTATAGAACTATTTGCAGGATTAGGTGCATCCCGTGTAAGAAAATTATTTGAAAAAGCAAGAAAAATGTCACCATGTATTGTATTTATTGATGAAATTGATGCCATAGGAGCAAGACGTTCTGCAGGAAATGGAGCAGAATCAGAAAATAATCAAACACTTAACCAATTGCTTGTAGAAATGGATGGATTTGATACAGATGAAACCATTATCGTACTAGCAGCAACCAATAGACCAGAAATGTTAGACAAAGCGCTACTAAGACCAGGTAGATTTGATAGACAAATTACCGTTCAAATACCAGATTTACGTGGAAGAGAAGAAATATTAAAAATTCATGCAAAAGAAAAGAAATTTGCAGAAGACGTAAACTTAAAAAATATAGCAGAAGATACAGCAGGACTTACAGGAGCAGAACTAGCGAATATTTTAAATGAGGCAGCCATTATTGCTACAGTCAATCAACATACAGCAATTGAAGAACAAGATATAGAAGAAGCTGTAAAGAAAGTAACAGTAGGCTTACAAAAAGTAAGCAGAGTATATTCAGAAAAAGATAAAAAAATTACGGCATATCACGAAGCAGGTCATGCTATTGTAAGCCGTTATTTGCCAACACAAGAAAATGTAAAAGAAATCTCTATCATTCCAAGAGGTATGGCTGGTGGATATACCATGTATAAATCTAATGAAGATAAAAACTATATAGAGAAAACAGAGTTAGAAGAACGACTAGTTGCTTTAATGGGAGGAAGAGCTGCAGAATATATCATTTTCCATGATATATCTACAGGAGCTGCTAATGATATTGAAGTAGCAACAGAAATTGCTAAAAATATGGTTACGGTATATGGTATGAGTTCTCTTGTAGGCAATATATCCATTAACACAGAAAAAGACCCATATGAACTTCAAATATTAGGAGAAAAATTTGGAGATGCCATAGGAGCAGAAATAAAATTATTATTAGATGGTGCATATATAAAAGCACAATCTATTATCAAAGAGCATATGGAACAACTAGAAATTATTGCACAAACATTATTGAAAAAGGAAACAATTGGAGAAGAAGAATTTGAGAACATATTAAAAGAACAATAAACATGAGTTTTGCCTTTGCTAGTATTTTGGTTAAGAAAAGATGTAAGGAGGAAATAAACATTCCTATTACATCTTTTCTTTTATGCTTTCTAGCAAAGAAGGAATAACAAAAGATTGGTGATTCAAATAATTTAAAATGCCAGCATCTGTAGAAAAATGAAACTGCAAAACATAATTCCACAATAACTGTTCCTTTTGATGAAATAAACGATTAGCCTCATAAGAACCATACTTTTCATCACCAATAATAGGTAAACCAATAGTAGCTAATTGAGCACGAATTTGATGAGTTTTACCTGTTTCAATCTCTACATCTAAAAGGCAAATATCTTTTTTACGATTTTCATATAGAACATGGTAAGAAGTACAAATTGGCACATATCCCTTTTTAGGAGTAGAAGAAATATATACTTTCGCTTTTTTAGCATCCTTAAATAAAAAACTATGTAAAGTGCGTTGCTTTTCTTTAGGAATATGATAGCAAACTGCCAAATAATGTTTCTCTATTTCTTTTTGTTTAAACTTGCTAAATAGAATTTCTAAAGAAGCAGTGTTTTTAGCAAATAAAATTAAACCTTGTGTATTTCTATCTAATCGATGACAAGGATAAATAAATGAAAAGTGTTTTTGCAAAATAGAAGTTAACGAATCTGTTCCTAATACCTCTATTTGACTTGGTTTATTCAATATAAGAATATTTTCATCTTCATAAATTTTATTTTCATATAAGCTTTCAAAAGATATTTGTTTTCCTAACAGTAATTCATCAGATAAATATATTTCAATAACATCACCTGTATGGACATACACATTTTGAGAAACACGTACCCCGTTAATTTTAATGTCCTTTTTTCGCAAAGTCTTAAAAAATAAATTCTGTGAAACATGAGGAAAAACTTTTTGTATGTAATTTTGTAAACTTTTTAGATTATATTTTTCTTCAACAATTAATTTTTTCATATTCATATTATATAAAAAAGTAGGCTAATATGCAATACACAAAATGAAATAATCGTAACCCAAAAAAGTTTGCATAGGTAGGTCATACCATAGGCTTCTTATTTTTACATAGGTACGATTTATATATTCGGTAAAAAATGTAATATAACTGTAACCAAAATGTAATTAAAAAGTAATAGAATTAACTGAAAGGATAATATATAATAGAAGCAGTATAAAAGAAGAAAAAAAGTGAAAACTAAAGGAAAAGGAGAGAGGAGAAACATGAAGCAAACGAAAAAAGAACAAGCCGTAACTTTAATAGCTTTGGTGGTAACCCTAGTTATTTTAATTATTTTGGCAGCAGTGAGTATCAATATGGTGTTAGGAAATCAAGGAATATTTAAGAAGGCACAGGAAGGTGCTAATTCTATGCATGATGCAGAAGTAAATACTCAGGCAGGATTTAATAGTATTACAGATGAAATAGATAAAATTACAAGTGGACAAGGTGGAGGAGGAACTACGCCAGTAGTGCCAGAAAAAACAGTAGAAGAAGTAAAGGGAGGAGAAGCTTTTGCTACAAAAACACCAATAGAAGATGAACATGGAAATATTATATGGGTGCCAGCAGGATTTAAAGTAGCAGAGGATTCAGGAGATACAGTTGGGCAAGGAATTGTAATTGAAGATGTAAGTGCATCAGGAGATGAGAAAGTGCAAGGTAGCCAGTTTGTGTGGATACCAGTAGGAACATTTGTAAAAGATAATAAAAGTCAAAGTAAAGAAATTATATTAGGAAGATATACCTTTTCAACATCAAATGGAAAGCCAACATTAGTACAGGCAGCGTTTACAGAAGAAGAACCAGAAAATTTTAAAAAACATGGAGATACAGAAATAATTGAAGAAGATGATGCGGAGTATACAGAATTATCAGAATATCGAGTAGGAAAAGCAACTGACGGACTAGATGGAGAAAATGCAACTGCGAAAGATTTAGCAGGTTTTGTCAATAGTGCAAAAACAAATGGAGGATACTATATAGCTAGATATGAGGCAAGTTTTGCAAGTGGAGATAGTATAGAGAATTATAAAGCAGCAAGTAAGAAATCAAAAGAATTTTTAGAAGATAGTATGAGTTATACAGAAGGAACCTTATGGAATTTTATTAGCCAGCCAGATGCCTCAAAAGTAGCGATTAATACGTATAGTGGAAGTGGTGTAGAAAGTGATTTAATGAATAGTTATGCATGGGATACGGCGGTAGTGTATATACAAGAAGCAATAGGAAGAGATTACGCAAATCAAAGAGGAAACTCAATTAATAATAAGTTGACAAATACAGGAACCAAACAAGATGAAATATGTAAGATAAATGATATGGCATCTAATATATGGGAGTGGTCAACAGAGTACTCAGCATTCACTGGCACGAACTATGCGAGTCCTTGTACTTCTAGAGGTGGAGATTTCTACTATAGTGACAGCTATACAGCAGGTCGAGGTTGTGCTACAGCTACTAGTAAAATGGAGCTCCGCCGGTTTTAGATATATCTTATATATGTAGTTGTGAGCTGTGAGAGAAAAGGTGGTAACATAAGATATAGTAGAAAAAATGAATAACCAAGTAAGTTAGAATATAAGAGTTCGAGAGAGAAGAAGACATAGATCAGTTATACGTATTTTTACAGACGTATTAGTTGTAACCCTAGTAATTTTAATTATTTTGGCAGCAGTTAGCATCAATATGGTGCTTGGAAACCAAGGAATATTTAAGAAAGCACAGCAAGGTGCAAATTCCATGCATGATGCAGAAGTGAATACACAAATGGCATTTAATAGTATCACAGACGAAATGGATAAAATCATAGCAGGAAACAACACACAAAATCCGGAATTACGCCAGGATACACCAAATGCCCCAGAGCCAATAGATGGTATGACACCAATTAAATTCATAGAACCAACTGAAACAGAAATGGGAAGTGTACAAGAAACGGACTGGAACGATAATACTTGGTATGACTATAGCCAAAGTAAATGGGCCAATACGATAAGTGAAGATGGAAGTATGTGGGTATGGATACCTAGGTATGCATATAAAATCACGTATAATAATCCAGAAAACAAGTCAGAAGGAGGAACAATACAAGTAAAATTCTTAATAGGAACAACAGACCAATATTATGACTCTCAAGATGGACAATTAAAAACAGTGAAAAGACAAACAACAGCAGATGAAATAGTGGATACAACAACAGACTTTTATGTACACCCAGCTTTTACGAATGAGACAAACATTAACTTTGCCAATGGAGGATGGGATAGTGAACTTACCGGAATGTATGTAGCCAAATTTGAAGCAGGATTTCCAGAAGGAAATAACGATACAACAAGTGTAAAAAGTTCAGTAAGCTATACACAAACAAACGCGTGGGTAAGAGCAGTAGAAGCCGGAACATCAGGAGATTCGTTTCAACAAGCTCGCAACTGGTTAGATGGAATTTATGCAAGTAATTTACCAAAAATTAGTTATCCTGTATTTCAACCATTAACCTATAGCATGAATTATATTAGTGAAAATGATGCATACAATATTTGTAAGGCAATGAATGAAAATGGAAATATTTATGGATTTACTACTGGCTCATCAGATGTACACTTAATCAAAAGTAGTGAATGGGGAATGATAAGTTATTTAAGTTATAGTCAGTATCGGAACAAATGGGCAAGATATAGCTATTAATAATGTGAGTTTAAATAGTGGAGGAAATAAAAGGACAGAAACAACAGGAAAAAATGGAATAGATAGTATATATGCTTTAACCGGAGTAACACAAGGAAAGAATGATGGAGAAGAAATTGTAGTAAAAGTAGACGAAATAAATACTTTACAAGGAAATACACCAACGCTAACTGGAAGTGTATATGCATGGAATCAAAAAGGAGGAACTAGTTCCTCAAGTACACGAAATATAACAGGGGTATATGATTTATCAGGAGCAACATGGGAAAGAACAGCAAGTTATACAGCTAATGGACATAAATCTCTATTACAATATGGTAAGTCTGTATCTTACGAGGGAGAAGTTTTAAAAACACAAAGCACAAAATATACTATGGTATATCCATTTGATAGTACAGTAGATAATAACCCAACAGATAGTACTACAGAAGGGTTAAATTCTGCAAGTAGTGCTAACTATGTTACAAATACAAAAATATATGGAGATGCAGTAAGAGAAACATCAACCAGTAGTATAGGAGAAACAGCATGGGAAAATAATTTTTCTAATTATGTTGGTTCAAGAAATGTATTTATGATGAAAAGTGGTTCTTTTATGGATACACTTAATGCAGGAAGATTTTATTTTTCACACACGGCTGGTAGTAGTTATTTTAATATAGGTTTTCGACCAGTCATTATACCAATAACATAAAACTAAAAGAAACATGAAAAAAGAAAATAGTTTTTAAAATGCTAAAGCTATTTTCTTTTTTTGTTACTATTCACAAAACATTTACTCCTATTTAAACAGCATTATTTGTAAAATGGTGAATGCCAATCTTTTTTCTAAAAAACTCATAAAATTTACAAAAAACTATTTCTTTTATATTGCATTATGTGATAGAATAAGAGACGAAAAAATAAAATAAGGAGTGTGTAAAAAGTGCCTGAAACAAAATATAAAAGAGTGCTACTCAAATTAAGTGGAGAAGCACTAGCAGGAGAACAAAAAACAGGGGTTGATGCCGAAACTATAGGAAAAATATGTGACAAAATCAAAGAAATAGTAGATATGGGAGTACAAGTAGCTATAGTTGTAGGAGGAGGAAACTTTTGGAGAGGAAGAAATGGACATCAGATGGATAGAACCACAGCAGATTATATGGGAATGCTTGCAACAGCAATGAATGGACTTGCTTTGCAAGATGCATTAGAAGCAAGAGGAGTATACTCTCGTGTGCAAACAGCAATTGAAATGAGAGGAATTGCAGAACCTTTTATTATCAGAAAAGCAGAGAAACATTTGCAAAAAGGAAGAGTTGTTATATTTGCTTGTGGAACAGGTCATCCATATTTTACTACTGACACAGCTGCAGTATTAAGAGCTACAGAAGTAAATGCAGAAATCATATTATTAGGAAAATCAATTGATGCTGTATATTCTGCAGATCCAAAAAAAGATAAGAATGCAGTAAAATATGATGAAATTTCCTATTTAGATGTATTAAATAAAGACCTAAAAGTTATGGATTCTACAGCAACAGCAATGTGTAGAGATAATCATATGCCACTATTGGTATTTGGTATTGATGAACCAGAAAATATTGTAAAAGCTGTAAAAGGTGAAAAAATAGGAACAATTGTAAAATAATTAATAAATAGAAAGGAAAAGAATATAATGGATTATACAAATATAGAAGAAAGAATGAATAAAACAATTAGTGTTTTAGAAGAAAATTTTTCAGAAGTAAGAGCAGGTAGAGCAAACCCTGCCATATTAAACAAGGTATCTGTAGAATATTATGGAACACCTACACCAATTAATCAAGTAGCAGGAATTTCTGTTCCAGAAGCAAGATTAATTGTTATTCAACCATGGGATATGAGCATTTTAAAAGATATAGAAAGAGCAATACTTGCATCAGATATTGGAATTACACCCAATAATGATGGAAAAGTAATTCGATTAGCTTTCCCAGAATTAAATGAAGAAAGAAGAAAAGAACTAGTAAAAGAAATTAAAAAGATGGCAGAAGAAGCAAAAGTAGCAATTAGAAGTGTAAGAAGAGATGGAATAGATGAATTTAAAAAGAAACAAAAAGATGCAGAAATTACAGAAGATGAATTAAAAATGGCAGAAAATGAAATTCAAAAAATAACAGATAAAAAAATTAATGAAATCGATACTATATTAGAGAAAAAAGAAAAAGAAATTATGACTGTATAATAAAAGGGAAGGATTTGTAAGTATGGAAAAAGAAAATATGCCAAATCACATTGCTATTATCATGGATGGAAACCGTAGATGGGCTAGAAGTAAAGGAATGGATATTAAATTAGGACATAAAGAAGGTGCCAAAACACTGGAAAAAATAGTTAGATATGCCAATCAAATAGGACTTCCTTATATTACGGTTTATGCTTTTTCAACAGAAAATTGGAAAAGAACAGAAGAAGAAGTAGGAGCATTAATGTTATTATTAAAAAATTACTTAGACGATTATAGCAAGCGTGCAGACACGGAAAATATCCGAGTAAAAATTATTGGTGCAATAGAAGAAATGCAAAAAGATATGCAAGAAAGTATGAAAAAATGTATGGAAAGAACCAAGAATAACACAGGCACAACTTTTTCCATTGCCATTAATTATGGAGGTAGAGATGAACTAGTAAGAGCTATGAAAAAAATAGCGAAACAAGTACAAAATCAAGAAATTTCGGTAGACGAAATTAATGAAAATACCATAGCCAATTCTTTATATACAGCAGGAATACCTGACCCAGATTTAATGATAAGAACTAGTGGAGAATTAAGAACTAGTAACTTTTTACCATGGCAATTAGCTTATACAGAATTTTTATTTGTAGATAAAAATTGGCCAGATTTTACAGAAAAAGATTTAGACGAAGCTATAGCTATATATAACAAGAGAAATAGAAAATTTGGAGGAAAATAAAATATCTAAAGATAACGAAAGGAATGAGAAAATAAATGATAAAAAGAATTACTTCAGCACTTATGTGGTTTCCACTAGTTCTCATTATATTACTGATTAGAAATAAATATATTGTAGATATTTGTTTAGCGTTTATTGCCTATTTAGCTTTAAATGAATATTTTAATGCAGTATCTCATGTTTCTAATCCTGTACGCTGGATAGGATACCTATGCTGTGCTTCTATTTCCATTATTCATTTGGTACCTATAGAATGGTTACCAATTGTAGTAAGTGGAGCCGTACCTATATTGTTATTACTATTATTTGCACAAGTCATTGCAACCGATATGAAAACTACTTTTAAAGATATTGCCTATACTTTTTTTGGCATTTGTTATGTAGTATTTTGCATTATGTTTATTGCCTTTTTAGATGGAATGCCAAATGGAAATATTTTAATTTGGTATGCTATTATTGCTGCTTGGGGAACGGATATTTTTGCCTTTTTCATAGGAAAATATTTTGGTAAACATAAATTTAGCAAAGTAAGTCCAAAAAAATCGATTGAAGGTTGTATAGGGGGAACAATAGGTGCTACCATTTTGATTCTTCTCTATACTATGGCAGTGAATTATTTCTGGAATATGGAATATTCTTACTGGATTATGGCAATTATAGGAATAGCACTTAGCTTTATTGGACAAATGGGAGATTTTGCAGCATCTAGTATTAAACGCTATGTAGAAATAAAAGATTTTAGTAATTTAATACCAGGGCATGGGGGGATGTTAGACAGAATAGATAGTCTAATATTTATTGCACCATTTGCTTATGTATTATTTAGAATGCTATAAGCAAAGAAAAGGAGGAAAAATTGCTTGCTTTTTTAATAGCACTAATAAAAATTGTATTTTTATTAGGTTTTCTTATTTTTATACATGAATTAGGTCATTTTACAGTTGCAAAATTATGCAAAGTAAAAGTAAATGAATTTGCTATTGGTTTTGGACCAACTATTTGGAAAAAACAAGGAAAACAAACAAAATATGCTTTACGTTTAATCCCTTTAGGAGGATTTGTTAGCATGGAAGGAGAAGAAGAACGTTCTGAGTCAGAGGGTTCTTTTAGTCAAGCTAGCATACCTAAAAGAATAGCCATTGTAGTAGCAGGAGCAACAGTGAATATCATTTTTGCATTACTAGTATATTTTGGGTTAATGGCAACACAAAATAATTATGTGTCAACGCAAATAGAAAGCATTTTGCCAGAGTATGCAGCTTCTCAGTCTGAATTACAAGTAGGAGATGAAATTGTAAAAATAGAAGGAAAAGATATTCATCTTAAAACAGATATGGACAAAATTTTGCAAAATAGTGAAGGAAAGCCTTTAACCATAACAGTAAAAAGAAATGAACAATTGCTAGATATAGAAGTAACTCCAACGGCACAAGAATATAAGAGTACAGGAATTTACTTAGAAGGAGGAGATGATACTTCTACAAAAGTACTGATGGTAGAAGAAGGAAGTACAGCTGCGTTACATGGAGTGCAAGCCAATGATAAAATTTTGCAAATTAATGGAAAAACAATTACGAATCAGCAAGAAATTATAGACCAAATCAATCAAACTGCAGGGGATACTTTATCATTAGTTTTACAAAGAGGGAACGAAGAAATTAGCATAGAGTTACCCTTAGATAAAATGTATGCTTATTATTTAGGAGTACAATTTGCAACAGCACAAATGAACTTAGGAAATAGAATGTACTATGGTTTTTGGGAAACCATTGATTTCGTATCTTCTATTGCTGACAATGTAAAACAATTATTAACAGGAAATGTTTCTATGCAACAAATGATGGGACCAGTAGGCATTTCTGAAGTAGTTGCCAAAACAGAAGGAATTAGAGAATTTATCTATATGTTAGCACTAATTTCTATTTCTTTAGGAGTAACGAATTTGTTACCAATTCCTGCCTTAGATGGAGGGAAGTTATTATTACTCATTATAGAAGCAATTCGAAGAAAAAAATTAAGTGAAAACATGGAAATCAATATACAATTATTAGGTTTTGCGTTCTTAATTACATTATCTATTTTTGTAGCATATCAAGATATTTTAAGAATACTGTAAAACGAGGAGGAAAAAGTAAATGGGGTGTTTGACAGATAAAACGATAAAAGAAATTTTTCGAGATTATAATTCTTCTAGTTTTGCTTTAAACCAAGCAAAGCTAGAAAGTATTAATTTATATAAAAAAACAAATACCTTAGAGCTTATTTTACTTACAGAAGAACATATTCCTATTAAAGAAATTTATGGATTAGAAAAATTTTTGGAAGCAAGATTTGCCATTAAAAATGTAGAAGTGAGAATAAAAAAAGAAGAAGAAATAGAACAACATGTTTGTGAAGAAGCAGGTAGTGGCATAATAGAAAACCAAATAATACAAGAATGGCAAGATATTGTAGAATATATTTCCTATAAACATCCTATGGTAAAAGCTTTATTAAAGGAAAGTAGCATTTCTGTTGAAGGAAAAGCAGCCAACATTATGTTACAAATGAGAGGAAAAGACTTTTTACTAGCTAGACATTTTCATGAAATATTAGCAGATATTTTTGAAAATATTTATGGAAAAAAGACGCAAGTTAGTTTTATAGAAAACATTACACAAGAGCATATACTAAAATATCAGGAATATAGCCAAAAAATACAAGAAGAGGCTATTAAGCTTATGAGTCAACAAGCTTTACAACATACCAAGGCAGAAGAAAATAAACCAGAAGTAAAACAAGAAGAAAAACAAGTAGCACCATCAGCAAATACGCAAAATGTTCCGCCACCACCACCTCCTCCAACAGAAGAAGAGCATAGTCCTTTAATATTAGGACGAAATCCCAACATAAAAGAAGCTTTAGTAAAAGTAGCAGATTTATCAGTAGATAGTGGAAAAGTAATGCTAGAAGGAGAAGTAATTAATACAGACTCTCGTGAACTAAAAAGTGGAAAGCATTTGCTCATGTTTGATTTATATGATGGAAGTAGTACTATTACCTGTAAAGCTTTTGCAGAAGCGGAAAAGGCAAAAACAATTATGGGAAGAATCAAAAGTGCGAAAGGTTTACGAATTAGTGGAACAGCACAGTTTGACCCATTTGCCAAAGAATTAGGAGTAATTGCCAATGTTATTGTAGAAACAGAAGGTAAAAAGAAACAAGAAAGAATAGATAATAGTAAAGTAAAAAGAGTAGAACTTCATATGCACACACAAATGAGCCAAATGGATGGGGTAACTCCAGTAAAAGACTTAATCAAACGTGCCATGAAGTGGGGAATGAAATCAATTGCTATTACAGACCATGGTGTAGTACAAGCTTTTCCAGATGCTCATAAAATGTTAGGATTTGATAATCCTGACATGAAAGTTATCTATGGGGTAGAAGCCTATCTTGCACCAGATAAAAGTGCCATTGTTTCTTTTCCGAAAAAACAAAATATAGAAGATGCTACCTATTGTGTATTAGACTTAGAAACAACGGGTTTATCATTTAGAACAGAAAAAATAACAGAAGTAGGCATTATGAAAGTAAAAAATGGAGAAGTGATAGATGAATTTAGTTGCTTTGTTAATCCAGAAAAACCAATTCCACAAAAGGTAGTAGAAGTTACCAACATTACAGATGATATGGTAAAAGATGCAGAAACCATAGAAAAAGTTTTACCAAAAGTAATAGATTTTATTGGAGATAGCATTTTAGTTGCTCATAATGCAGACTTTGACATAGGATTTTTAAAATTTAATGCCAAATTGTTAGGTCTTTCTATTGAAAATACATATATAGATACTTTACGCTTAGCCAAAGAGCTATTTCCAGATTTCAAAAAATATAAATTAGGCTTAATTGCAGATAAATTAGGAATTGTAGTAGAAGTAGCCCATAGAGCATTAGATGATGTAGATACAACTGTTAAAGTATTTCGCGAAATGCTAAAAATGATGAAAGAAAAAGGTGTACAAACAGTAGATGATATTGATATAAAACTACAAGGAAAAGTAGACTATAAAAAATTACCAACATATCATGCCATTATTTTAGCGAAAGATTATGTTGGTCTTAGAAATTTGTATAAACTAATCTCTATTTCTCATTTAGATTATTTTTATAAAAAACCTCGTATTTTAAAGTCCGTGTATAAAAAATATGCAGAAGGCTTGATTTTAGGAAGTGCTTGTGAAGCAGGAGAATTATATCGAGCTATTTTAGAAGGAAAAGATGACGAAGAAGTAGAAGATATAGCTAAAGATTATGACTATTTAGAAATTCAACCTATAGGAAATAACATGCACTTAGTACGTGAAGGAGTAGTACCAGATAAAAAAGCCTTAGAAGATATCAACAAAAAAATAGTAGACTTAGGAGAAAAATTAGGAAAATTAGTAGTAGCTACTTGTGATGTACATTTTATGGATCCACAAGATGAAATTTATAGAAGAATTTTGATGGCAGGACAAGGCTTCTCAGATGCAGATGAACAAGCGCCTTTATATCTAAGAACGACAGAAGAAATGTTACAAGAATTTACATATTTAGGAGAAGATAAAGCTTACGAAGTAGTAGTAACCAATACGAATAAAATTGCAGATATGTGTGAAAGAATATCCCCTATTTCACCAGAAAAGTGTCCACCATATATTGAAAATTGTGAGCAAACTATCAAAGATATAGCTTATGATAAGGCTCATGAGCTATATGGAGATCCACTACCAGAAATTGTACAATCCAGGTTAGATAAAGAGTTGACTTCTATTATTAAAAATGGATTCTCTGTTATGTACATTATTGCTCAAAAGTTAGTATGGAAATCTAATGAAGATGGATACATTGTAGGTTCAAGAGGTTCAGTAGGTTCTTCTTTTGTAGCCAATATGACAGGTATTACAGAAGTAAATTCTTTACCACCCCATTATCGTTGCCCAAACTGTAAATACTCAGATTTTACAGACTATGGCTATAAAAATGGGTTTGACTTGCCAGATAAAACCTGTCCAAAATGTGGTCATCCATTAGCCAAAGATGGTATGGACATTCCTTTTGAAACCTTTTTAGGATTTAATGGAGATAAAGAACCAGATATTGACTTAAACTTTTCAGGAGAATATCAAGCTAAAGCACACAAATATACAGAGGTTATTTTTGGAAAAGGAACTACTTTTAAAGCAGGTACCGTAGGTACAGTAGCAGATAAAACAGCTTATGGATATGTAAAAAAATATTATGAAGAAAGAGGAATCCCTGTTAATAATGCAGAAGTATTAAGAGTTTCTGTTGGTTGCACGGGCATTAAAAGAACAACAGGGCAACATCCAGGAGGAATAATTGTTGTACCAAAAGGAAGAGAAATATATGAATTTACACCAGTACAACACCCTGCCGATGATCCAAACTCTGATATTATTACTACACACTTTGATTATCACTCTATTGACCAAAACTTATTAAAATTAGATATTCTAGGGCATGATGATCCTACTATGATTCGTATGCTATATGACTTAACGGGAATAGACCCAACAAAAGTACCATTAGATGATAAAGAAACCATGTCTATATTTAGTTCTACTAAAGCATTAGGGGTAACCAAAGAGCAAATTAAATCAGAAGTAGGAAGTTATGGTATACCAGAATTTGGTACAAAATTTGTACGTGGTATGTTAGTAGATACAAGACCTACCACTTTCGAAGAGCTATTAAGAATTTCTGGTCTATCCCATGGTACAGATGTGTGGCTGGGTAATGCACAAACATTAATAGAAGAGGGAACCATCAAATTAAGTGAAGCCATTTGTACAAGGGATGACATTATGATTTATTTAATCAAGCAAGGCTTGCCTTCACAAAAAGCATTTAAAATTATGGAGTGTGTACGTAAAGGAAAAGCAACAAAAGACCCAGAAAAATGGCAAGAATATGAAGCTATTATGAGAGAACATCATGTGCCAGAATGGTATATTAACTCTTGTAAAAAAATAAAATACATGTTCCCAAAAGCACACGCAGCAGCCTATGTAACAAACGCCTTCCGTATAGCATGGTTCAAAGTACATTATCCAATGGCATATTACACCGCATATTTTACCATTCGTGCAGACGAGTTTGATAGTGATATTATGTGTTATGGAGAAGAACGAGTAAAAAACAAAATGAAAGAAATTGACTTACAGGGAAGTAGTGCAACCACGAAGGACAAAAACATGTATGCTATTTTAGAGTTAGTTATGGAAATGTATGAAAGAGGAATTACCTTTTTACCAATTGACTTATATAAATCTCATGCAACCAAATTCCGAATTGAAAAAGAAGGAATTAGACCACCTTTAAACAGTATACCAGGTTTAGGAACTGTAGCAGCAGAAGGAATAGATGAAGCCAAAAAACAAGGACAATTTATGTCTATAGATGATATGAAAATCCGTTCAAAAATTGGAAAATCTGTTATTGAACTATTAGATAAAGTAGGTTGCTTAAAAGGAATGAGCCAAAGTAATCAAATGAGTCTATTTGGTTAAAAGAAAGGAAAAGAAATGTTTAGCAATACAATCAATTTAAGTCAGATATTGACAATACAAAATTTTGTGATATATATGGTAATAATTAACTTCATAGCATTTTTCGCTATGTGGATAGATAAGAGAAAAGCAGAAAAAGGAAAATGGAGAATTAGTGAAAAAGCACTTTTTACGTTAGTATTATTAGGAGGAGGCCTAGGGGGAATACTAGGAATGTATATGTTTAGACACAAAACCAAAAAAATGGCATTTGTCATAGGGTTTCCTCTCATCTTTGTTTTAGAAGTTATATTGGTATGTATATGTATACTATAGAAATGAGGGAATATGGAAGAAGTATTAGAAAAAGAAATAGTAGATACTCCGAAGAATAAAAAAACAATCAAATTAACAATATGGAGAATTTTTGCTTATTTTATTATTTATAGTATCATTGGACTTGTGATAGAAACTTTATTTGGACTTTTTACCAAAGGAGTAATAGAAAGTAGAAAAAGTTTTGTATATGGACCTTTTTGTGCTATATATGGTTTAGGGGCAAGTGTTATGATTGCTTGCCTAAAGCCATTAGAGAAAAACGACACGGCAATATTCATAGGAGGAATTTTAGTAGGAACCATTACAGAATACCTAGTTAGCTTTTTTGGCGAAATTATGTTACATGTAAAGTGGTGGGACTATTCAGATTTACCGCTCAATATTCATGGAAGAGTGTGTTTACTATATTCTGTTATGTGGGGATTTTTAGCACTATTTTTAATGAAAATAGTAAATCCATACATAGATAAAGCTATTAACTATCTAAAGAAGAAATGGACAGCTAAAGTAGGAAAAATCATTTTATCTATTTCTATTGTTCTTTTAGCCATAGATTGGATTATTTCTACCATTATCGTAGGGGTATTTTTAGTAAGAACTATCCATAATTATGATTTACCTGTAAAAAACAGGCCTACTATTGAATTGGTGTATAATACCATCTATCAATATCCTGCTATATCAGATTTCTTTAAAGAACACTATGGCGATGAAAGAATGATTAAAAATTTTCCTAATATGAAAGTAGAAGATGTACAAGGAAATATGATTTATTTTAAAGACTTAATGCCACAAATAAAACCATATTATATCAAAGTATTTAATACAGATATGTTTAAATTTTTAGAAAATAAGGAATAATAGGAGAGAAAACACATGAAAGAGCAATTTATCAAATTATTACGAGAAACGAATAGAGAAGGAATAGAAGAATTAATTCATTTTTTAGAAAATAGTGACTTTTTTACAGCTCCCGCTAGTACCAGATTTCATGGTGCTAAAGAAGGTGGACTTATGGAGCATAGCATGAAAGTATACGAAATATTAAAAACAAAAACAGAAGATAGTGCATCAGTAAAAATCATTGCCTTGCTACATGATATTTGTAAAGTTAATTATTATAAAATAGATTATAGGAATGCTAAAAACGCATTAGGCGTATGGGAAAAAGTTCCTTACTATACAGTAGAAGATACCATTCCTTATGGTCATGGGGAAAAATCAGTTATGATGTTATCAGAATTTATTAAACTTACACCAGAAGAACGATATGCTATTCGTTGGCATATGGGATTTACAGAGCCAAAGGAATTATATGGAACAATCGGGCAGGCTTATAAAAAATATCCAATAGCCTTATTAGTACATGAGGCAGATTTAGAAGCATCTTATTTTTACGACCTATAATTCCCATACTACTAGGAAAGGAGAAAAATGAAAAAAATCAAAGATCCTGTTAGTGGAATTTCGCATATGATAGGCGCCATTGCAGCTATTGCTGGTTTAGTAATTTTAATTGTAACAGCAGCAACTAAAGGAACGGAAACTGCTTGGGATGTGGTATCTGTTACTATTTTTGGAGTAGGACTCATCTTGTTATATACTTTTAGTAGTTTATATCATATGTTAAATGTAGGAAAAACAGCAACTAAGGTATTTCGCAAATTTGACCATCTAATGATATATGTATTAATTGCAGCAAGCTATACACCTATATGCTTAGGACCGCTTCGTGGAGGATGGGGATGGAGCATATTTGGAGTAGTTTGGGGGCTAGCTGTATTAGGCATTATTTTAACATGTGTATGGTTAGAAGCACCTAGGTGGCTGACAACATCTATTTATTTAGCCATGGGCTGGATTGTGATTATAGCATTATATCCGTTAATTACTACTTTTCAGCAGATAGGGGCATTGCCACTTTTATGGTGGTTAGTAGCAGGGGGAATATTTTATACAATTGGGGGAATTATTTATGGTACAAAAAAATTCCCATGGGTAACGAAACATTTTGGGTTTCATGAAATTTTTCACATATTTGTTATGCTAGGAAGTTTATGCCAATATATTTTTGTATTACAAATGATTGCATATTGAGGGGAAATAAAATGAAATATTATATAGGATTATTCAAGAGAATTCAGTTAGAAGTACGAAAAGAAGGAAAAGTTATATATGATGGACCTGCAGAAGAAGTACGAGAACATATAGAAGATGAGTATTATTCTAAGGTGTTATCGATTACTACGAATAAAATTGTTGTAGAAATATAGGAGGAAAAAAGCATGATTCAACTAGAAAATGTAACAAAGGAATATGTAAAAGGCAAAAAATCAGTAGATAGCTTGAACTTAGAAATCAAAAACGGAGAGATTTTTGGATTTTTGGGACCAAATGGTGCAGGAAAAACCACTACCATTAAAATGATAACAGGTATTTTAAATGCAGATGAAGGAACAATTAAAATTGATAATTACGACATTGAAAAAAATCCTTTACAAGCCAAAAAAAGTTTTGGTTATGTACCAGATTCTCCTGATATGTTTTTACGTTTGAAAGGAATTGAATATTTAAAATTTTTAGCAGATATTTACGAAATTCCTACACAAGAAAGAAAAGAAAAAATAGAAGAAATAACCAAAAAATTTGAAATTTATGAAAATTTAAATAATCAAATGCAAAGTTATTCTCATGGTATGAGACAAAAAATTGTTATTTGTGGGGCTTTATTACATAATCCGAATAACTGGATATTAGATGAACCCATGACAGGGCTTGACCCAAAATCTTCTTATGATTTAAAAGAAATGATGAGAAAACATGCTAAAGAAGGGAAAACGGTGTTTTTCTCTACTCATATATTAGAAGTAGCAGAAAAACTTTGTGATAGAGTAGGTATCATCAATAAAGGAAAATTGCTATTTGTAGGTACTTTTGAAGAAATGAAACAGAAATTTAAAGAAAATACCTCTTTAGAAGAACTATTTTTAGAAATTACAGAAAAAGAAGAGTAAAGGGGTGAAAAAAATGCATAAAATTTTAGCGTTAACAAAAGTTTTTTTAAAAACTTCTTTTCAAAATACCATGAATGCTGGAGAATCAAACAATAAAAGTAAGGGAATGTGGGTAATGATGCTATTAGCTTTTGCTTATTTAGCAGGAATTTTAGCCTTTATGAGTTATGGCATGATTTCAGTACTAATTCCCTTGCAACAAGAGCAAGCTTTTATAGGAGTAATTTTACTAGCTATAGCTATGTTCGTATTAATACAAACCATATTTTCGAGTATTAATATACTATATTTTTCAAGCGATAATGAATATATCTTACCATTACCAATTAAACCACGAGACATAGTCATAGCAAAAACCAATGTTATGTTAATAACAGAATATATTATTGTCATTTTCATTGGTTTCATTCCTTTATGCATTTATGGAATACAAACTGGTGCCAATATAGTATTTTACATCATGACAGTTTTAGTTTGTGCTATATTTCCTATTTTACCTATGCTTATATCGGGAATTATTTCTATGATTATTATGAGCTTTTCAAAATTCATGAAAAATAAAAATAGGTATCAGTTAATTGCTACAATCGTAAGCATTGTTTTGGCTCTTGCTATAGTATTTTTATCATCTAACCAACAAGAGGTAACAGATGAACAACTAGCACAATTCATTATGCAAGCTAATAGCTTAGTTGATATGTTTAAAGGATATTTCCCTACCTTAGGAGCCTCTATTATGGCACTAGATGTAGAAAGTATAGGAACAGCCATTTTAGGATTAGTACAATTAATAGCCATTACAGCAGTTGCTTATATATTATATATGGTAATAGCACAAAAACTATACTTTAAAGGAGCAGTAGGAAATTTAGAAAGTGGAAACAAGGCAAATAAAAAATTCAATGAAAGAAAAGACTTTAAAGGAGGAAAACTATGGAAAAGTTATGTAGGAAAGGAATGGAAAACTCTATATCGTAATCCTATATTTCTTATGCAATGTATTGTGCCAACTATTTTAATTCCTATAGTCTTTTTAGGATTATTTGCTTCACAAATTTTAGCTTTACCACAGGCAGAACTACAGCAAATGACGCAAGAACTATCGGGAGTAAATGCCAATATTATTGTTTTCATAATACTAGGAATAATACAATTTATTTTTATGTTTGGATATATTGCACCAACGGCTATTTCAAGAGATGGACAAAATGCAACTTTTATGAAATACATACCAGTTCCCTTAGCAAAACAAGTAATTTATAAAGTATTACCATCTATCCTATTACAAACCATTATAGCTATAATGGTTATGGCTTTAGTATGGTATGTTTTACAAACCAATATAGTTATTTTACTTTTTACCGCTATTGTTGCAGTAATTATGATAATCATGCAAAATTTACTGATGATTATGGTAGATTTAAAAAAGCCAAAACTAGAATGGAGCTCAGAGTATGCAGTAGTTAAACAAAACATGAATTTAATTTGGCCAATGATAATAGCTATGGTAAGTATAGTTATCTATATTACGCTAGGTATGGTGATCAGTAAGATTAATATACCTGTATATATAGTACTTTTGGCCTTAGCCATAATTTATATAATTCCTACAATCGTAATAAAACGTTATATGCAAAATCATGAAAATACTTTAGGAAAGCACATATATTGATTTTTATATGTTACAATTTATACTATATAGCTAATGATATATTGATATATTTTTCCGTAATCCCCATTCAAGAAAATGTAATTCACATGCGTTCAAACATTTTCTAGAAAGGTCCCCACAATATACTACAAAATATCTAAATATATCATTAGCAAATAAAAAGTATAAAATATGCTGTGAATACTAACACATGAAAATAAAAATTAAAAAACAATTGACTTAAAAATCAGATAAGGATATAATAACCAAAGAAAGTTTGTAAGGAGGAATAAAATTATGCCATTAGTAACGACTAAAGAAATGTTTGAAAAAGCTATGAAAGAGCATTATGCCATAGGAGCGTTTAACGTAAATAATATGGAAATTGTACAAGGGATTATGGATGCAGCAGCAGAGCAAAATTCACCTGTTATCTTACAGGCATCTTCTAGTGCAATTCAATATGCAAGAATTGGATATTTAATGAAAATGGTAGAAGCAGCAGTTGAAGAAAATCCTCAAATTCCTGTTGCCATTCATTTAGACCATGGACCAGACTTTGAAACATGTAAAATGTGTATTGATCATGGATTTACCTCTGTTATGATTGATGGTTCAAAATACGATTTTGAAGAAAATGTAAGATTAACTAAACAAGTAGTAGATTATGCACATAGCCATGGTGTTGTTGTAGAGGCAGAATTAGGAAAATTAGCAGGAATAGAAGATGAGGTTAATGTATCTGCAAATGATGCTATGTATACAGACCCAGAGCAAGCTAAAGAATTTGTGGAAAGAACAGGATGTGACTCTTTAGCAATAGCCATAGGTACTAGTCATGGAGCATACAAATTTAAAGGAGAAGCAAAACTTCGTTTTGATATTTTAGCAAAAGTAAAAGAACTAATTCCTAATACACCAATAGTATTACATGGAGCATCTACGGTTATACCAGAATTGGTAAATATGTGTAATCAATATGGTGGCAATATTCCTGGAGCAAAAGGAGTGCCAGATGAAATGTTACATGAGGCAAGTTTATCAGGAGTTTCTAAAATTAATGTAGATACAGACTTACGTTTAGCAATGACTGCTGAAATAAGAAAAGTATTTGCAGAAGATCCTAGTGTTTTTGATCCAAGAAAATATTTAACACCAGCAAGACAAAAAATAAAAGAAACAGTAGCACATAAAATGAAAGATGTATTTGGATCAAATAATAAAATATAGTATAGTATAAGAACTTCTACATATAGGAGTTCTTATTTTTGGAAGTTAGCAATATGAAAAGCATGACTTTGTTTGAAATAGGAATCGGAACACTTATCAAGAAAAAACATACAATACTATAAATGATGCAGAGGAGGAAAGTCATGTCAGAATTTATATTACATACCCTATTTTGGACATTAGCCATTTATGGATTAATAGAATTTATCAAAAATGTAATAACCATTTATACATGTACTAAAATGAGGGCAAAAGGAATTTATATGATTATAGCAGTAAAAAATGAGGAAGACCGTATAGAAGGATTTCTTCGTTCTCTACTATTTAAGCTAATTTATGGAAAAGAAGAATATATCAAAGAAATTATTGTAACAGACTTAGATTCAACAGATGATACAAGTGCCATTTTACATAAATTAAAAGAGGAATATGACTGTATTACAACAACGAATTGGAAAGAATGCAAAGAAATAATGGAAAGTATTAAAGGGGTAAAAAATTAGATAAAATAAGAAAAAACTGTTGTAAAAATATAAAATATTGATATAATATACAAGAAGCAAGCTAAAGAAAGTTTGATTTAATTTACAAAACAGGGAGGAAAAAACTATGGTAAAGAAAGTGGCAATACTTGCCAATGGAGGAGATGTTTCTGGGTTCAATGCAGTAATTCGTGCAATTGTTAAAACAGCAGAACACCACGGAGTAGAATGTTATGGATTTATTGATGGATATAGAGGTTTATTAAAAAATAATTATGAAAAATTAAGTTCAGCAGATACTGCCTCAGGTATTTTACAAAAAGGAGGTTCTATTATATCTTCTTCTACTAATGCCAATGTATTTCATTATCCAGTCATGGAAGAAGGAAAAGAAGTATATAAAGATTTATCAGATATTTGTGTGCAAAATGTAAAAGATGATGAATTTGACTGTGTATTTGCGCTAGGAGGAGATAGTACCCAAAAATCTGCAAGAGATTTTTCATTAAAAGGAATTCATATGATTGGTGTACCAAAAACCATTGATAATGATGTGGCTTGTACAGATATAACTTTTGGATATAACACAGCTGTTTCTGTAGCTACAGAAGCTTTAGATAGACTACATACAACTGCAGAAACACATAATAGAATTATGGTATTAGAAGTTATGGGAAGAGAAGCTGGTTGGATAGCGTTAGAATCTGCTATTGCAGGAGGAGCAGATGTAGCTTTAATTCCAGAAATACCATATGACATTGAAAAAGCAGCTCAAGCCATCAAAGATAGGCAAAAAATTGGAAAAAATTTCAGTATAGTAGTTGTTTCAGAAGGTGCTTTTCCAAAAGGAGGAGAAATTTCTGTAAAAGAGGAAGCCAACAATGGACAAGGTGTTATTAATACCAAATTAGGTGGTGCAGGAGAAAAAGTAGCTAAACAATTAGAAGAGCTTACAGGATTAACAGCAAGATGTACAGTTCTTGGCTATTTGCAAAGAGGAGGAACACCAACATCTTTTGATAGAGTACTATCTACGAAATACGGCTCAAAAGCAATGGAACTTGCCTTGGAAGGAAAATTTAATGTGCTTACCGTAATCAAAAATGGAAAATTAGACTGTGTGCCATTAGAAGAGGTAGTAGGAAGTAATAAAGAAATTGGTGCTGTACAAAATGGAGAATCAGAAGGAAGTATTAGATTAGTTACTATGGATGATGATTTAGTAAAAACAGCAAGAAACATAGGAATTTGTTTGGGAGACTAAAATAGAGAAAAAGTACCTAAAAATAAGATAGGTACTTTTTCTTTGAAAAATACATATGGTTATGGATTAGGAATTTGTGCAAGTTTTTCATTTTTATCTTGTATTTCTAATTCGTGATAAAGTTTCATAAAATGATTTAAAGAAAGCTCTCCTTTGCGAATATGATTGTAAATATTTTGATAAATAGGTACACTCATTAATTCATAACGTAATCTTTCATACATTCCATGAACTAAAGGATGAGTACATTCTTGCCAATGTTTCTCATCATCAATAACCAGATAGCCTCTAACCATAGTGGCAGAAATAGGAATGGTACTTCGAGGAATAATTAATTCTGCAGTGCCGACTAAATCTTCAGGAGCAAACCATTTACTGCGAAATTCATCATTCCCATAAACCATCAAATTAGCAAATTTATGCTTATGATATTCTACTTCAGATTTAACATATTTTCCCCAAGCAGAAGTGATGTCATATTCATTCGTTAAATCAGAAATTCCTCTAACAGTAAGAACATCATCTGAAATACCAGGATAAGTCTCATGTATTACGTCAATACGAGTTTCTAATCGAAAAGGATTACGCAAAGTTCCAGACTCTTGAGCCGAACCAACCAGAATTAAAGTTCTTTTACAAAGAGACATGCAATTGTTAAATAAAGAAACATGTCCTAATTGTTCATGACCAAATCTACCACAAACTACACCTAAATCATAAAATTTAAAATCACTCATAAAGGGAACCCTCCTGTTAAAATTTAAAAAATTATAGCATTTCCTCAAAAACATGTCAACAAAAAGCTTGACTTAGAGCAAACACTAACTGATATAATATATGCGGTTAGGAATAAATGAATATAAAAATAATAAATTATAAAAGAAAGGAGTTTGAAAAATGAAAGTATTATTAGTCAATGGAGGACCACACAAAGATGGTTGTGTAAATACAGCTTTAGAAGAGGTGGCAAAAGAATTAAATCATAATGAAATTGAAACAGAGATTTTTTGGATAGGAATAAAGCCTATTGCTGGTTGTATAGCTTGTAAGAACTGTGCAAAAACAGGAAAATGTGTATTTGATGATGTAGTGAATGAATTTGTAGAAAAGGCGAAAGAAGCAGATGGATTTATATTTGGTTCACCTGTACACTATGCGGGAGCAACTGGAGCAATTACCTCTTTTATGGATAGAGTATTTTATTCTGCCTCTCAAGCGGGAAAAATAGATAGATTTCTCTTTAAACCTGCTGCAACTGTAATTTCTGCAAGAAGAGCAGGAACAACAGCAACATATGACCAATTAAATAAATATTTTGGAATTACACAAATGCCAATTATCTCATCGAGATATTGGAATATGGTACATGGAGGAACACCAGAAGAAGTAAAGAAAGACGAAGAAGGAATGCAAACCATGAGAATTTTAGGAAGAAATATGGCATATTTCTTACACTGCATAGAAGCGGGAAAAGAAAAAGGCATTCAACAACCAGAGCAAGAAAAAGTACATTTTACCAACTTTATACGATAAATCAAAAAAGTAGTAGAGAAAACATCTACTGCTTTTATTCAAAAATAGTCAATAGCTAAATAGAAATATTTTGCTATTGGCTTAATTTTTTTTTATAAATATGATATAATAAAAAACACCAAACAAAAAATATAAATTGGCAGAGTAATGGCAGAGTAGAAACTGTTAATTGTATAGTATTTGCACAAAGTATAAAAAAAATAGGAATGATATTGAGAAAATTATGTAGAAGAAAAGAGAAAATTATGAAATTAATTAAAATTTCTGAAGATAAGTATTATGCATATAAACTGCAAGCCATGTTTGATTGTTATAAATGGGATCCACAATTTTGTGATAACAACACCTTATCAAAACATGTGTTAATATTAACTAAACAAGAAAATGAAGAAATAATAAAGCTAACGGAAAGTTTAGATAAAGAAACCAGATTAGCAGAAGAATACTTAAATAGAAATAAGAAAACTGCAAAAAAGTTAGCACTTCCCAGAAAAATTATACAACAAATATCCCATATGCAAAACTATGACAAAACGAAAAACATTAGACTTATGAGATATGATTTTCATCCCAGTAGCAATAATAACTGGGTGGTAACAGAAGTAAATAGTGATTGCCCAGGAGGTTTTGCAGAAAGTTCACTATTACCAGATTTAGCACGTAAAACAATTGGCATGCCAGAATTAGAATACACTTCTTTTGGAGAAAAAATGGTAGAAGCTATCAATAAGCAATTAAACCATAGAGGTACTATTATGTTGGTACACTGCACATGTTTTAGTGATGATAGGCAAGTGATGCAATATTTAGGAGATACACTTGAAAAGGAAGGCTATACTATCATTTATGGAGCAGCAGACCATATACACTTTAAAAACAAAAAAGCATATTGTATTTTAGAAAATAATCAAGTCAGTATAGATCTTATTTTTCGATTTACTCCATTAGAATGGCTTATTCAAATGAAACCACGTAGATGGGATGGTTACTTTAACACAATAACGAAATCTTGTAACCACCCTATTAGTATCTATGCTCAAAGTAAAAGATTTCCTTTTGTTTGGAAAGACTTAGAAAAAGTAGGTATTCCTATGAATACCTGGAAAAGTTTACTACCAGAAACATTAAAAGTAAAAGATTTAAGGCAAAAAACAGGTTATATATATAAACCGGTATATGGTAGAGTGGGAGAAAAAATCAGTATACCAGAAGCGTGTAAAGAAGATGAATATGAAAAAATATTGCAAGATGTAAGAAAACATCCTAAACAATATCTAGCACAAAAAAGATTTTCAAGTAAAGCGTTAAAAAGTGAAGAAGGAAAGGAATATCATGTTTGCATTGGTTCATATACAATTGAAGGAAAACATGCAGGATATTATGCAAGAATGAGCTTGTATCCAAGAATTGATTCCTATGCAGAAGATATTCCCGTATTAATTGAAAAATAGAGGATAAAAATGATAGGAAAAGAAGTATATAAAATATATGCACCAAACGGTGCAAAATGGGTAGAGTGGATAAGACCAGTGCCTTTTGTGGCAATAGATACCTACCATAGAAAACCAATTGTGGATTGGGTAGAAAGAAAAATCATGTTTTTACAGCAATACCAGAAAGATACAGCTATAATAGTTGACTTGCCAGGAAAAGAAAGTATAGAGCTAGGAATAAGCTTAGCTCATATAGGATATAGACCAATTCCACTATTTAATGGTACTGATGAACAACCAGGCTCACAAGCTACTACCAATACCTATTGGATTGAAAGTTGCTTGATAAATGCAAGCCAAAAGCTAAAAAACATACCACTACAACATGATGCTAATCCTGCTTTTTTGTTAGATAGTTATCGCACAAATCGATATAGAGCAAAAGAAAGCTTTTTTGACAATAGTTGGGATATATACAAACAAGACGTTCCATCAGCAGAATATTTTAAACAAAATGGTATAACGAAAATAATAGTTGTAGGAAATGCTATTCAACATGACTTGAAAAAAATTCTTTTCAAATGGCAAGAAAAAGGACTTACCATTTATTTAACAGAAGGGTACACATCTCCTAAAAGAGTAGTATTACAAAAAAACATAAAAGAACGTTTAGAGAAAGAAGAAATATAGAATAATGATTGAATTTAAAAATAAAATAGTACAATTTGGTTTTGGGGCAGTTGGCAAAAGCTTTTTTGAAAAAATTTCTAAAGAAATAAAATTTAGTCAAGAGCAATATTTTGTCATATCCAGAGATAAACTAGAATACACATTTTTTCTTGAACTTGGGGGAAAAATGGGGAACTTTATTGTAGCAGACATCAATAGGGAAAATTTTAAAAACATATTTTCAAAATATCTACAAGAAGGAGATTTACTCATTGATTTTGCAGATAGTGTGGGAACAAGAGATTTCATAGAATGGTGTGCTAATCAAAATATTATGTATATCAATACCGGAGAAACAGACTGGAGTGATAATTGGTATAATATTTTTGAAGAAAATTTGAAAAAAAATGAATTGCGAAATCAATTACAGAAAAAAAGTAATGTGAATCGATACCCAATTGTGTTACAACATGGAAATAATCCTGGTTTAGTTTCACATTTTGTAAAGGCCGGACTTGCCTATATAGTAAAAAAACAGTTTAACCATAATTATGAATATCAGAAACTTGCAAAAGAAAATAAATTTAATGAACTTGCACAAGCCCTTGACTTAAAACAAATTCATGTAAATGACAATGACCATCAAGAAATAAAAGAACCATTTGATGAAAATAAGTTATATAGTACTTGGTCTGCAGATTCATTCTTTTTTGAAATGTTAAGTGAAGCAACTGCTAATATTGGTACGAGTGAAAAAATAGATAATAAAAAACAATATAAGAATATAGACTTAAAAAATGGCTTTCTAGAATTTCAAGATATGGCAATAGATAAAGTAGGGAAAACCTATTATCCGAAAGGAAAATTTAATGCCTTTTTAGTACCTCATGAAGAAACCATTACGATTGCTAAAGCTCTTGAAGTGAAACAAGAGGAGAAAGTGGTATATAGACCAACAGTTATCTTTTTATATTCTCCTTGTCATTTAGCTATGGAATATTTAAAAAGAGCGAGAGTCAATGATTATCTACATCCAGATATCCATAAACCACAAGATGATAATAATTCCATTATAAGAGGATTCCGATATCCAAAAAAAGTAGAAATTGTGTATAAAGAAAATATTAAACGAGGAACAGAGTATGTAGGAGTTTTGCTATTAGGAAGTAAATTTGAACCAGTATGGGTAGGAAACAGAATAAAAAAGAGTTTCTTATATCAAAATAAAAAATTATCTTTTTGGCAAACACCAACTATTACGCCTGTTGCTATGTCAGCATTATCAGCAGTTTGTTGGATGATAAAAAATAAAGATAAAGGGGGAATATACTTTCCCGATGACATTCAAGACTATGAAGAAATAATTCAATTTGCAGAAAAATATATTTCGAAAACGATTTATAAAACTTTCAACAAACGTAAGCGGTCAACAAAAAGACGTATTGAAACCTTCTAAAATGAGATGTAAGATAAAAACATCAAAATTTTAGGGGGTTTTAAAAATGTCAAAAGTTTATGAAGAAGAAGAAAAAAGAATGTATCTAGATGCTTTTAATGTTAGTGGAAAAACTAAAACCGCATTTGCAAGAGAAAATAATATACCAGAAGCAACATTTAGAGCTTGGATAAAAGAAGATGAGT
>CALXJP010000012.1 GCA_944388655.1 uncultured Clostridia bacterium | reverse complement strand
TTTCCTCCCATTCTTTTAAAAAGTTTTCTAGGCTTTCTACACTATCTATATTGATAGTTTTTGCTTCTTTATTTTCTTTTTTTATAAAACCTGTTAATGCTTTTCCTGGTCCTATTTCTATAAAAGTATCTACTTGTTCTTGGAATAAATACGCTATTGTTTTGTCAAAACGAACAGGGCTAACAATATGCTTTTCTAGTATTTGAGCTATGTTGCTTTTTTCATCATAGGGTAATCCATCTATATTTTTAATAACCGTTTTATTTCCTTTATGGTATGTATATTTTGTTAACTCTTTGGCATATTCTTTACTTGCTTCAAGCAGTTTAGTTGTATGGAATGGACCACTTGTATTTAATGGTACTACTCTTTTTGCTCCCGCCTCTTTTAGTATTTCTATTGCTTTTTCTACTGCCTCTTTATTACCAGATATAACTGTTTGCCCAGAATAGTTATAGTTAGCTGGTTTTACAAATAATCCGCTTATCTTCCATTTCTGTACAAATTTTTTCTATAGTTTCTGTTGAAAGTCCCATTACTGCTGCCATTAAATATTCTTCTTCTGGAACCATATGTTGCATATAGTATCCTCTATATTTTAATAGTTGCAACCCATCTTCTAAAGAAATAAATCCTCCATAAATTAAAGCTGGATATTCTCCTAAGCTAAGACCTGCTGTGAATTGTGCTTCTACATGATTCTTTTTTAATATTGCTAAAATTCCTAAGCTCATTGTTGCAATAGCAAGTTGTGTATATTCTGTTTGTTGTAGTTTTTCTTCATCTTCAAAAGTAATTTTAGCAATATTGATTCCTGTAATTTCTTTTACTTTTTCATATATGTTTCTTACTTCTTCATATTTTTCATATAAATCTTTTCCCATTCCTATTTTTTGTGAGCCTTGACCTGGAAATAAAAATGCAATTTTCATCTGTAATTCCTCCTATTAAACTTCTAAATAAATGCTTGCTGTATTCATTCCGCCCCCATAACCTAACATGAGTATTGTATTATTTTTTTGTAATTTTCCTTGTTTTTGCATATCGTCTAAAGCTATGGGTATACTTGCACAAAAGGTATTTCCTTTTAAATGTATATTCGTAAATATTTTTTCTTCTGGTATTTGTAGTCGATTGCCTATAGATTGCATAATTTTTCTATTAGATTGATGCAATACTAAGGTATCTATTTGTTGTAATTGCTCTTTTGTTAGTAAGTTTTCTACATTTTCCACAGTTTTGGTAACAGCATATTTATACACTGCTTTTCCATCCATATAGATTTTTTCATTTGCTCTGCAAGTTAAAATTTCTCCTTCTTCTGCATCAACTGTAAAATAACTTTTATAGTCTTTTTTTTCTTCTGTTTTTGCAATAATGGTTGCTCCTGCGCCATCAGACAAAATAATAGAAGTCCCTATATCAGATTCTTCTAAAAACTCAGATAATTTTTCTACTCCTATGATTAATGCTGTTTTTACTCTTCCTTCTGAAGCTACAATAGTATTTCTTGCTATATCCAATGCATTAATATAACCTGCACATCCACTTAGTATATCTTGACAAATGCACTCTCTTGTTGTAACTTCCGCTATTTTTCTTTTTACTTGAAAAGAAATACTTGGCATTAATTCTTTACTCGAGGTAGTTGCTACTATAATTTCATCTATTTTTATATTTTCTTTTACTTTTTTTAAAGCATCTTTTGCTGCATATACAGCTAAATCTACAATTGTTTCTTCTTTACTGTAATATCTTTCTAATATACCTGTTCTTTTTACTATATATTCTTCTGTTATTCCTAACTTTTCTGCTAAAGTAGCATTGGTAACTTTTTGTTTTGGTAAATATGAACCGGTAGAAATAATTTGTATATTTTCCATATTTTCCTCTTCGTGATTTTTTTCTTTATATTTTATATACTATTTTTTCCCAAAATACTATTAGACTGACTGGTCGACTTTTGTTCATTTCTTATTTTGGTATTTCTTTTGCTTCTAGCTTTTTTTCAGTTTTTATAGTATAATAGAAAAAATTTTACTTTAAAGGAGTTTTACTATTATGAAATCTAGCATTCAAGCTTTAGAATTTAATGAAATAATTCATATTTTACAGAAATATACTATTACCTACTTAGGGAGAGAAAAAATCAGTAAGCTTATTCCTTCTTATGCATATGAAGAAGTGTCTCACCTTTTACAAGAAACTGAGCAGTTTTTTCAGTTTTTATATCGAAAAGGCAATCCTCCTTTATATGAAATAGAAGATATTTCTCTTGCTCTAAAGATTTTGCGTAGCCATTCTTCTTTATCTGCCAAACTTTTATTAGATATTGGTAATATTTTCAAAATTGCTAGAGAATTACGAGAATATTTTTATAAAGATGAGACCATCTCTATTGAAGATTTTCCCTTATTAGATGTTTATTTTCAAAAATTATATACGAATAAAAATTTAGAAAATATAATTTTTTCTAGTATTCTTGATGAAAATACTATTGATGATAACGCCTCTAAAACTTTAGCTAATTTGCGTAGAAAACGTAGAAACTTAGAAAATGAAATTCGAGATGTATTAAATAAGAGTCTTCATATTTATAGCAAATATATTATGGAGCCTATTATTACCATTCGTAATGATCGCTATGTAATTCCTGTAAAAGAAAGTTACAAAAATGAAGTGAAAGGCTTATTTCATGATATTTCTGCTAGTGGTTCTACTGTTTTTATCGAACCTATGAGTGTTTTTGAGTTAAACAACCAAATTAATAGTTTAAAAACAGAAGAAAGCTTAGAAATTGAAAGAATATTACAAGATATTTCTTCTCAATTATTTCCTTATATACAAGACTTATCTACTACTGTAGAATACATAGGAAATATTGACGCTATTTTTGCTAAAGCTAAGTATGCTAAAGAGATAGATGGTATTTTCCCTACTTTGAATAAAGAAAAACAAATTCATTTATTACGAGCAAGACATCCTCTTATTGCTCAAGAAAATGTTGTTCCTATAGATTTACATATTGGCGAAAATTATTCTTCTTTAATTATTACTGGCCCTAACACAGGTGGAAAAACAGTTACTTTAAAAACAGTTGGATTATTAACTTTAATGGCTTGTGCTGGGATGGCTATTCCTGCACAAGAAAATAGCAGCATACATGTATTTGATTCCGTTTTTGCCAGTATTGGTGATGAACAAAGTATTACCGAATCACTTAGTACATTTTCTTCTCATATGACAAATATCATTGATATTCTTACTCATAGTAGTGAAAATAGTCTTATTTTGTTAGATGAGTTAGGTTCTGGTACTTCTCCTTTAGAAGGAGCTAGTTTAGCTATTAGTATTCTTGAGTTTTTTTATCAGCAAGGTTGTATTACTATTTCTACTACACACTATGAAGAAGTAAAACAATATGCTCTAATTACCAATGGGTTTGAAAATGCTTGCTCAGAATTTGATGTTGAAAATTTAAAGCCAACATATCGTTTATTAATTGGTATCCCAGGAAAAAGCTATGCATTTGCGATTAGTCAACGTTTAGGCTTACCAAATAGCATTTTAGAAAGGGCTAAAGACTTTATTCAACAAGATAGCATTGATTTTGAAAATCTATTAAAGAAAATTTATGATAATCAAATAGCCATTGAACAAGAAAAAGAAGAAATAGAAAAGAATTTACATCAAATAACTCTGCTAAGAAAAGAATTAGAAAAAGAGAGAGAAAAATTACAAATTTCCCATGCCGAGCAATTAGATAAAGCAAAAAAAGATGCTCGCGATATTTTATTAGAAGCAAAAGAAGAAGCCCGTATTTTATTAAAAGAATTAAATACTGCTTATATAAACAATGATGCTAAAAAAGCTAACCAAATACAAGAAAAATTAAATCATCATATTAAAGATTTATATCCTAAAACTTCTACTACTTCTCCATCATATTTTACTAAAAATATGTTACATGTAGGAGATTTAATAGAAATTTCTGGTTTTTCACAGCCTGCTACTATTCTTTCTCTTTCCGGAAAGGAAAACCAATTACAGGTACAAATTGGTAGTATGAAAATGCAAATTCTGGTAGAAAATATAAAAAAAGTTTTACCTATACCAAATAAAAATACTGTTTCTTCTGCTACTCATGTACCATCTTTTAATCAAAAGACGAAACAAATTTCTTCTGAAATTAACGTTATAGGGCAAACAATAGAAGAAGCTCGTTTCGTAATTGATAAATATATAGATGATTGTTATTTGGCTAAGTTACAAACTGTTCGTATTGTACATGGCAAAGGTACAGGGAAACTTCGTGAAGGAATACATCAATTTTTGAGAAAAAATCCTCATGTGCAAAGTTTTCGCTTAGGTACTTTTGGTGAAGGTGAAATGGGAGTTACTGTGGTAACTTTAAAAAAATAATTACTCATTTCATGTATTTTCCATTGAAAATTAATACAGGTTATGCTAAGATTAAACTGTACAAAAAATAAAGGAGGTCAATTATGAAATTTAAACAATGGGATGGTTTTAATCCTCTAGGTGAATGGACAAAGGAAATTGATGTGAGAAGTTTTATTCAAGCAAATTACACTCCATATGAGGGAGATGATTCTTTCCTTGCGTTACCTACTGAAAAAACAAAAAAATTATGGAACGAAGTTTTAAAATTATATGAAGAAGAAAGAAAAAAAGGTGTATTAGATGTAGATACCAAAACTCCTTCTGCTATTGATGCTTATGAAGCTGGCTATATTGATAAAGATTTAGAAGAAATTGTTGGTTTGCAAACAGACAAGCCTTTAAAAAGAGCCATTATGCCAAATGGTGGTATAAAAATTGTAGAAAAATCATGTACTTCTTATGGATATGAGGTAGATCCTGAAACAGATTATATTTATCATAATTTAAGAAGAACACATAATGACGGTGTATTTGCTGTATATACTCCAGATATTCGTGCAGCTAGAAGTTCACACTTAATTACTGGTCTTCCAGATGGTTATGGACGTGGAAGAATTATTGGTGATTATAGAAGGGTTGCTTTATATGGTGTAGACGTTTTAATAGAAGAAAAGAAACGTGAATTAGACATTTTAGATACAGATTTTACAGAAAATATCATTCGAGAAAGAGAAGAAATTCATGACCAAATTTTAGCTTTAGAAGCTTTAAAGAAAATGGCTGCTCGTTATGGTTTTGATATTTCTGTTCCAGCAAGTAACGCTAAAGAAGCTATTCAATGGTTATATTTTGCTTATTTAGGTGCAACTAAAGATCAAAATGGTGCTGCTATGAGTTTAGGAAGAACTTCTACTTTCCTAGATATTTATATTGAAAGAGATTTACAAAATGGTACTTTAACAGAAGAACAAGCCCAAGAATTAATGGATCATTTTGTTATGAAGTTACGTATGATTCGTTTCTTACGTGCTCCTGAATATAACGAATTGTTTAGTGGAGACCCTGTTTGGGTAACAGAAAGTGTTGGTGGAATGGGAGTTGATGGCAGAAGCTTAGTTACTAAAAACTCTTTTAGAGTTCTCCATACCCTAACAAACTTAGGACCTGCACCAGAGCCAAATTTGACTATTTTGTGGTCTACTAGATTACCTGAAAACTTTAAAAAATATACTACTAAACTTTCTATTCAAACTTCTTCTATACAATATGAAAATGACGATTTAATGAGAGTTACTTTAGGAGATGATTATGGTATTGCTTGTTGTGTTTCCGCTATGAAAATTGGTAAACAAATGCAATTCTTTGGTGCTAGAGCAAACCTTGCCAAGACCTTACTATATGCTATTAATGGTGGTAGAGATGAGAAAAGTGGTAAACAAGTAACACCAAAATATCAAGCGATTACTTCAGATTACTTAAATTATGATGAAGTTATGGAAAAATTTGATGTTATGATGGATTATGTAGCTAAAATTTATATTAAAGCTTTAAATGCTATTCATTACATGCATGATAAATATTCTTATGAAGCTTTAGAAATGGCTTTACATGATAAAGATATTTTAAGAACTATGGCTTGTGGTATTGCAGGACTTTCTGTAGTTGCTGATTCTTTATCTGCTATTAAGTATGCTAAAGTTAAAGTTATTCGTGATGAAACAGGACTTGCTGTTGATTATGAAGTTGAAGGTGATTTTCCAAAGTTCGGAAATGATGATGATAGAGTAGATGAAATAGCTGTAGAAATTGTTAAAACCTTTATGAGAAAATTACAAAAATATGCAACATATAGAAATGCAAAACATACTTTATCTATTTTAACTATCACTTCTAATGTAGTATACGGAAAAGCAACAGGAAATACCCCTGATGGAAGACGTGCTGGAGAACCTTTTGGACCAGGTGCTAACCCTTTACACGGTAGAGATACAAATGGTGCAGTTGCTGTTATGAATTCTATTGCTAAACTTCCTTATGAATATTCAGAAGATGGTATTTCTTATACATTTTCTATTACTCCAAGTACTCTTGGAAAAGATTTAAATACACAAATTAATAATTTAACTGGATTATTAGACGGATATTTTAAGCAAACTGGACATCACATTAATGTGAATGTATTTGATAGAGCATTATTATTAGATGCTATGGATCACCCAGAAAAATACCCACAATTAACGATTCGTGTTTCTGGATATGCCGTTAACTTTATCAAATTAACTCGTGAACAACAGTTAGATGTAATTAATAGAACGATACAAGAAAAATTTTAAAATATGAATAGAATATATTTACTTGTTAAATATATTCTATTTTTCCCTATGAAAGGAGACTAAATAAAATGCAAGAAGATAAAAAAATACAAGCTAGAATTCATTCTTTCGAAAGCTTAGGAGCTGTTGATGGTCCAGGTCTTCGCTTTGTGGTATTTATGCAGGGTTGTCATATGCGTTGTCAATATTGTCAAAATCGCGATACATGGGATATGCATGCAGGCACACTTTATAGTGTTGAAGATTTAAAAAAGAAAATTATGAAATATAAAAATTATATTATGCCACATGGTGGAGTAACCATTAGTGGAGGAGAACCTTTGTTACAAACTCCCTTTTTAATATCCCTTTTTGAGGAACTAAAAAAAGAAGGAATTCATACTTGTATAGATACTGCTGGAAATTTAGAAATTACACCAGAAATTGCCAAATTAATTGATTTGACTGATTTATTTTTACTAGATATCAAATGTATTAATGATAAAATTTGTATTCCTTTAACAGGTTTTTCAAATAAAAAGGAATTAGCATTTGCTCGTTATTTAAGTGAGCATGGTAAACCTATGTGGATAAGACAAGTATTAATTCCTGGTATTACAGATATAGAAGAAGATTTACTACAATTAAAAGATTTTATTTCTACTTTAAAAACAGTAGAAAAAGTAGAATTTTTGCCTTATCATAATTTAGGTAAATTCAAATGGGAAAAACTTCGGAATCCCCTATGAATTAGAAAATGTTAGACCAGCTACTAAAGAGGATGTACAAAGAGCTAACCGAATTGTAGGAATTAGTAGTTGAGATAAAAAATAAACATACCAAGAGTCACACATTTTGCTATGTGTGACTCTTTATATATAAGTGCTAAGATATAGGAACGACCACCGGACGAAAGTTAACATTGAATCCGCTATTACCGTCATTACGGTGAAAATAGAATCTACCCCCGTGTGAGCTATCCCAGAAACCTCCTCCGCGTTCTACAAACGGAGTGTATAATCCGACAAAACCTGAGTAGTCATCTTGCCATGAACTTGTACCGGTTCCGGATACAGATGTCTCTCTTATCGCATCTCCATATATCTTGGTATTTTGGGGATAATTGCTATTGCTTGCTGCATTTAAGTTTTCTTCTGTATCTTCCTTTGAATTATTATCTACTACACTGTCAAACGGATATACCATCGTATATTTTGTACTTACTGTTTTTAATACGTCATTATTATATGCTACTGATTCTCCATATTTTTGTAGGTTTTCGTGACCATTCGCTACATAACTAGCAGTTCTTTCCCATTCTCCTCCTGATAAATCATATATTCCCGTTATATTTCTTGTACTAGATGCTACTACTCCTCCTTTTTGGTTCCATGAATACATACTTCCTGTTGTTGTTGGTGTATTTCCAGATAAAGTTTTGATTTCGTCTATTTTAATAACTGTTTCTTCTCCATCTATTAATCCTTGTGTCATTCCTGTTATCCCGTATACACTATCTACTCCACTTTTTCCTGCTGTATTTGTTCTTGTAGCTCCTCCACTATTTAAGTTGGCATTGTTAATAGCTATATCTTGTCCATTTGTTCCATACTGACTATAGCTTAAATAGCTTATCATTCCCCATTCACTACTTTTCATTAAATGCGTATCTGATGAGCTAGTAGTAAATCCATAAATATTTCCACTTTCATTCATTACCTTGCAAATATTATATGCATCATTATGATTGATATAGTTCATACTATAAGTTAATGGTTGAAATACAGGATAACTGATGTTTGTTGGTGTTTCTCCATAAATTCCATCTAGCCAATTTCTAGCCTTTATAGTTGAGTTGCTTGTTGTTCCTGCTTCTACTGCTCTTACCCATGCATCTGTTTGTGTATAGCTTACCGAACTTTTTACACTTGGTGTTGTATTATTTCCTTCTGGAAATCCTGCTTCAAATTTGGCTACATACATTCCTGTTAGCTCTTTATCCCATCCTCCATTGGCAAAGTTAATGCTTGTTTCATTCGTAAATGCTGGGTGTACATAAAAGTCGCTTGTTGTATCTACTGTTTCATCTATATTTGTTTGTCTTTTCGCTGTTTTTAGTTCTCCATTCTCATAATAATTGTCTGATGTTCCCTCTAAAAATTTTACTTCTATGGTTCCACCTTCTGATTTATTTTCTGGGTTATTGTATGTGATTTTATATGCATATCTGGGTATCCATACCCACATACTTCCATCTTCACTTACAGTATTGGCCCATTTACTTTCTTGATAATTATACCAACTACTATCTGCCCAATTCGTTTCTTCATAACTTCCCATTTGGCTATCTGTTGGCTCGGTAAATTTAATTGGTGTCATGCCATCTATTTGCTCTGGGGCATTTGGTGTATCCTGGCGTAATTCTGGATTTTGTGTACTGTTTCCTGCTATAATTTTATCCATTTCATCTGTGATACTATTAAATGCCATTTGTGTATTAACTTCTGCATCATGCATGGAATTTGCACCTTCTTGTGCTTTTTTGAAAATGCCTTGGTCACCTAATACCATATTGATGCTCACTGCTGCCAAAATGATTAAAATAACGATTGTCACCACTAAAGCTATTAAAGTTACAGCTTGTTCTTTTTTCGTTTGCTTCATGTTTACCATCTCTCCCATCATTTCCTTTAGTTTTCACATTTTTGTTTTATTTATACTCCTTCTATTATATATTATCCTTTTAGTTAATTCTATTACGTTTTAGTTACATTTTGGTTACAGTTGTATTACACTATTTACCTAATATATTAATCATACCCTATGTAAAATATGACCTACCTTTGTGAACTATTTTTACATAGGGTACGATTGTTTTATGGGCTAACATAGGGTTACTAATGTTGTAGAATTCTACACTTTTGATAAATACAAAAAAGAAGTATACCTTACAATATACCCCTTTTCCTATTATACTTTTACAATGTAATCGATAAAACTTTTAACTTGATAGTTCCTGCTGGTGCTTGCACCTCTACTACTTGATTTTTCTTAGCTCCTATTAAAGCTTTTCCAATAGGAGATTCATTAGAAATTTTATTTTCTGCTAAATCTACTTCTGTAGACCCAACAATTGTATATGTTTCTTCTTCATTAAATTCCATATCTAAAACTTTTACTGTATTTCCTACTTGAACTGTTTTTGTATCAATTTCAGATTCATCTATGATTTTTGCATAACGAATTTTATTTTCTAAATCTGCAATTTTAGCTTCATTATCTGCTTGTGCAGTTTTTGCTTCATCATATTCAGAATTTTCTGATAAATCACCAAAAGCTATAGCTACTTTTATTCTTTCTGCTACTTCTGCTCTTTTCGTTGTTCTTAAATATTCTAATTCTTGTTCTAATTTTTCATATCCTTCTTGTGTTAAAATTACTTCTTTATTATCATCCATTTGTATTCCTCCTCATAAAAAACTAAAATGCGTACACATTTTAGTATCTTTTCTTATCTTTTACTAATTTTAATATATTAAACTAGTTTTTCTCATTTGTCAAGATTCATTTGCTATTTTCTATTTCTTTTTCTGTGATATTTCCATTAATTCCTATCAATTTTACTACTTTTATTCCCTCTTGTTTCATCTTTTCTTTATTTTCTATGTATGTTTTTTCCACTTCATATTCACTTTCATATAAATCCCTCATGGAAAATTCTTCTCCTATTCCCCATGACTGATACTTATTTTTTATTTCTTCTGACACATCTACTTCTACATTTTCTACAATAATCCCCTCAAACCCTACAAATCCTATTACCTTTTCATCTGGTATTTGTATAAAAATACCAGTTCTGTTTAAAACATATTGTTTTACTTCTTCTATAGGAACATCTATATTGATAATCCATTTGGCACGCTTTAAACTTTTTCGATAGTTATTGGCTATAGTTACATGCATTACTTCTTCTTCTTTATGTTTTTGTATATACTTTTGAAAATTTTGAAGATCTTTGGTAACAATATTCATTGTTCTCACCTTATTAAAAAAATAATCTAATATTTGCGATGTTTTCTCCTGATAATTTTTACATAAAAAATATAAATCTTGTGTTTCTAATTTTTCTACTTTTCCTTGCTTTTTCATAATATATTGTATCATTTCTTCTAGTAAAAAAATTTTTATTGCCACTTTTCTTCGATTATTTACCGGAATTATATTTTGAAATTCTTGCAATCCCTTTTCTAGTACAATCATATTTTGTTTCTTAACTTGTTTTTTTATTTGCTTTTTTATCCATTCTTTTTTCTTTTTAGGAATCTTTATAATTTGAATTTGCATATTTTTATTCTCAACTCTCACCAGACCTAATTTATCTTCTATTTTTTCACAAGTAGTTTCTGGTTTTTTCTTGATAACGATATATTGATATACCAAAAAAACACCCCCATAGCTTGTTTTTATTGTATGAGAATGTTTTTATTTTTATACCTATTTTATTTCTTCTTCAATTAATTGCCAAATTTCTGGCTTTTCCATATCTTTTACCCAATATGCTGCTCCCGCAAGTTGATATTTTTTCATTAATGCAAACTTGGCTTTTAATGATTCTTCTTCTTCCAGCCACATTTTACAAAGTGCACCATCTTTTTCATACTCTACATAGTATTGTTTTTCTTCTTCTAACCACGTTCTTTGTGTTCCTTCTGGAATAACAGAATCTATATATTTCATGGATACTGTGGAACTACTTATCTCTCCATTTTTTTCTTGCCATTCTCTTGTATAAAAAGGCATTCCTAAAATTAATTTTTCTGCTGGTACTTCTTCTTGTGTTCCTACAAATTTTTTTAAATTAACTTCTACCCAATCAGCTCCTGCTACTGTACCTGCTTCATTAGAATTTTGTCCATATTGATCATATGCCATAAATATCACATAATCTGCTACCTTTCCAAAAAGATTTCTATCATAACATAAAGACCAATCATCATCTCCGTCCGGTGCTGTAACATCTACTGATAAAACTTTTCCATACTCTCTCAATCTTGGAGCTAATTCTATAATAAACCTAGATAAATATTCTTTATCGTCCTTATAAATATTTTCAAAATCAATATTGATACCATCTAGCTGATAAGTTATTACCATATCTAAAATTTCATTAATTAACTTTTCTCTTAATTGGTAGTCTCTTAATATTTTAGAGGTTACATCTTTAATTGTTTGGCTACTGATATTATTGGAAACCATTGCCCAAACTTTATACCCTTGGTTATGTGCCCATTCTACATAAGCTTGTCCTTCTTCTCCTATGTTAGTATTAAGTTCTGATGCTTCTTCATCTGATAAATGAGCAAATGCAGGTGAAACCACATTCACACCTGGTATACTTTCTGTTCTTTCTGGAGCACTTGCATATTCTGAATAATAATCCCAAAACATACTAATAGTTCCTTCTACCTGTTTTTGTTCTTGCATATTTTCTCTTACTGTATAGATATTGGCTACTTCTTGAATATAGCCAATGATTCCTTGTTTTGTTCTAATTTTTGTCCAACCATTTAATTCTTCTGTTGTTGGCACAATAGTAACATTTTCCCCTTTTTGTACTGTATCTACTGTTTTTGAAAAAATAGTGGGAAGAGATTTTACATCACAATCTTTTGCACTGTTAGCCATTTTCTTTTCTCTATCCATAGAATCGATTAATAATCGATTACTTTGTTCTAAGTACTCTACTTCTATGTTATACACATTTTCCATTTCTGATATAGGCAAATAAAATGTTTCATCTTTTTGTATAGCCTTTCCTTGTATATCTATCTTTGAACTATTGACATACATCTCGTTTTTATCAATAGGAAGACTTGCCATTTTAGTATCAGAACCTGTTAGAATTTGATGATATTGATTATCATAATAAATATGTTCATCTAAAAAATTAGCAATATCTTTACTAGACATATATATGATGCCATTTTCTACAAAAACATCAAATTTCATACTTTCTGTTACTTGATTATTATTGATAAATATATTGATTTTTCCTGTTATTTCTTCTTTTACATAATTCGGTGCAATTTGAAAAATGATAACAACTATTACTAATAAAAGTGCAATAAGTAAAAATCGCATCCAAAATCTATTTTTCTTCATTTTTTTATTCATTTTAAATTCCTTTCGTTTGTTCGTTTTTTCTTTTCTATTATATTGAATAAAAAAATCCCTGTCAATAATTATGTATAAAATTAGAAAATTTGGTAAATATATTTTTAGAAAATTAATTGTGGAAAGGATGGATACACATGGAAAAACATATTATGGTAACAGGTACATCAACAGTATCTTGGAAAGATGCTATTGTACAAGCAATAGCCGAAGCTTCTAAAACTATTGATTATATTTCCTCTGTTAAAATTTTAGAACAAAGAGCTCACGTTTCCGGTAAAAAAATTACCGAATATTTTGTAGATATGGATATTAGTTTTGTTATTGACAGAGATAGAGATTAAAAAGGAGGTTTTAAGATGGATAATCCAATGGATACGCCTAAAACATATAGTGACTATGTAGATAAAAAATCCCCTAATTCTCCTATTTTTACGAATTGCTTAAAAGCATTTTTGATAGGTGGATTCATTTGTAGCATTGGACAACTTATTTTTTTCTTTTGCAAGTCAAAGGGATTAGATACTTCTGCTAGCAATACAGTGGTTTCTATTATATTAATTGGAATTGCTGCATTATTAACTGGACTAAATATATTTAATAAAATTGGAAAAGTTGCAGGTGCCGGTTCATTAGTTCCTATTACAGGTTTTGCTAACTCTATTGTTTCTCCTGCTATTGAATATAAGTCAGAAGGATATATTATGGGTGTTGGTGGAAAAATGTTTACTGTGGCAGGTCCTGTATTAGTGTTTGGAATTTCTGCATCTGTTATTGTAGGAATGATTTATTGCTTTTTTGTTTAATTATAAGAAAGGGATGAAGGTATGAAAAAAATAGGAAAACAAACAATTCAAATGGAAAATTTTCCTACCATTTCTCAAAGTGCATCTATTGTAGGTCCAAAAGAATCTGAAGGACCTCTTGCTAAGTATTTTGATCGTTGCTTGGAAGATGAGTTTTGGGGAGAAAAAACATGGGAAAAAGCTGAAAGTAAAATAATCAAGGAAACAGTCAATACGGTTATTGCCAAATCAAATATTTCTTCTACAGATATAGATTTTTGTTTTGCGGGAGATTTATTAAATCAGTGTATTTCTTCTAGTTTTGGGCTTCGTGAAATCAATATTCCGTTTTTTGGAGTTTTTGGTGCTTGTTCTACCTTTGTAGAAAGTATGTGTTTAGCTTCTGTATTTATTGACTCTCATGCAGCTAAACATATTGTTTGTGCAGCATCTAGCCATTTTTGTAGTGCAGAAAAACAATTTCGTTTTCCTCTAGAATTAGGAAATCAGAGGCCTCCTACTTCACAGTGGACAGTTACTGGTGCAGGTAGTGTTATCTTGTCATCTGAAGGAAATGGACCTTTTGTTACGTATATTACTCCTGGAAAAATTGTAGATATGGGAATTAAAGATGCTAATAATATGGGAGCTGCCATGGCACCGGCTGCTTTTGATACATTAGTTACTCATCTGCAAGATACTAATCGTAAGCCTAGTTATTATGATGCTATTATTACTGGTGATTTAGGCTATATTGGTTCAGATATTTTAGAAGATTTATGCAAAACAAAGGGATACAACATCAATCATCAACATAATGATTGTGGTAAATTAATATTTGACAAAGAAAAACAAGATACCCATTCTGGTGGAAGTGGTTGTGCTTGTATTGGAACTGTTTTTTCAGGTTACTTGTATCAACTAATGCACGAGAAAAAAATTAACAAATTACTTTTAATTGCTACTGGTGCATTAATGAATTCTACTAGTTCGCAACAAGGAGAATCTATTCCTGGAATAGCCCACGCCATTAGTATTGAAAATTGTAAAATATAAAGGAGGAAAAAACATGGAATTTTTTCAAACTATTGATTGGTCTTTGATGTTACGTTGTTTTATTGTAGGTGGTCTTATTTGTGTAATAGGTCAAATATTAATTGATAAAACCAAACTTACTTCTGCTAGAATTTTAGTATTATTTGTTACTCTTGGTGTTATTCTAGGTGGATTAGGTTTATACCAATATGTGATTGATTTTGCTGGCTGTGGTGCTACAGTTCCTTTAACAGGATTTGGTGCTAACCTTGCTAAAGGTGCTATTACAGAAGTGCAAAATAGTGGTCTATTAGGTGCTTTTGTAGGAGGAGTTAAAGTTGCTGCTGGTGGAATTGCTGCTGCTATTTTCTTTGGTTACTTAGCCTCTATAATGGCAAAACCTAAAATAAAAAAACAATAATCTTGTTCACTAAATTAGCTGCCTTATTTAAGGCAGCTTGTGTTTTTCATAAAATAATTTTGAGCATATATTCAATTTCTGAATATTTAAGGAAATCCCTCTTTGCCCAATCTTTTAACTCTTCTTCTATCTCCTTTTGGTTTAACAGTTCTTGTAAATCTTTTTCATATCTTTCTGGATTTTTCAAGACCTGATCTGCTCTGAGATATAAAGGTAATCTAGTATAATATTTGGATACTGAGTTGCTAATCATAAGTAACATAGCCATCACTCTACAGTTGTGTTCACCCGGAAAGTATATAAATTTTTTTTCTCCTTGTAATTCTTTTACCCATATCATATCTTGGTAAACTTCATAATAGAGACTAAAAAAATTATATATTCTTTCATCATCATACAACATGTATCGTTCTCTTTTTTTGTTCGCTAATGTTTTTTCTAAATAGGGTTTTACTACATCAGAAAATTCTAATAGCTTTGCAGCTTTTAGATTAATTTCTTCCCATTTCCGATTTTTCTCATGATTCATCATCTATCCTCCTCTTTTTGAAAAACTATGATTAATTAGTTACTGTTATGATTATAACGCAATTATTTTATATTGTCAAAATGATGAATTGTATTTAAAAGTTCATACCA
>CALXJP010000011.1 GCA_944388655.1 uncultured Clostridia bacterium | reverse complement strand
AATTTCTTATCAAGAAGCTATATTACAATATGGAACAGATAAACCAGATTTAAGAAATCCTTTATATATAATAGATTTAACCGCTTTCTTCCAGAAGTGTACTTTTAAGCCTTTTATTCATCAAACTGTACGTGCTATTAAAGTTTCTGGACATATGTCTAAAGGTTTTCATGAAAAGATGCTTGACTTTGCCATGTCTATTGGTATGCCTGGCCTTGGATATTTAGAAGTACAAGAGGATTTATCTTTTAAAGGTCCCATTGATAAGTTTATTCCTGATGAGCTAAAAAAGGAGTTATTGACTTTAGCTAATTTACACCAAGATGACACTATCTTTTTCATAGCAGATACAGAAAAAAGAGCATCAGAACTTGCTGGCCAAATTAGAACAGAATTAGGAAGAAAGTTAAATTTAATTGATACCGATTCTTTCCAGTTTTGCTGGATAGTAGATTTTCCTATGTATGAATTAGATGAACATCATCAAATTACTTTTTGTCATAATCCTTTTTCTATGCCACAAGGTGGTTTAGAAGCTTTAAATACCAAGAATCCTTTAGATATTCTTGCTTATCAATATGATATTGTATGCAATGGAATTGAACTTTCTTCTGGTGCAGTTAGAAATCATGAACCTGATATTATGATGAAAGCTTTTGCAATTGCAGGTTATACCAAGAAAGATATTGAAACCAAATTTCATGCTTTATTCCACGCTTTTCAATTTGGTGCACCACCTCATGCTGGTATTGCTCCTGGAATTGATAGAATGCTAATGCTTTTAACAGACAGCGAAAATATTCGTGATGTTATTGCCTTTCCTATGAATAGTAAGGCAGAAGATTTATTAATGGGTGCTCCCGGAGAAGTTAGCAAAGAACAATTGCAAGAAGTACACATTAAATTGCAATAATGTTTTCTATTTTTCTTGTATTTTTATAAAAGTTGTATTATGATTACGTAAGAAGAAAGGAGAATGAAATTTTTATGAAAAAATCTACAATTGTTATGATAGTTATATCTTGCATCGCTGTAATTACTATTATTATATTATGTATATGGAATTATTTTGCTAGTCAAAATGCTAAAATTATTCAGTCTTATTCTGATGCCGTACAAAATTTTGAATCACAAGAAACTTATGGGTTTGTTTATACTAGCGATTCTGATGGAGAAACTTCTCAAATGGAATTTACCAAAAGTAATGGTATTACCAAAGTAGTGTATACTCATGGAGAGGCTAGTAGAACAGTTTATAAAACTAGCGATGACACCATTTATGTATTAAACAATGACACACAAATGGTATCTGTTTCTACAGAAGAAATAGATAAAAAAATGACAAATTTAGGTATATTCTTTATTTATTTTTCTCCATGGTTTACTTCTATTCATGAAGAAATGGTAAATGATGTAAGATGTTATGTTCTACAAAATGGTGATTGTAAAATGTATATTCAAGCAGAAACATATCTTCCTATTCAATGTGAAGAAGGTTCAGTTGGCAAGATTACTTATACAGATAGTACAACCATTACTCCTCTATCTCTTCCTGCAATAGCTACTGAGTAAAACAAAAACTATATTCCTTTATGTGGAATATAGTTTTTATTCATTTTGTCTCCTATCTATTACATAGGTACTACCTTGTATTGTTTTTGCCAAATGTTTTACACTTGCTCCTACCTCTCCAATTTCTAATGTGTTATGGAATTTTCCTTTTTTAACTTCTACTACTCCTATAGAAATAGAAGTTAAAGGAAATTCTTCAATAATGCCCTTTCTATTAGCCACTTCTATATAACCTTTTTCTTTATCCATATCTGTAAAGAACTGTTGTACATTTTTATCAAAATCTGCAATAATATTTTGGCATAATATATCGTAATTGGTTTCTGGTACAATGGCTATGAAATCATCTCCTCCAATATGGCCAACAAAACTATCTTCTAAACCATATTCATGAATATTTTTGATAATAGTTTTAGCAGTAAATTTGATAATTTCGTCTCCCTTTAAGAATCCATATACATCATTGTATGCTTTAAAATTATCTAAGTCTAAGTACATCATGGCAAAAGTTTCTTTTTTTAAAAATCTTTTTTTCATTTCTGCTTGTATTTGTACATTTCCTGGTAACCCTGTTAATGGGCTAACTCTACGATTGATATATAATAAGTAAATAATGTTTTTGATAGTATAATATATATACTGTGCATCAATTGGCTTTTTTATATAGTGCGATACTTTTAGTTTTAATATATCTAATTTATGTTCATGTTCTTTATTAGAAGACACTACTATAATAGGCGTAATACTATTATCCTCATTTTGCCTAATAGTTTGACAAATAATTCTACCATTTTCTATACTATCTTCATCTATAATAATGAGGGATGGTATATTGGCTAATACTTCATTTACCTTTTCTTCTGCAAAACAAGTAAAATTATATTCTTTATCTTTTTTAAATATTTCCTTTAAAAGGTGATAAACATCTTGATTATTACTAATAATATATATGTTTTGTTTCATATTTTCTCCTATTTATCTTTTTTCATTATTTTTTTTAGTGTTTCAAAATCTACTTTTTGATTCAATACTTTTGTCATACTTTCTGATTTCATAGTTGGGAAAGCCATTTTGATTCTTTTAATTTGTCTATAAAATCTAATTTTCATACGCAATTGTTTTCTTTTTAGTTCATGAACTAGTTTTTCTACATTTTCGTGGTTAGTACTTTCTGGTTGCATAGTTTTTGCTTCTTTTAGCTCTTCTAGTTTTAATTTTATATTTTCCCCTAATTCATTAATTTTTTGCATTGTTGTTTCTATGTTAGTAAAGGTAATAATACTAAATGCCATATCTACAGCAAGTATACTATAGATAATGGTTGTTACATATGTTAAATTAACTGCTGGGATTAAATTAACAATATCTGAAACAAATGGATGAATCCATTTGATAAAGATAACGCCTAATATTCCCCAATATATAGAATTTTTTAAGCATATTCTTCCTTGAAAGTTAAATTTTAAATGAGAATAATCCCAGTATTTGGTTTTAAATATTTTTTCTAGTATAATGCCTACTACATATTCCCAAATTGTTAATATGACAAATGCTGCTAGGAATAATAAGAAGATATTATTTTGTAAGCCTTGCAAAGTAAAGAGCATTATCATTGCTCCTAATCCATATATTGGACATATGGGTCCATTTAAGAAACCACTATTTACTAGTTGTTTTTCTTCTATGGATTTTGATACGGATTCAATTACCCATCCGCAAAAGGAATAGATAATAATATATGCTAAGTATTGTATAATAGTAATCATCTTCTCTCCTGCTTACTTTAAATTGGAAACTATACCGTAATGGTTGCTTCCTGTGTAGCTGTTAACCCATATATATCTGTTACGGTTATGCTTATTTTATTTTCTCCTTGTGCTAATGGTTGTGGGAATGATACTTCTTTTGTATTTAATGTAACTCCTGTATTTTGAGGATCAGTTGAATATAATGTTCCATTTAATGTATATTCTATTTTTTGGATTTCATTATCTGCTTTTACAGTTATCATAAGATTATTTTCTTGTTTTTCTAAACTGATTTTTGGATTTTGTCCTCCTTGGAATTTTTGTTCTTTTTCTGTTTTGTTACCTGCTTTATCTACTGCAACTACTTTTAGTGTGTTGATTCCTCCTAATGTATCAATTCTTTCTTCTATAATTTTTAAAGAATTTTCATTAGCTTCTACCTTTGTTTCGTCTTCGTCATTCCAACGATATGTCATGTAGGCGAGTTCTGTTTCATCTCTTACTGTAATTTTTATTTTTGGTGCTTCTGCTGTAAATTCTATTTCTGGACTAATAATATCTTGTTCTTCTATTGTATATGTTTTACTATATTGTGTTTCTTTTCCAAATATGTCTATAATTCTAAGATGTAATACATTGGTTCCTATCATAACAGGAATTTCTTCTTCTATGATATTTCTACCTTTTCCTTGTAGTACTTGTTCTACATCACTATTCCAGTTATAATATATTTTATCTATGGCTTTATCATGTTTGATATTAACAATTATTTTATTAGCTTGTTGTTCCATAGTAACTACCGGATTACTATTTTGTTCTTCTTCTTCTTGATTTGTTGTTAATGCAATTACTCCACTTGCCATCATGAATATTCCAAAAACCATTATAGCAATGGCAAATATTCTCACAACAGTTTCTACATCTAATGGTGCTCCTTTTTCTCTCTTTGCTTTTTCTACCATTAAAATTTGATTCATATTCTCACCCTATTCATCTGTTTTTCATTAATCATTGAAATTATATCATAATCATCTTTTAATGTAAATATTTATAACTGTTAAAATTTACAAATTCACTTGACCATGAAAAATGTAGAATTATTGCTAATTCTACATTTTTATTTTTTTATTAAGATGTTTTTTATATAATGAATTTCTTAATCAGTACAACTCCTCCTACTACTAACACTAAAGCTCCTAAAGTTAGTCCTACAATAACAGTTGGTGTTTGTCCACCTGTTTTTGTACTTAATACTACTGGTGCATCATCTATATCATCTTCTCCATCCTTTTTGTTATCTGGAGTTGAGTCAATATCTGGAGTATCGCTTTCGTTGTCATCTTCACTAATTTCTGCAACGTTTACTTTTAATCCCATATTATTTTTATCATTAATCCATGTTAATAATACTTCTACATCTGCACTCTCTCCTGGTTGTAATAATGTATCTTTTAATTGGTCTGTTACAATAATATTTTCTGATTCTTGCTTCCAATTTGGATTATCTGCTTGTACAAATTTTAATCCTTCTGGGATATAGTCTTTTATTTCTTTTACATATCCAGCAATTTCTCCTTCGTTAGTTACTCTGATGCTGTATCTGAATTTCACTACTACTTTATTGATTTTACTTGCTACAATTTCAACTTTTACAGGAGCTTCTGGGTCATCTTCTGGTTTATGTCCTGTTTCTGTAATGGTTTCTTTTCCATTTTCAATAACAATAGCCTGTGTTACCCATTTTCTTAAAGCTAAGTCAAAATATTTTACTTTGATTTTTTCAATATCTTGATCATCTTCTCCTTCTATCCAGCTATCTGGTGTTGAATCTTTATCTACTACATCATTTCCCTCTTCATCCTCATCATCTGAAATTTGTGCATAGTTGATGATAATTCTATCTGATGTATTTGGCTCTGTTACTTTAAATGCTATTTTTAAGTCTCTATAATCTGGTTCTTCCATTGTTTCCGGATCAAATGCTTGTAGTAAATTATCTCTTTGGGCAAGTTCTCCTTGTTCTTTAGATAGATAGTCTGTTTGAATATCTACTGCCTTACTTACATCTTCTGTTACTTCTCCATTTTCATCTAACATAACCCATCTATATTCTTGATTTAATTCATGGTCTGGTAAGAACTCTAATCCATCTGGAATGTCATCTTTTACTTCTTTAGCATAGCCTGCTTGCGTTCCTTCGTTATAAATTCTTAATGTATAAGTAACAATATTGCCATTTTCTACTTCTACAGGTTCTTTTGTATGGGTATAGATATAGTTTCCATTTTCATCTATTGAAAATACTGGATAACGGTCAGTAACTTCTGTTTCATCTACTGCTGTAATGAATTTTCTTAAGGCTAAATCAAAGTATTGTAGTTTTACATGTTCTTTATCTATATCATCTTCTGTTTCATCACCATTGTCTGGTGTTGAGTCTTTATCGTCAACTTCTTCTCCATTTTCGTCTTCATCTTCTGCAATTTCTGCTATGTTCGTTATAATACCACTATATTCATTTGGAGCAATTACTTTAAATGCCACTTTTACATCTCTATAGTCAGGTGATTGCATAGTGTCTGGATCAAAAGCATCTAATAGGTTATCTCTTCCTGTTTGTAATGCTTGGTCTCTTGATAAGTAATCTGTTACTATATATTTTGCTTGTCCTACATTTTGTGTTTCGTTTCCATTTTCGTCTAGCATTACCCATCTGTATTCTTGGTTTGTTGCATGGTCTGGTAAAAATTCTAATCCATCTGGAATATCATCTTTTACTTCTTTAGCGTATCCTGCTATATCTCCTTCGTTATAAATTCTAATGGTATATTCTACTACATCTGTTGTTTCTACAAGAATTGGTTCTTTTGTATGTTCATATATGTAATTACCATTTTCATCTTTTACATTAGTAAATACAGGAACTCTATTAGTTACTTCTTCATCATTTACTCCTGTAATAAATTTTCTTAGGGCTAAGTCAAATTCTTGTAAAATTAATTTTTCAAAGTCATCATCATCTTGTTGGCCTTTATAGAAATAATCTTCATCATCTAGTACTGATTTATTAGAAGTATTTCCTTTATAGTCTGGTAAATTTTCGTCAGTTGGTAATATAATATTATCTTCTTGTGAATCTCTATCTACTATAGGATTTCCTTCTTCATCTGTAAAGTCTGTAATTTCTGCTATGTTTGTGATTACTTCATCTAAATCACTAACACTTTTTACTCTACATTTGATTTTTACATCTTTATAATCTGGTTCACTCATAGTATCTGGGTCAAATGCTTTAATTAAGTTTTCTTCTGGATCTATCTGTGTTCTACTTAATATTGTAGTTGTTACTTTTCTTAAAGATTGATCTAATATCCAGCCTTGTGTTGCATTAAAGTTTTCTTCATCATCTGTTACAAATTCTAATTGTGGTGGTAAGTAGTCTGTAATAGAGCTTGCATAACCATCTAACTCACCTTCATTATATACACGAATGGTATAAATCACTATATCTCCTACAGCTACTCCTACTGGATCTTTTCTATGTTTATAAATTGCTGTTGTTCCACTTCCGTCTTTTAATGGTGTTACATCTATTACTGGCTCTCTTATGTAGTTTCCGTCTTCATCTACTAATTCTTTTCCATTAATATTTGTAATGAATTTTCTTAAGGCTAAGTCAAAGTTTTTACCTGGTAATATTAATTCTTCATAGTCGTCATCATCTTCATAACCCCAACCTTGTTCTGAAGTTCCTGGGTTATAATTATTTTTTTGTTCTTCCGTTAGATTCTCTGGTGTTGAGTCTCTATCTACTATGTTTTCATTTCCTTCTGCATCACTATGTTTTGTAATTTCTGCTACGTTTTTAAAGTGTTGATCTGTAGCTGTGCTAGTTCCTACCACTTCACATTCTACTTGTAAATCTACATATTTTACTTCTGTACCATTAAATTTGCCTATTAATTGATTAGCAAGTTTAGTAGTTACTATTGTTTTGCCATCTCCTGATGGGTTTTCCCATCCATTAGCATCATTAATATCACTATTTTCTTTTAATATTAATCCTGCTGGTAAATAGTCGGTTACTTCTTTTGCATAACCATCTAGTTCTCCTTCGTTATATATACGTATAGTATATAGTACTGTGTCTCCTTTATTGACAAGTAGTGGCTCTTTTGTATGAGTTTTGGTTACAGTTGTAACGCTTCCGTTTTGTAAATTTTGTATTGTATCTGTAGAGATTTGTGGCTCTCTACTTACTTCTACTTCTACATCATTAATTTTTGTAATAAATTTTCTTAGAGCTAAGTCAAATACATAATTTTTAGGAACATTTACATTATCGACATATTCTTGGTCATCATCTGTTACTTCTACTACTGGCTGATTGATTTGTGGATTAGCTCCTTTTACAGACCAGAAAGTGATATTTTTTTGTCTTACTTTTGTTTTTAATTGTACTTGTGCATTTTCTATATTTTCTGTTGCTGGAACTTGTAAATAAAATTCTGTTCCTACTAGTTCTTCTAAAGATTGACTTGTTACTTGTTTTTGACTATCTAATAATTGATATGTAATTTCTTTGCTTCCTGCATCAGCTGTTTCTTTTAATAATAATGCTAAGGTAAATTCTTTATTAGTTGTTTTATCAATTTTATATGGCCCTATAATATACTTATCCCCTACTAACTCTGTTTTAGCTCCTGCTGTTGTAAATGTAATTGGATTTACATCTGCTGTAGGTAATGTACTTTTATTTTCTTCTGCTTTATTAATTAAATAATTGAATAATTGAATAGCATCTGTATTTCTTTGTTGTCCATCAAAACCATATTTATTTCCTAACGTATCATAGTCTGAGTCTGCTACTTGCTTAATAGATAGTGTAAAAGTTTTATTGGTTAGTTTATATTCATCATCATTGGTAAAATACCAAATAGCAAGTTGCTGTACTACATCTATTTCATCATCTGTAATTTCACTACTTCCAATTCCAGCAGCATCCAAAAAGGCTTGTCTTTCTTGTTTTTGTTCTTCTGTCATTTGCTCACCTTGTTTTATTTGTGGTGCTAAATAAATATTATCTAATAACCATACTAAAGAATTATATTCTTCTCCTGTAGGTAATACGCTTTTGTATGGTTCTTCTATGGAATCTGGTGATTTTAAATCAAAATATTCTGTATATGTTTGATGTGTTGGAGTAAAACTTCCTGCTCCCATATCTGTTGAACCAAATCCTGGTCCAGCTTTAATACAGTAGAAGTTTCTTGTTTTATCTGGAATTTGCCCTTCATATGAAGCAATTTTCCACATAATTTTATCTCCTGTTTTATAGGAAAATCCACTATTTCTATATTGTTCCAAGCCTAGTTCTAACTCTTGACCTGTAGAAACAGTTTTAGCAGATACACTACTAGTAAATCCTAATAAACATGTTGCTAAAATTGTTACTCCTGTTATGAATGTTCTTTTTAATTTTTGAATCTTCATATTTACCACCTTTTTATTTCATTTTTTGCATAATTCCTCTATAATACATTGTAGTAATTATTTTTTAGTTCGTCAATAGTATTTTTTTCCAAGTTGTTTACTATTACAATTCTGTATTTTTTTATATTTACGGGTACTGGTTTTCTACTTTTTATTATTATTATTTTCCCCTACATTACAATTATATTACATTTTTGTTACAAAATCAATGATTATTGGCATTTTTCTTAGGAAAATAAGGATTTGCCAGCTTTTTATTTTGCTTAAGATGGGTTTTAACATCTTCTAAAGTTTGTTGTAAGTCTTTTTCAAAAATGGTATCTTTTGCTAAATCTAAAAACCATTCTTCTGTTTCTTTTATATATTTTTTTTGAAATGCAGTCGAACCAAATTGTGCTTCTGATAAATTATGAATTCTATCTGCTAATTTTACCATTCTTGCTATGTCATTATTTTTTATTCTTTGTATATAGTCTTTCATGTTATACCCTTTTTCTTTTGTAAGCAATTTTACTGCTTCTGCAATTTTGGTATTGGTTATTTTTTCTATTTCTTCATAAGTTGCAGATGTATCTTCTAGTAAGTCATGAAATAAACCTACTATTTGGTATTCTACTGGGAAACCTTTATCCTTTAATAGATAGCTTACTTGTAAAGGGTGATTATCATATGGTGTACCTTGTTTTCTTTTTTGGCCTTTATGGTTTTGTTTCATATATTCTATATAAAAATTGATATCCATGTTTTATCTTTCCTTTATTTTTTATAATACTATTTACCTTTCAGAATTTCTTTGCTTTTGATACATCATAAGAAACATCATCATACTACTGAATATCATTACTAATATAAGCATTATTTGATAAGAAAGTATTTTATTTCCACCTGTTTTAGTTCCTATCATGACTATAGCTATGCTGGTTTCATTTTCAGTATTGGCATCTTCATAGTTGAATTCGTTTTTACTTTCTTCTATATTAGCTGTATTTTCGATTTCTCCAAAAGTCTGGTTATTCCATTTTAAATAAATAGTTACTGTTTTACTTTCTCCTGGTTGCAATGTTGTATTGAAATAAGAAGTATGAATTGCTTTGTTATTGTCTATTATCCAACCTTGATTATTTTCTATATATTGTAATCCTTTTGGTATATAATCTACTATTTTCCCAATAGTACCTGGGATTTCGCCTTTATTCGTAATGGTTATATTATACTCTAATATAATAGTTCCTTTTGCTACTTGATTGCTTTTTACTTCTATTTTTGGTGTTGTATATTCTTTTGTACTTCTTTTTTCTCCATTGATAGTTACACTATTCAATGTTTTTTCTACCATCATATCAAATTTTAGTCTTATATTTTCTATTTTCAATTGTTGTGGTTGAATTGTATCTTTTACTATCCATTCTACAGATGATACTGGCTGGTATCCTCCTATTGTTTTTTGTTCTAATATGTAAGTTCCTATTGGTAAACGTGTTAATTCATATCCATTTTCCGTTTCTATAATTGTTTTTATATTGTCTTTTTCTTTAGTTGTTGCTACTACTGTATCATCTTTTTTAATACAAATTTCTACTCCTTTTATTTTTTCTTGTGTTTGTTTATCTAGTACTTCTATCTGCATTCTTGTTATTTTTTGTTCTTTTGTAATGATTTGCTCTTTTTCAGTATCTTGTACTTCCAATTCCTCTCCTGAGGTTGTAACATATCCATTCTCTGTTGGAGTATATGTTTGTTCTAAGCGATATGAACCAATTGGCAATCCTATAATTTGTTGTCCATTGCTATGTGTTTCCCATTCTACTATTTTTCTTCCGCTATCTTTACTATATACTGATAGTTTTGCTCCTTCTACAGGCTCTTTTGTTTCTTCATCCACCCAGTTAATTTGTATTTTTGTTTTTTGTGTATCCATTGTAATCATCTGACTTTTTTGCTCTTTCCCATCTAATATTAATGTTCCTTCTTCTGTTAATATAAAACTATGGGCATTTGCTGTAACATATCCTGCTGCGGGCTTAATTTCTTGTATAATATATTCTTTTTGTGTTTCTAAGTTACGAAAACTGATAGGTTCTTTTGTTGTTTTCCATTCTTCTACTACTTTTCTAGTATCTTCTTCTATAATTTGCAAGGTAGAACCCTGAACCGATTTTGCTCCATCTTTTTCTTGTACTTTCAACAGTGTGTGCATTCCTTTTATTTCACCCCATAAAAGAAGGATACTATCTTTCGTGTTAATATTAGCATCTAATATAATTTTTTCTTTTTGTAGAACATATGCCGTTGGTGCTTTTTCTTCTTTAAGATAATAACTTGCTCTTGGTAAATCTATATCTTGACTTGTAATATGAATTTCTCCATTTTCATCACTAGTAGTTTTGATCAATAATGTATCTTTAGGAATGATTTTTTCTTCTCCTCGTTCATTATAATAGATAATATCTTCATTAGTATATAATCCATATTCTCCGCCTACACGGTTTTTACCACTTTCTTCATCACGACTATACACTACTATTTCAATGGTTTGTCTAGATTCTGTTCGGTTTCTGTTTTCGAAGACTACTGGTATTTCATCATTTTCATAAGATAAGTTTATTTCTATAAGTTCTTTTTCTAAGTCAAAGCCAGTTGGACTAGTAACTTCTTTTAATACATATTTTCCTATAGGTAAATTTTCTATTATGCCTACTCCTTCACTATTGGTAGTAATATTTCCCACAACCTCACCTTGTTCGTACAATATTATCTGATGATTATCTTGTGTGTATATATTTTCTTTAGCAATTACTTCATATGTTGCATTTTCTACTTTTCTACTTTGGTATTCCATTACATATTTGCTTTGTTTCGTATCATAATATGCATTATTTAAGAATTCTCCTGTTGCTTCTATGCGAATGTCACCTACAACTGGACTATTGATACTATGTTGCACAATGACATATGCTTCTCCTTCTTTTTCTGTATAATAGGCCGTATTACTTTTTACTTCAAAGTAAAGTTTTTGTTTTCTTGTCCATTGTATTTCTCCATTTTGACTAAAACCTTCGTAGCCTTGTTTTACATATCCTTCTCCTGCCCTTTGTTGTTCTAATACATATTTGCCTATAGGTAATTCCATTGGTGTTAAGAAATATCCTGTATTTAGTGCTCTAAATGGATTTTTTTCTGTTCCATATTCCACTATATTCTGGTTCTGGTCAAGACCTTTCACTGTCATTAAGTTACCGGTTTCTGTATTTCTAATAACATATTCTATATGTTTTCCTAATATAGTATTTCCTGTTTTTTCATCTTTTGTATAAATTTTTACCTTAGTTTGAAAATCTTTATCTATAATAAAGCATAGATTTTGTAATTCATCAGAATTTTCTTCTATTTTAACTAAAAATGGAGTTGCTACTTTTTGTTCTCTAGGTACACTTGTTTCTAGGATGATATATTCTCCATAGGCTAATTTTGGGCTTTGTAAATATCCATTTTCTGTTGTTGTAATTTCTGTAATATCTGTTCCATTTGTAGTTTGTTCATAATTTTTAACTAAATGTTCTTCTTCTAAACTATAAGGATGATATACTATTTCATTTCCTGGTAAAATAGTTTCTTGTCCCTCTTCATAACGAATTTTATAGTAGTAATTTATTAAATCCGATAATGCATAAGTTCTATCTACATTTGCTTTGTTTTTTAAGAAATCACTTTGTTTAGCTTCTTCATCATGTAATTGATAATTTGTTTGTGTTACTCTTTCAATTTTTCCTTCTTTTACAATGCTTAGGTCACTAACTAAATAAATAGAAAATCCAGCATCTTTTAGTGTCTCTCCGGTTTCTTTTAATTTATACATCTGAAATGCTTGTTTTTTCACAGTATTTGTAATATTTTGTATTGTTTCTACTATTGGCACACTTTCTCCTTGATAAGTTAAATCTATTGGATAAGTATTTTCGTCTAAAAGATAGCCTGTAGGTGCCTTTCTCATTTGTATATAGTACGTGCCTGTAGGTAGCATATAGAATGTAATTTCACCTTTACTATTTACTGTTTTAGAAGATACTAGGTCTCCTGCTTTATATAGTAGCCCTGGTGTTTCTGGATAGTTAGTGGTTATTCCATCTGGATGGTAAATATTTTGTAAAGCATATATTCCATATTCTCCCCCAACTACTGTTGCATCTGCTTGTCCTAATTGTAAGTTTTCTTTATCTGCTATATGAAGATATAGAACACCTTTTGTACTTTCATTAGCCAATTTTCCTTCTGATGTATTTCCTACATAAATAGTATCTCCATTTTCCACAAATTGTCCTTGATAATTTTGTGCTTGTATAATTTCTACTAAATTAAAATCATATGGTTGTTTTTCCCCATCTTCTGTATAGTTTGCATAATATCCTATTGGAGCAGTTTCTTGTATTATTCTAAATTTACCCTCATTTTGTTCTGTATAATAAAGCCATTCTGTACTTTCGTATTCTTCCTCTATTCTTTGCATTTTTACTTGATTTTGTGTTACTTTACTTTGATAAATTTCATAATTTTGTGTTACTTTATTCCATTCATAAATAACAAAAGTTGAATCTGCTTGAATAACCTGTTTTGTTTCCTTATCTATATTTTGTATTTTTGCTTGTAATTTATATGGTTCATTTTCTACTATTCCATTAATATTGTCAAAATCATCGGGTTCTCCCTCCTCATAGGTAATAGCATATCTTTCATCATCATAATCTGGTGTAATCATATAATTTTCTTTCTGTAATTCATTGATTTGAAAATACATTGTCCACTTTTGGTTTTGATGATGTGCAGGAGCTTGTTTTTCTTCAATTTTATATTTTCCTTCTGTGATAGCATTCCATTCATAATTATTGGATTCATAAATTCCATCTTGATTTTGATCAGTTATTTCTTCTTTTTCTACATATGTACTACCATTCCATTCATATAATTGAAATATTGCATCCTCCAAGTTTTGTTCTGTAATACTATCTGTTTTATGTATGCTAATTTTAGCTTGTGGTTGTTGGTATTCTACTAAAACATTGTTTGTTGTTTTTACTATTTCTCCTAAGTTAATAGATGTATTTGTTTTTCTAATATCTGTTAATTTACCTTGAAGAACTATCGTATTTTCATACTGTTTTATTTCATTGAATTTTCCTTGTAAAGTAACAATAATTTTATCATTTGCCTCAATGCCATCTTCACTTATATTCTCAAAATTCCACTCAATTATGTTTTGATTGATTGTATAATCTGTTATTTCCATTTCTTTTTGTGTTTTACTTTCCTGATAAATAATATTAATACTATCTTTGTCAATAGTTATGTCAGAATCTATAATTAATTTTGTTTTCGCATCATATAAGCCTGCCTCAGATTCTTGTGCATGTATTTGTGCTGTTATTTGTACTTTTGCATTTTTTAGATATTTTCCTTCATATGATTGTATTGGCTCATAAGTTATGCTACTTGTATAAGTTGGTAATATAAGTTGATTGGTAATATGTATGGTTTTATCAAGTTCTTCTGTGGTACTTGTATCTTGATAACTTGTTGCATAACCATCTATATTAGCTTGTTCTACACGAAATTTATACGCTTTTCCTGTTTCATCCGTTCCTATTGCTTTAAAAGAATAATTTGTTTGTCCTTCTTTTATATTTTGTGTACCTAATAAGATTTCTTCTTCATTTTCTAATTGTCTATATAATTTTAAAATAGTTGCTTTTCTAGAAGAATATTGATTATTCCTATCATCCCATATAATATTTCCTTTAATTTCTACTTCTATGTCATTAATTTGTAATTGATTTATTGTACTGACTTGTGATATATTCCCCACTAAATCTTTTGCCCAAAAATAATAAGTTCCATTTTTGTTAACTGTAAATACATTTGACGTTTGAAATTCTGTTGGTGCAGTATTTGTTGTTGTCATTGCATATGCTACTACTCCTGAACCTGATTTTCCTATTGTAGTATTAATATCATTTGCTATTACCGTAATTGTTGCACTTTTTTTATCTGTTGCTAATTGTTTTTCTACTTTTGTGATAGTTGGTGATGTATTATCTAGTTTATTAATTGTAATCTGTTTACTTTGTAAATTTCCTAGTATATCTGATGCATAAAATGTTACGTTTTTGCCATCATATACATCTCCTGTTACCTGATATGTTCTTATAAATCCATTTTCTGTTTTTTCTATTTGCATCATATCATTTTTAGAAATACCTATAAAAACACTATTGGACAAATCTGTAGCTACAACTTCTACTAGTTTACTTTTTGCCCATGTGTTATTATCTACATTGGCATTTACTTGCGTATCTGGTGCTTTACTATCTAGATATGCTATTTGTATTGGTACTAACGTTGATTGATTTCCGGCAGAATCTATTGCTTGTATATAAATGTTTTTGGTTCCATTTACTTCTATACTAATATTAATTTCTCCTTGCCATAGAGTATTATTCCCGGAAGTTCCCGATACTTTTGTTAATGGTACATTGGTTACTCCATTTCCTTGAGGAATAATGGTTGTTTTATCTGAGTCATATACTCTTACTTGCACTTGGTTATAACTATATTGTTGAGGATCTTTAAATGTCACTATTGCACTTGCTTGTGTAGAAGAGCTTTGAGATGTACCATTTCCATTAACTTTCCAATAATTTGTATTTCCAGTATTATATGCAGTAGGAGCTGTATCATCTGTCAATGGATAATATATACCGCAACTAATTGTTCTTTGTATTGAAGCAGAACCAGATTTATTGTTAGAAAATGTTACTGTTCCATAATAACCATAGTCTCTTACTATAGCAGTATCTGCCTTTGGAACTGTAACTGTATTTGCATTAATTCTAGCTGTATAACCTGACTTTGGTGTTGCTGTTACCCTTGTTCTTGTAACAGTTCCATTTTGTTTAGTAAAAGTGTCATAGACTGTTCCTAGAGTAATACCTCCTTTTCCTATCACAGTATGTCCACTACAAGTAACAGTTTGTCCATTTGTTAGATGTAGTGCAGCCTCACATCTATACCATGTATCAGCTACATAATCTTCATTTCCCAAATATTTTGCTCCACATAGATCACAATCTGTTTTGATTCCATCTTTAAAGTTAACCGCATGATGATTACTAGAGTCATAGCAAGCACCATTAGAATAAATCCATGTACCCGAATTTTTATGATTAGCATGTTGAATATTCATAGAAGTCCAACCGTATGTAGAAGTATGTGTGTAATATCCTTTAAATTCGGCTACTAATCGATTCCATTGTTGCGTAGTAATTTTTTGGTATTTTTCTTTGTACCCATATAATAAATGATCTGTAGGTATTGTATTTTTAGCTGGTAAAAAGTTAATAAATTCAGCTAAAGTTGGTGTTGTATCTGAAGCAATATATTTAGCTACAATAAAAGCTTCATCAAATGGTTGTTTTCTTCCACAATCTCCTTCTGTACCAAGGATAGTTTCAATCGTTCCCTTTGTTCCATAACCGTCTTTTAAGATAGGACCTCCCATAAATACCCAACCATATCCATCTCCGTCATGATCTGTCCATGTATATTGTTGTCCTCCTGGAGTTGCCGGATAGGAAATAGATTGAAACTCTGTATACGTAATTTGTTTAATATCTTCTAATTTTACTCCATTCATATTTCCATAATTAAGTCTACGACTTGTTGCCCAATTTTCATATCTTCCATGTAATACCACTTGTGGTTTTGATTGATACCCACAAGCACATACTTCTCTATAAGCATCATTATAGTAACCATTTTCACATAATATTTTACTTCCCCCATTGCCTTCTAGTTTATGTGTAGTTTTATTACGAGTTGTAAAACATATTTTACATATTTCCCAGTGATATAGTTCATCATATTGTGTTTCCCATATATGAGTATGTGCTGGTGCTTCTCCCGCCACAAAATTGGTTAAGTCTAATGTTGTTATAGCACCATTATTTATTGTAGCAGAAGTAAGAGTATTCATTTCCATAGCAATGGCTTGCATAGGTATTATACCCGGCAATAAAATGCATATTAACATAATAGAAATTACTTTTTTCCCTATTTTCATTTTTCTGCTACCCTCCCTATAATAATATTATATTCTTTTATTCTTCTTTTCAATAGAGGATTTTGATACTCTATTATATAACTATTATCTATGCTTAG
>CALXJP010000010.1 GCA_944388655.1 uncultured Clostridia bacterium | reverse complement strand
TACATTTTGGTTACATTTTCATTACAGTTATATTTCATCAACAACTTAATAAAATTAAAAAAGCTATTTCAGTTTTTTCTGAAATAACCTTTATTTTCTTGGTTATCTTAACACCCTAAACCACGTAAAATATACTTTTTCTAGCATATTCATAAAAGTAAGCTTTTTTATAGTTTCATCTGCTATTATATTAGCTCTTGCTATTTCCTTTCCTCCTTGCTTATAGATTACTTCTCCAACAGTTTGCCCTGCTTCTATTGGTGCCTGTATTTCTTCTGGCAAACTTATTTCTTGCTCAATGTTTTTTTCCTGCCCTTTTTGTACTAACAAAGAGGCATCTTGTTCATAAACAACCGATACACTACCTTTTGTTCCCTTTTTTACTGGTAATATACTCACTTCTTCTTGTTTTTTGGCAAATTGTACATAACTATATTGACCAAATCCATAATTTAATAAAGTTTCTGCATCATTAAATCTGTCTTTTGTAGTAGGTGCTTTCATTATTACTGCTATTAATGATAAATTATCTCTTGTTGCACTAGCAGATAAATTGTATAAAGCAAGAGAAGTTGAACCAGTTTTTAGTCCTGTTGCTCCTTTATAGTTACGTATTAATTTGTTTGTGTTTGTTAAACTAGATTTTCCCTCTCTTAAGGTATCTGTCCAGATGGTTGTGTATTTTGTAATATCTGGGTGTTTCATCAATAATTCTCTCGACATAAGAGAAATATCATAACTAGAAGTAACATGCCCATCTTCATCTAATCCATGACAATTTTTAAATACTGTATCTTTCATTCCTAAACTTTGTGCCTTTTCATTCATTTTTTGTACAAACTGCTGAGTAGAACCTTCTAAAAACTCTGCCATAGCTACGGTACAATCATTTGCAGAATTGACACAAATGGCTTTTAGCATTTCATCTACTGTTAAGGTTTCTCTTGTATCTAGCCAAATTTGTGAGCCTCCCATAGATGCTGCATTTTCACTGCAAGGAACAGTATCGGTATATTGAATTTTGCCACTATCTATAGCTTCCATGATTAATAAAATGGACATAATTTTAGTAACAGATGCAGGTCGTAATTGCTCATGAGGATTTTTTTCATATAACACTTTACCAGTGTTTTGTTCAATTAATATGGCTGACTCACACTGTAAAGTAAGTTCTACTGTATTAGCCGAAGTTTCTTTTGTATCATCTTGGGTTACTTGAGATGACCACACATATATACTATTATTGATTCCTAAACATGGTATGGTAATGCTACTTATGCAAAAAAAGGTTAGTAAAATGATAAAAAAATATTTCTTACAACGCATACATTTTCCTCCTTATTTTGATGTATATGCGTTATAAGAAATTTTATTCTTTTATCGAGTTAGTAAATAAATAACACTTTGTGTTTCATCTGGCTCATTATACAATAATTCGTAACTTGTAAAGCCTGTATTTTCTAAAATTTTTAATAGAACTTCCTCTACATTCGTCCATTTTTTAATGCTTAGCACAAATTGATTCGTATTTTGTAATACTTCGTCATCTTTGAGAAACGTTAAATCTTGATTATATGACATATCTATAATTAGTGTTTTATCATAAATCATAAATTCTGGTATGCTATTAATTGGTGTAAAACTATTATCAGCTGTATATACAAAAGGCAAATGGCTGTACTGCTTAGCTATTTGTGTATATTGATCATATCCTTTATATAAATAAGTTGGCTTATTCACTATTATGCCATTGATACTGATAGCTACTACTATAACTGATGCCATTACATACATAATTCTTCTTTCTTTGAATAAACTACCAATTGCTAATACAAATATCATAGCAAACATAGGCAATATGTTCATAATATAACGAATGGCTGGTTTTTCGCCAACATTGGTTGGTGCTAGTTTAGCTACAATGATAAAATAAAGAATAGTGGGAATAACCATTAATAAATAGCTTTGTATATTTTTTATTTGCTTATTTTTTATTTTGCTTACTAACTGAACTATACAGCCTATAGTCACCAATAGCACAATTCCATACATAGTAAGGTTTTGAATAGAAAAAGCTTCTTGTAACCTTTGTATATAAAACCAAATAACTTCTATTAATCCTTTTCCACTATCTCCTGCACCGGCACCTCGGTAAGATAAAAAGATATGATAAATCGATGGCGGAAATAGTATTACTCCTACTATTGCGGTAATGATATGTGTCAAAATATAACTTTTCATCTGTTTATATGCCTTTTTTCTAAAACCATATAGGCACATCATGATAAATACAAAAATTGCAAATAAGCAGAAATAATATTGTGTTAAAAATCCCAGTAGAACAATAAAGAATAATTGCCATTTATCTTTTTTAGTCATCGTAAAGTTATTTTTTAATAGTTTTATGTTAAAATACAAATATTCTACTGTAAAGAAGGTAAGCATAGCATACATTCTTAAGAAAATGGCGGTTGTTGCTGCTCCCATGCTAAAACCATATAGAGCAACTGCTAAAAGGCCTAACCATTTTTTATTCCACAATTGAAATATTTTTCGGATAGAGTTACAGGTAAGTAACATAAATACTAAGTTTATAGCAAAAATGATATATTTAGAAAATGTTCCATAAGCAATACTAGATACTAAATGCACTAAGGCATAAAATAGCGGTGGGTGTACGTCCCTTGCTTGATGATAATATACAGATAGATAATTCCATACATCACCTTCCCCAATAGTAACATAATCTTTAGCTTCTTCTTTTGTTTTCCATACTAATTTTTCCTCACTGCGAACTTCATTAGATAATTCATTAAATTCATCTGGATGTGTTACATAGTGTACGATATTTTGCCAAGTTTTTCCTAAGTCATCTGTAATCACATATTTTTCTATAGTTGCATTAATATAGTCAGATTTTCCCACTGCTTGAAATACGCTATCCCATTTATAATTAGAAGAACCATAGGTAAAAATCTCATCTTCATGAAATCCATCTTTTTGTCCAATCCAAAAGAACATAAATCCTGTAATGGCTAACATCAAGGCTACCCATATGATTTCATATTTTTTTTGCTTTGTTATTTCCTTTATTTTCTCCATTTTTTCCTTCTTTCTTTTTTGCTAGAAGTATTATATCATTTTCCGAAATAAAAAGACAAGAAAAAAACGCTATTTTACATAGCATTTTTCTCTTTTATTTTTGGCTTTTTTATTTTTTTCTTTTCTTCTTTTTTCAATATTCCAAAAAGTCTACCTACCCAGTGTACAATATTGGTTGCGTTTTTTTGTGCAATTCCTTTTCCTAAAGCCTTTCCTCCTACTGTTAGAGATGCTACTATTGCACTAATAATAAATTGTAAGTCAAAGTTTAAATGAAATGTTTGTGTAATTTTCATTGTCACTAATGCAGCAATAGAACCACTTAGTACGCCACAAATATCTCCAATAACATCTGCACAAATATTGGCAACACGAGCAGAATGACGAATTAAATAAATAGAACTTTTGGCTCCTTTTACCTTTTTGGTTGCTTTTGCATGAAATTCTTCTTCCTTGGCAACAGTAACAGCTACCCCAATAATATCAAATACAATACCTACTAAAATGGTAAATAACAGTATAAGTATGGCTGGAATAAGTTGCAAATTGGTAATAGCATTAGTAGATATAAAGGAAAAAGTTATAGATAATATAAATGTAGTAATTGAAATAGTAATAAACCACTTCAGGTCTGCGTTATCTTTTTTATTTTTCATTTTTGGTTAATAATCTCTCCTATTTTTATAATAGGATGGTAAAAGTCTAAGTAAATTTTACGGTTTAGGTCTAGTAGAATTTCTCTATTTTCTACTAAACATTACTGTTTAGCTGTTTCCATTTCAAGAAAATACCTACAAGAATTTGTAGAAACTAGATCACCACTTAAATCCGTACCTTAATCCCTAGACTCTCTTATTTTTACAAATAAACATTCTAGAAGTTTTCCTTGACATACTGATACCTATTATTAGTCTTTTTTGCAATAATAATTTCATAATCCATTTCATACATCCTTTGGCCTAATTCTGTATGTGTATATATTAATCCCAATATTATCACTCAAGACAGGCTACTCTATGATTTTGTGTCTTGGCACTCACATAGGTTATACTTATAAGAATATGTAAAAGGTTACTTTACTTTCTTAATAAGCCTCAGACGAAACTAGGGGTTGTTATATATGCCATTATATAATGCCCTAACCTCTTACTTCCTGGATACACACAAAACTGGCATTTCGCGCATAAACAAGAAACTTCAACGATGTGCCCTATAGTGGATTTTTAGCCCCACCCTCATAATAGATCGTATGACTAGAATAATGCACCATCGATACATATTATACCACATTTTTCTAATTTTTCCAATAAAAACTTGAATTTTTTTTTATTTTATGGTAAGATAATAGATGTTAATTTTATGCATTTTAGGAGGTGTAATATCATATGGCAAAATGTGAAATTTGCGAAAAAACACTATCTCATGGAAATCAAATTAGTATTGCACGTTCACACGTTAGTAGAAGAACTTCAAGAACTTTTAAACCAAATTTAAGAACAATCAAAGCTATCGTTAATGGACAACCAAAAAGAATCTCTGTATGTGCAAAATGTTTACGTTCAGGAAAAGTGACAAGAGCATAATTTACTGAACTTTCAGTTTTGATGATATATAGATTATTAAAAAATGGTGCATCATTTTTTAATAAGTTGTAATATGAAATAATTTCTTAAGAAATAGTACAAAAAGGCTGCTTATTCCAAGCAGTCTTTTATGTATTTATTTGATTCCAAATAATAGTTTTACTATCCCTCTTAGGCATTTTGGAACTTTTTTTACCACAATTGTCATAATTATATCCCATCCTTTCTCTTCGTTTTAGCAAAACAGCCAGGCTAGCCCCATACATAGTACAGCTGCTCCAATTAAAAATAGCCAACCCGTTGCAGGAAGTAATAATACTAACAATACCCCTAACCCTATTCCTATACAGCATACTCCTATTGTTTTCTTTAAAGCACAAAACATAATCTATTACCTCCCTTTATGATATTATATTGTTTTTTATTTTCTTTGGTGATTGAAAAATCAAAAAAAGCAAGCTTTACCTCACTTGCCTTTTTTGATTTATTTTTCTTTATTTGGTAGTATTTGGGTTACTAAACTTCCTAAACCTAATAACACCATAACAATCATAAGTAATGAGCCGAAGATAGGAATATAGTATAAAAACCATGCTAGTATGCTAACTAATATAATCATTCCTAGTTCTTTTCCTTTTCCTTCCCATTTTATTTTCTTAGCTATCCATTTTCCTATTATTGCATAAGCTATTGGGCTACTGATAACCAATAATAACAACATAATACCTAATAATAGCATTCCTATATTTGCTGTAAATCCCGTACATAGTAAAGCAATAAAGGCTATACAGGTTATGAATATGGATAATATTGCTACACCTAGGGCTATTCCTATATCTTTCATTTTCATATTTGTTAGTTTTTCTGAGAACTTAGGTGCTAAAAATATAATAAATAGTGCTATAACTAAAGTAAATAAAACACTAGATACTAAATCAATAATATAATCTGTTATACTAGTAGTTACTTCTTTTATTGGAATGTATTTTACTTCTCCTTTTATATTTTCTGTTACTAAAGTTTGCTCTGTTGAAGAAGTATATTGTACATCTCCATTGATTACTGCTGTATCTGCCATGTGCATAGTATTGATTGTTCCATATATATTTCTGTTAATCATTCCATTTAACTGACATGTGTCTGCCATAATTTTTAAATCTCTACTAATAAACGCTTCTTCTCCCATAGTAAAGTTTGTACAAGAAGCATAAATATCATAACATGCACCTTGAAAGTCAACTGTATTAGCACATACAAAAATACTAGAATATATAACAGCTGTTGGTTCTACAATTAATTCATTTGCTAGTACAAATAGGTCTCCTCCTATTTCTCCTGTAACTCTTACGGTATTTCCCATAATAAAAGCATTGCCATCAATTACTTTATCTACTGTAACATTTTCGCTGAATGCATATAAATCCCCAGCTTGCCATTCTACTTCTTCATTTTCAGTTTGTTCCTGTGTTTCTGTATCTTGTGTGGCTTCCGTATCTTCTTGTACATTTTGTGTATTAGTAATTTCTGTGGCATATACCTGTGATAACATAAAAGTGATGCATAAGCTAAGAAGCATACCTATGATTATACATTTCTTTTTCATTTTTTTCCTCCTAAAAAATTCCTATAATTTCATTTTTTTCATTAATATCTATATTTTCTGCAGCTGGATGTTTTGGTAGACCTGGCATTGTCATAATTTTTCCGGTTATTATAACTATAAATCCAGCACCTGCTTTTAAGTTTACTTCTTTTACATGAATAGTAAAAGGTTCTAAGCAAGATAAATTTTTTGGGTCATCTGACAAAGAATATTGTGTTTTGGCTATACATACTGGTAAATTTTTATATCCTAAACTTTCTATTCTTTGCATTTGTTGCTGTGCTTCTTCTGAAAACTCTACCTCTTTTGCTCCATAAATTTTAGTAGCAATAGCTTTTACTTTTTCTTCAATAGATTGTTCTAATGTATATATGTATTGAAATGATTTTGAGCTTTGTTGAGCTATTTCTACTACTTGGTTTGCTAAATCTACCGCACCATCTGAGCCTTTTGCCCAGCACTCTACTAAACTCATCGGAATCTGCTTTTCTTGTAGATAGTCTTGCAAGTATTGCGTTTCCCTTGTAGAGTCTTGTGTATAATGGTTTATAGCTACTACCACTGGTATGTTGAATTGATTGGTTATATTCTCAACATGTTTCATTAAATTATGACATCCCATTTGTAATGCCTGCATATTTTCTTGCATAGCCTCTTCCTTTGAGGCTCCTCCATGATATTTTAGTGCTTTTAAAGTTGCTACTAAAACAACTACATCTGGTACTTTTTCTAACACTCTTGTTTTGATATCTAAAAATTTTTCAGCACCTAAGTCTGCTCCAAATCCTGCTTCTGTAACACAATATTCTCCTAGTTGCATTGCCATTCTAGTAGCAATCACACTGTTACATCCATGTGCTATATTAGCAAAAGGACCTCCATGGATAATGGCTGGGGTATGTTCCAAAGTTTGCACTAAATTGGGATGGATGGCATCTTTTAATAATACTGCCATAGCTCCTTCTGCATGTAATTGCTTTGCCGTAATAGGTTCTTTTTGGTCATTATAGCCTATAATGATATTTCCTAACCTTCTTTTTAAATCTTGTATGTCTGTTGCCAAACACAAAATTGCCATAACCTCTGAAGCAACAGATATATCAAATCCATCTTCTCTTGGCACAATATTTTTTTCTTGAGAAAGGCCTGTTTGCACTTTTCTTAATTGCCTATCATTTAAATCTACACATCTTTTCCATGTTACTTCCTGAATATGTAGTTCATTTCCTTGATAAATATGATTATCAATTATAGCAGATAATAAATTATTAGCAGAAGTAATTGCATGTATATCTCCCGTAAAGTGTAAATTAATATCTTCCATAGGGGCTACTTGTGCATAACCTCCACCTGTAGCTCCTCCTTTTATACCAAATACTGGTCCTAGGGAAGGTTCTCTTAAAGCTAATATTGCCTTTTTGCCTATTTTTTGTAATCCATCTGCTAACCCTATAGAAACTGTAGTTTTTCCTTCTCCTAGTGGAGTAGGATTAATTGCTGTTACTAATACTAATTTTGCCTTTTCCTTTTCTTTTTCTAGTTTTTTGATAATTTTAGCCTTATATTTTCCATAATATTCTAATTCTTCTTCTTTTAGTCCACACTTTTTTGCTATTTCTGCAATATGGTTTAACTTTGTTTTTCTAGCAATTTCAATATCTTCCATCCTACCCCTTCTTTCTTAGGCAATGAGTCCGACAAGCACTCCTATAATTGCTCCTACTAAAACTTGTGTTGGTGTATGTCCTAATACTTCTTGTAATTTTTCTGTCACTTGCACTCCGGTAAGCCCTGGTGTTTCTGTAATTTTATTTAATAATTTTGCTTGCTTTCCTGCTGCTCTTCTTACACCTGCTGCATCATACATAACCACTGCTGCAAAAATAACAGTTACTGCAAAAATAGGAGAGGTAACTCCTTCTGCTCTGGCTACTAATGTAGCAAGTGCACAAACAACAGCAGAATGAGAGCTTGGCATTCCTCCTGCTCCTAAAATACGTTTAAAATTAAATTTATGTGTTGTTACCAAATCCCATAATAGTTTAAATAACTGTATAAAAAACCATACAGAAAATGGCACAATTAAATATTTATATTGTGTATAAAATTCCATTGTTATCCCCTTCTATGTTTTAGTCTTGATTTTCATTATTGTTTAGCACAAAGTTTTCTTCTTCTAGTTTTCCTTCTTTTTCTAATAATATGGTTATTTTCTTTTCTGCATTTTCCAATATTTCATTACATTTCTTAGAAAGTTGCATTCCTTCTTCAAATTTAGCAAGAGATTCTTCTAAATTGAGATTTCCACTTTCTAATTCTTGTGCAATTTGTTCTAAATTTTTCATTGCTTGCTCAAAGCTCATTTCTTCCATCATTGCTTGCTCCTTTTTATTGGTTTAATACTTTTTTGGTAAATGTTCCTGTAGATACATTTACCATATAATAAGCAATTAATTTTGTATCTTGCGTTACTAATACCCTATATTCTCCTGATGGCTCAATACCATCTACATCAAAATACACTGTGCTATCTCCCATATTGGATGTACTTTCCCAATCTTTTTTCGCAATATCTAATGCTTTTTGCTCTTCTGTTTGTGGGTTTTCTTCAAATGTTTCTGTAGAACCTCCTGTAACTACATTTTCTTGTACTGTATTGGTGGTTACTTCTTCATTTTGTACTATATTTTGTTCCTGCTCGTTTACTACGGTTTCAGTTATGGCATTTGCTTCATTGATTATTCTATTGGAAGCAGTAAAACTGGTTTCTTCTTGATTATTTGAAGAAAGAGATAGTATACTAAAAGCAATAAGCACTATGAGGATGATAACTAATATTCCTAACGCTATGGTTAATTTTTTATTATTTTTTTTCATAATGCACTCCTTTCTTATTACAAGATTTTAGCATTCTTTTTGCCATCTTCTAGTAATAATTGAACTTCTTCTCCGGTTTTTAATTGTTTTACACTTTTTATTACTTCATTTTGTTTTGTTTGTACAATAGCATATCCTCTTGTTAATGTTTTGAGAGGACTTAATGCATCTAGTCTGGTAATGTTTTTTAGCATTTCTGTTTTGGCTTGTTGCCAACTTTTTTGTATGCTATTTTCTATTTGTTTAACATGCATATCTAAAATCATGCGATATTCATTTATTTTTTGTAAAGGTGCTTGGAAGCATTTGCTACTCATGCATTTTTCATAACGCAACTGCATATATTGTAATTCTTTTTTTAATGCTTGCTTACACCTATTATTTTGTATTGCTATTTTTTGTTTCATTTCTGCTACATTAGGAACTGCAAGTTCTGCAGCTGCCGAAGGTGTAGGAGCTCTTAAGTCTGCCACAAAGTCTGCTATGGTAAAGTCTGTTTCATGACCTACTGCTGAAATAATAGGAATTTTAGATGCATATATGGCTCTTGCTACGATTTCTTCATTAAAAGGCCATAAATCTTCTAATGAACCTCCTCCTCTTGCTAAAATAATTACATCTGCTAGTTGTTGTTCATTCATGGTTTGAATTCCTGCAACAATTTTTTGTGCTGCGCCGGTACCTTGTACAGGGACTGGTAATAATTTAATATATACATTCGGATTTCTTCTGGTTGCTACATTGATGATATCACGAATAACTGCTCCTGTATTAGAAGTTAATACTCCTATGCACTTTGGTACTAAAGGAATCTTTTTTTTATGTTCTTGGGCAAATAATCCTTCTTGTTCTAATCTAGCTTTTAGTTTTTCGTATTCTGCATATAAATCTCCTATTCCCTCTTGTTGCATTGCTCTTACATATATTTGATATACACCATCTCTTTCGAAAACAGAAACTTTTCCTAGTACCATAACTTTTGCTCCATCTTTAGGCACAAAATTAAGAGTATTAGTATATGTTTTAAACATAACACATTTAATTAAGCAATTTTCATCTTTTAACGTAAAATACATGTGTCCTGTATAGTGATGTTTAAAATTGGAAATTTCTCCTTTTACTAATACTTGTTCTAAAAATGCATCTTCTTCTATTTTTCCTTTAATATATGTATTTAATTCACTTACTGTAATTGGCTGATATTTCAATTCTTTTTCCTCTTTATTGTATATTTTGATTTTTGATAATATTGGCTAAAATTCCATTGATAAAAGTTTTAGAGTTTTCATCCCCATATTTTTTAGCAAGTTCTACAGCTTCGTTTACTGCTACCTTAAATGGTACTTCTGTATACAATATTTCATAAATAGCAAGCCTTAATATAGAAAGATTAATTTTAGAAATTCTTTCTATTGACCATTTTTCTTTTAGATTTTGACTAATCAATGTGTTAATTTCTGTTATATGTTCCTCTACTCCCGTGATATTTTTTTGAATATCATTTTTGTCTTTTTCATTTTTCACATTATTTTCTTCGAGTAAAATGGCAATTTCTTCATCATTTAACCCTTTTTGCATTTCTATGGTATATAGTATAGAAAATGTAATTTCTCTGATTTCTGTTCTTTTCATTGCTTCCTCTTTCTATAATTTATCAATAAATTTTTTAAGTTTTTCTTTTACTTGTGTTTTATTTCTTTGAATGTAATTTCCTGCGTAACCACAAACAACAATTAATATAATTCCTACCATTAGTTTATATAGCCCTGTAAAGAATATAAAAATGGCAACTAATACACCAATAATCATTCCTCCATACGCTGCAAAAATTTTTCTTAATTCTTCCATGTACCACACCTCTTATTCATTGATTGTTTCTAAAGGATTTGTTCTTTCTTGTAAGTTTCTTATACTAATATTCACTTCTTTTACTTCTAAGTCAGACACTTTTTTGATAGAAGTTTTGATTTTCGTTTGTAAATTAGTAGATAGTTCTTTTATGATAGCATCTTTTGTAACACTAAAAATGACATTGACAATTAACCCACCATTATTATCTACTACTATTTTTGTAGCTATATCTTGCGCACTATCAAAACCTTTTACAATATTATTAACTAATTCTTCTAAAGTAACTTTAGATATAACTAGTTCTCCATCTGTATTTTTTAAAATAATACCATCTTTAATTCCATTCTTTTCTTTTTCATCTGATGGGAAAAAGATGCATTTAACAGCTAATGCTATTAATACAATGGAAATACCTAATAAAATATTGGTAGATGTTGGACTATTAAACATATTTTTTACTAAATTACTTACTAATTCTACATCTAGCCATCCAAAGCACATAATAAATATAATAACCGATAATATTAATATAAGGCTTGAAAATACCATTAATCCTAGTTTATCAAAAAATTTCATGATCGTTCCTTCTTTCTTTTCTAATTTAACAAGGGCGCTTAAAAACGCCCTTATGGAATTAGTTATTATTCTTGTGTTTTATTATTTCCTTCTGTGTCTGTTTTAGCGTCTGTGTTAACACCTTGTACATGTACATTTACTTCTACTACTTTTAAACCTGTCATCGTTTCAACTGATTTTTTTACTCTGTTTTGAATTTCAAAAGCTACATCTGGAATTCTTACTCCATATTCTACTATAATGTTAACATCTATTTTTGTCTCTTTTTCTCCTACTTCTACTTTAATTCCTTTTGCTAGGTTTTTCTTACCACTTAAAACTTCTGAAATTCCTCCTGCAAAACCACCTGCCATATCAGAAACTCCAGGTACTTCTGATACTGCAATACCTGCTATAACAGCTACAACATCATCAGCAATTTTAATTTCATTATTGTCTGCAAGTGTAATTTCTCCTTGCTCATTTACTACTACTTCTTCTTTTTTTTCTTCTTCATTTTCCATAACGAAAACCTCCTTTTTTTATCCATTTGTTTTTATTACTAAGTTACTATTAGTATAACAATAACTGGCTATTTTTACAACACTTTTTTCAATTTTTTTATATTTTTTTCCAACTCGTTATTACCATTCACAGTTAATCCCTTACCTATCCACTATGTTTTGTATGATTTGATTTGTTATGAAATGAATTGTGTTATTTTAATTGCGTTCCTACGGTAATGGTATTTCCTCTTAGAAAATCTTGAATTGGCATTTTTCTTGCATTTTCTGCTTGTATTTCTTCAACTTGTATAATACCTTGTTTAGCTTGTATTTGCAAACCTTCTTTTTCTGACGCAGTAATAACCGTTCCTGGTTCTTTTATGCTAGATTCTTGCTCAATACATTTTACTTTCCATAATTTTATTTTTTTATTTTCATAAAAAGTATATGCTCCCATAATAGGATTTAACCCTCTTACTAAGTTTTTGATTTGCTGTGCTGTTTTTTCTTGCCACTGTATATGTGCCATTTCTTTGCTTAACATAGGTGCCATGGTAAAGTTTTCACCTTGTTTGGTTCTTGGAGCTGTTCCCTTTTTTATTGCTTTTACTGTTTTTACTAGTAATTCTCCTCCTAGTATAGCCAATCTATTCCATAATTCTCCTGTTGTTTCTTCTTCTCCAATCGTTACTTTTTGTGAATAAATTATATCTCCTGTGTCCATCCCTACATCCATGTACATAGTAGTAACTCCTGTTTCTTTTTCACCGTGAATGACTGCCCATTGTATTGGTGCTGCTCCTCTATATTGAGGAAGTAGAGAAGCATGTACATTAATACATCCATAAGGAGGTATATCCAATATTTCTTTTGGTAAAATTTTTCCGTATGCCACTACACAAATACAATCTGGTTTTAAACTTTGTATTTGTTTCATCACTTCTTCATTTTTTCTGATTTTTTCTGGCTGATATATTGGTAGCTTATTTTCCAAAGCAAATGTTTTTACTGGAGAAGCAATCATTTTCATTCCTCTACCTTGCGGTCTATCTGGATTCGTAAAAACTCCTACAATTTCTTCCCCTGCATTATATAATGCCTTTAAAGATTCTTCTGCAAAATCTGGCGTTCCCATGAACAAAATTCTCATATTTTTTCTCCTATTCATTATTTTCTACATATTCTAAAGTTCCTGGAATCATATGGTCAACAAACAAAATACCATCTAAATGTTCTATTTCGTGGCACAATGCTTGTGCATATAAGTCTTTTGCTGTTACTTTAATTTTTTTGCCATTTTCATCTAATGCTTCTACTACCACTTCTTCTGGTCTTATTAGTTTAGCATATTGGTTAGGAAAACTTAAACAGCCTTCTTCTACTTCGTGTTCTCCTTTTTTCTTTTTGATTACAGGATTGATAAATTTTTTAGGTCCTTTGCCGTCATATAAGTCAATAACAATTACTCTTTTTAATATTCCCACTTGTACAGCAGCTAGTCCTACCCCATTATATTTATGCATAGTTTCTACCATGTCTTCTAGTAATTCTCTTATTTTGTCATCTACTACTTCTACTTCTTTTGACCTTTTTCTTAAAATTTCATCATTTTCTTGTCTAATATTACGAATTGCCATTTTATCACTTTCCTTTCTTTATCACATCATATTATTTGGATTAACATCTATTGAAATTCTAATATCTTTTACTGTATATTGTTTTTCTAGTACTTTTTGAATTAAGTCTTGAATTGTTGGATTATATAGGCATTTGATGAGTATTCTATATCGATATTGATTATTAATTTTATCAATTGGTGCTGGGACTACAGGATATAATAATAAACCTATTTTGTTTTGCAATATTTGTTGTTTTATCTCTTGATGAATCTTTTGAGAAACTTCTTGTACTTTTGTTACCTTCAATCCACTTACTCCAATAATAATTATATCGCAAAAAGGCGGATACTTCAACTGTTTTCTTATTGTAATTTCTGTATCATAAAAACTTTTATAATCTTGTTTGCTTGCTAGTTCTATCGCAATATTATCTGGATTATAAGTTTGAATAATTACTTTCCCTGGTAGTTGTTCTCTTCCTGCTCTTCCTGCCACTTGTGTTAATATTTGAAATGTTTTTTCATTTGCTCTATAATCTTCCATATTTAAAGAACTATCTGCTGCTAGTACTCCTACTAAAGTTACATTAGGAAAATGATGCCCTTTTACTACCATTTGCGTTCCTATTAAAATATCAATTTGCTCTTCTTGAAACTTTTTTAATATTTCTTCATGAGAATTTTTTTTGGTAACTGTATCTATATCCATTCTCATAGTAGTTGCCTGTGGAAAGAGTTTAGCAATTTGTTCTTCTACTTTTTGTGTTCCTGTTCCAAAATAGCGAATATTTTGGCTTCCACATTCTGGGCAAGTTTTCATAGGTTTTTGTTCATAACCACAATAGTGACATTTTAACATATTTTCTTTTCTATGATATGTTAAACTGATGTTACAATTTTTACACTTAGCTGTATATCCGCAATCTCTACACATAATAAAGGTAGAATACCCTCTTCTATTTAAAAACAAAATGGTCTGTTGTTTTTTCTCTAAGTTGCTTTGTATTGCTTGATGTAACTTTTCACTAAACATGCTACGATTTCCCTTTGCTAGTTCTTCTCTTAAGTCTACAATTTCTACAGTGGGAAGTTGAGATTCGTTTGCTCTTTTGGTAAGTTCTAATAATTCTATTTGTTCTTTTTGAGCTTGATAAAATGTTGGTAAATCTGGTGTTGCACTACCTAATAACAATGGTACATGGAATTGTTTACTTAAATATTGGGCTACTTCTTTTGCATCATATTTGGGTGTCATTTCTGATTTATAAGAAGAGTCATGTTCTTCATCTATAATAAGAAGCCCTAAATTTTGTACTGGTGCAAAAATAGCTGAACGAGCACCTATAATAATTTTAGCTCTTCCTTGTTTAATTTTATACCAAGCATCATATCTTTCCCCTAAGCTTAGTTTACTATGTAATACTGCTATTTTTTCTTCTCCAAACCTGGCAATAAATCGATTTACCATTTGTGGTGTTAGCGAAATTTCGGGAACTAGCATAATGCTATCTTTTTCTTGCGTGAGTGCCTTTTCTATTAATTGCAAATACACCTCTGTTTTTCCAGAGCCAGTTACCCCAAATAGCAAAAATTCTGCATCCATATTGTCATCCATTGCTTCAGCTACTTCTTGATAAGCATATTCTTGTTCTTTGGTAAATACCAATTTTTTACTTGGCTTTACTTTTTTTTGGGCTAATGCATTTCTTTCTACTTGCTTTTCAAAAATACATATCCATCCGTTTTTTTCTAAAGTTTTTACCACAGCTTTGCTTGTATCGGTTAATTGTATAACATCACTTAACAGTATTTCTTGATTGTGTAATAAAAATTCCAAAACACGCAATTGTTTTTGGCTTTTTATTTTTTTGTTTTGCATTGCCTCTATTACTTCTTGCTCATTTTGTATTTTTACAAAATGCACCATTTTTTCTTTCATACGCTTTTCTATTTTTTTGGTTGTTGTACCTGGTGGTAACATTAATTTGATGCACTCGGCTATATTACAAAAATATTGTTTTGCCATCCACTTAGCAAGTTCTATATTTTCTTGAGAAAGACTATCTACAATACGAATAATATCTTTCGTTTCAAAATTACAGTTTTCTAAAAAATCTACTACAAAGCCTTCTTCTATTTTATCACCTTTGCCAAAGGGAATGGATACTCTATCGCCAATTTGTATTATATTTTCCAAATTTTCTGGTATGTGATAAGAAAAATATTTATTTAATGTTTTTACATTGGTATTAATAATGACTTGTGCTATCATTTTTCTCTCCTATTCTGCCTAAAAGTATATCAAATATTACGCAAAAAATCTATAGTATTTAAGAAAATAAAAAGCAACCTACTGGGAATTTTCCTTTCGGTTGCTGGCTGGCACTAATGCTTAAAATGATATCTTGAAGCTACAAACTTCTTATACCGGGCACACATGGTACATTGATTACATAAAACGCCATCTTTATTGTTGTGTCCAGAACATCCCGCCCCACTGTGCGGTATATCAATCACCAATGTACCTCCATTCACCGGGCAAACTGCATCACTTTTAAACATAAAAAAGTACCTCCTTAATATTTTTTCCTGCTATTTGCAGGTTATTTTAATTATACTCTTTTTGCTAAAAAAAAGCAAGTTATGCTTTTTTAAAATTCTACTTCTCGAATAGCATACTCACTTTTAATAATTTGTTCTATAACTTGCACCGTTTTTTCTAAGTTGTTATTTTTAATAACATAATCATACTCTCCCATTTTTGATTCTTCATATTCTAGCCTAGAAATTCTTAATTCAATTTCCTCATCACTTGGCTTGTCCACTCTATTTTTTAAACGTTCTATTAACACTTCTTTAGGAACGCGTAAAAATATAGTTACTACTTTCATATCATCTTTTAAAATATTCACTAAGTTTTCTATTCCATTAACATCAATATCTTTTACTATTATTTTTCCTTCTTTTATTGCATCATTTAAAACTTTTTTAGAAGTTCCATAATAGTGATTATGGTGTACATCATACTCATAAAATGCATTTTGTTGTATCATGTTTTCAAATTCTTCCTTAGTTACAAAATGATATGTTTGTCCTGGCACATCACCAGGTCTTTGAGGTCTACTGGTATAAGATGGTATTGCAGTAATTTGGGAATTTCTTTTTATTAGTTCTCTTTGTATTGTGTTTTTTCCTGCTCCTGCTACTCCCGCAAGTAATACTAACATATAACTTTCACCTTACCTTCTGCAATTTCATTTGCTGCTAAAGTAACTGGTGATTGCTCATCTACATCTGTTAGTATTTCACTTCCTGTAGCTATTTGTCTTGCTCTTTTAGCAGTAGCAATGACTAAACGAAATTTGTTTTCTGCATATTTTACTAATTCTGCAGTTGTTGGTTTTACTATCATAGTTCGTTCCCTTCTTTCTTTTCATTATTTTTTTCTACCCTACCTGCAATCGTTTCTGGTTGCATAGCAGATAATAGCATATGCCCTGAATCCATAATTAATACTGCTCTAGTTCTTCTTCCACAAGTTGCGTCAATTGCTGTTCTATTTTCTTTAGCATCTTGTATCATTCTTTTTATTGGGGCAGATTCTGGGCTAACAATGGCAATAATGCGATCTCCTGAAACAATATTTCCAAATCCTACATTAATGAGTTGCATAGAACATTCCTCCTTTATTCTATATTTTGAATTTGTTCTCTAATGTCTTCTAGCATAGTTTTGATTGTAATTACTAAATCTGTAATTTCTAACTTCATAGATTTCGAACCTATGGTGTTAGTTTCTCTATTCATTTCTTGAATCAGAAAATCCATTTTTTTACCTACTGGTTTTTCTTCTTTTAACATTTGTTTTGCTTGTTCAATATGACTTTTAAGTCTTGTTAGTTCTTCTTCTATAGAACTTTTATCTGCATAAATGACTGCTTCTGTAGCAATTCTTGTTTCATCTATTGGTTGTTCTTGTAAAATTTCTTTTACTCGTTCTCTTAATTTTACTACAAAATCTTCTATAAGTCCAGTAGTAAGCTCATAAAATTCCTTTTGTTTTTCTTCTAACTGCAGAATTCTTTTTTCCAAATCTTTTTGTAGTTCTTCTCCTTCTTTGCTTCGCATTTCTACTAGGCGCATTGTTGCTGTATTGACACAGCTTAATAGTTCTTCTTTTACTTTTTCTTGAAGTTGCTCATTTTGTGTTTGCATTACATTAGGCAATTTTAATAATTCTGCAACATTGATTTTGGTATCTATTTGAGAATATTGTGATAATTTTTGCATTTCTTGTAAATATTGCTCTATAGCTGTTGGATTAAATTGTATTATTGTATTGCTATCTCCTTGTTCCTGAAAAGTAATGTAGACATCTATTTTGCCTCTAGTTACATATTGGGTAATTTCTTTTTTAATTTCATTTTCTAAAAATAACAATTCTTTTGGCATTTTTATGTTTATATCACAATATTTATGATTAACTGATTTTATTTCTACTTGATAGCTTCTTTCTTCTACTTCTAAGTTGGCTCTTCCATAGCCTGTCATACTTTTCATATTTTTCATTCCTTATTTTTTTGTTTTTATTATTTCTTCAATTTCTCGGGTGTTATTTTTAAATTTTTTTCTAGCTTTTACATAAATTCTGGTTGCTTTAATAGCATAATATATAGCAAATAGTATCGCTACAATCGTAGTTGTTCTAATAAAGAATGCTATGTAATTCATATATACTAATTTAAAAAGTAAAGTCGTAATTGCTAAAAACATCATTTCTATTCCGTGTATAGCTAATACATCTGAATCTTTTTTGTAGGCAATTTCAAATATAATAATGGTAAATACAATTGTAATAATGCTAAAAGCATTCATAAGTGTTACAAAATAGACAGGCTCTAGTGTAATAAATGCCATTTTGAATAAGAAAAAGTATAACAAAAATCCTACAGCAATTACAATATTTTTAGCTACTACTATATGAGCTAATTTCATTTTATCTTCTGGTACTTGTTTTTGATTTTTTCTTTCTTTTTCAATCTTTTCTAAAAATTCTTTGCTTTTTATGTCTATTTTACTAAGTGCTGTTTCCTCTTTTTGTTCTTCTTCCTGATTTTCCGTACTAATTTCCTCCTTTTCTTTTTCTTTTGATTCATTAGTACGTTTTTTGGTATGTTTACTCTCTTTTTTTTCTTCTATTTTACTTTCTTCTTTACTTTCTGATTTTGTTAGTTCTTCCTTTTCTTTATTCTCATTTGATTTGGCTGTTTCTTCTTTTTCTTTTGTTTCTTCAAGTGTTATACTTGGTTTTTGTTTTTTATCTTCTTGCTTTTGATTTTCTTGTTTTTTTCCTGCTTGTGATTTTTTCTTTTTGGTTTCTTGTTTTAGATTTTTAGGTGTTTTTACAAGTACTTCTTCATCTTCTTTTCTTTTTTGCTCTTGTTTTCTCATATTTCATCCTTCCTATTCTTCATTTTCTAGTTCATACATAATATTAGCTGTTATAACAATAGGTGCTGTTTCTGTTCGTAATATTCTTTTTCCTAAAGTGACTATTTTGGCATTTGTTTGCTGTAATTGCACGATTTCTTTTTTATCTATACCACCTTCTGGCCCTACTATTATACCAATTTTTAAAGGTTTGTTAGTTTTGGCTATATTTTGTAATACATTTTTTAAGGTTTGTTTATTTTCTTCTTCATAAGCTACTATAAATACATCATATTCTGCCATTTTTTCTATTACTTCTGGTAATTTTATAACTGGTTCTATACTAGGTATGTTGATTCTCTTACTTTGTTTAGCTGCCCCTTCTGCAATTTTCTGCCATCTTTCTATTTTCTTTTTTGCATCTTTTTCGTTAAGCTTTACTATACATCTTTCCATTATAGTGGGTATAATAGCATTTACTCCTAACTCTGTTGTTTTTTGGATAATCCATTCCATTTTATCAGATTTTGGAATTCCTTGATAGATATCTATTTGAATGTTTGATTGCGCTGTTTCTTCTACTTCTTGTATGATTTGTGTAATGATTTTTTGTTCTTCATATTGAATGATTTCTACAACATATTGCTTATGTGTTTGTTTACTTATTATTTGAATATTTTCTCCTTTTTTTAGTCGTAATACCTGTTGTATATGATTTACATCAGTTCCTACTATATCTATATATGGTTTATGTATTTGTGTTTCTTCTACAAAAAATTGCCTCATTTATTTCTCCTTTTATGTAAGGTATTATATCATAAGAAAAGAGCTTACACAAGTTTTAAAAGGAAATTATTTTTTAGTTTTGATATATAATTTGCCAGAAACTCCTTTTAGAATTTCTGGCATTTTTTATAAATATATATATATTCTAAAACCGTTGACGTGCGTAGTTAGCTACTGTAGATGCATTTCCATAAAAAGATGTATACGTAGTATCCTCACTATAATTTCCACCTCTACCTGTACATGGGTAATTCCAATAATTATCTACTGTATGTTTAGAATACTCTGTTGTCCATTCTGCTAAGTTAGATGCCATATCATGAATTTTACATGCTTCATCTTTTACTCCCTCTGCTAAATTTCCTGTATTTGACATTTTATTATAAGCCCTTATTTGATTTGCATAATTGATAATTCCAGTTTCTTGTATAAATACAATTGTGGTATCCCATACATAACTATTTATTAAATCACTTTTTACACTACTACTTTCACTATATGTGTTAATCGCTACTTTCGACGCTTCTAATTGAGTAATATAATTCCATAATGTTCCTTCTGTATAATTCATACTATCTTCTGCAAAACTTGTTGATATTTTACTTGCTGACTTATAATTTTCTATACTATCTCCGCTTGCAAAACTTGCTTCATATCTTCCAATATAATATCCTTTGTTGTTCTTTACACTATTGACAAATCCTGCTAAGTCACGTGCTGTTGCATTTTTTCCTACATTGATTTGTTCATTTGCTACTCCTGCCTGATATTCTGATAATTCTACAAAATTGTCTCCTATGGTTTCATTTTCTCCATGTTTTAAGTAATTCTCTGGTTCACTTTCTGTATATGCTGCTTGTATTAATGTTGGTTCTCCATTTGATGCTGAATCTCCAAAAGTATATCTTCCGAGTATGATTTCTTTACTTATATCTCCATTGTCTTTTTTAAACGTGCCTACAGGTATCCATACAAACTGGCTGCCTTGTACCTCCTCATCTTCTGATGCACTTACATCTTCTATTACTATTCCTTGTTGTACTGTATCTCCTGAATCTGATGCTATTTTAAATCCTGCTGGTACTTGTACAATATTTCCCTGTTCATCTTTTAATGGTGTGTTTGTATCAAATACTTCTCCACTTTCTTTTGCTTGTTCTATTTCACTTTTTATCCTTCTTTTATACTGTTTCTATTATATATTATCCTTTTAGTTAATTCTATTACTTTTTAATTACATTTTGGTTACAGTTATATTACATTTTATTTACCATATATATCAATCGTACCCATGTAAAAATAGGGAGAATATGGTATGGAATAGGATTGAGGTTAGAAATTCTTGAAAAATTTTGGTAGGGAATCTCAAACCTTTTTGAGGGTGCTACCAAAATTTTTTTAGTATTTCTACGAAAATCCGTATAACCGACATATTCGACATATTTTTATATGGGTACGATTAACTATAAGCTAACTAAATAGTGTTTTCTATTTTTTATGGAATATCCAAACACTTATTACTAATATTACTAAAAGTCCCAATGCAATACTTATCCATATCATTTGCACACCTTGCTTTTCCTCTTCTTTTTCTATATTCTGTGTTTGTTCTTCCTCATTGATAGTTCTTGCTATATTTTGATCTTGCTCACTATCATTGTGTGCCATACTTGCCGTTTCTTTTAATAATTCTTCTCGTATTTTTTGCTGTTCTTCTTGTTCTTCTTCATATATCTTTTGCTCTTCTTCGTTATTTTTATGGACCTGAATTTGTATTTCTTTTTTGGTTATTTTATCTTGTGCAGTTACTTCTATAGTAACTAAATTATCACCTTCTTTAAGAGGAATCGTTTTTTCTGGAATATTCCCTGCTAATTTTTCTCCTTGAATGGCAACAGTTGCTTCTATATCTTCTGGTACTGCTAATATACGAACTTCTTCTACTGTATTTTCTACCTGTACTTGGTAAAAAGTAGTATTGTTATCAAAAGCTGGATACAACATTTGATTTTCTATAGCTAATGTTTCTAAATTTGTATTCGCTTCTTCTATTTTAGATGTTTTGGTTACATGAATTTGATATTCTGTTTTGTTTTCTTGATTTTCTGAAAGTACTTCTATAGTAATGGTATTTAACCCCTCTTTTAAATTTTTATTTCCTGTAATATGCACTGTTTCTTCTTTATTTTCTGGAATTGCCGTTACTTCTAAATTTTGTATGTTCTCTTCTGCTACAAAGTAATACTCTGTTATATCAGGAGAAAAATTAGGAGATAACCCCTCTTCATTAATTCTTAATGTTTTTAGTAAGCTCGTATGGGGATCTTCACTTTCTCCCGTTTCTTCTTTCTCTTCCTCATTTACAGTCTCTTCTTGTCCAATAGTAATAGCAATCCCTATTTCTTTTGCCTTTAATAATTCTCCTTCTGCATCATAATATTCTCCTTGCAAAGCAATATTGGCTGTTCCCTCTTCTTTTGCACGAAATACAAATGTTGCCAATATTTCTTGTGTTTGTTTTCTCTGTCCTCCTGTTTCATCAAACCACATGTAATATAACTGATTATTCATTACATTTGTTGTTTCTTCTCCTTCTACATATTCTAATTTATCTGCATCAAATACTAATTGTAAGTCAAAAGCTGCTATAGATAAATTTTGCTGGTGAACAGTAATGGTGATAAGTTCTTCTTTTTCATATTGCTGTTTATCTGTTTGTAAATATATAGATGGTTCACTTTCTGCCAAAACTATCGCTTGCGTATAGCTTATTATGATGATTAAGATTATTACAATTTTCTTTATCATAACTCCTCTTTTCTATTGGGCAATTAGTTCTAGTCCCAATATATGTCTTTGAATTTTGAGTGAATCTACAGAAGATGGTTCTCTTCCATTTTTTCTTACATTTCCTGCTTGTAAAAATACTCCCGATAATTTTTCTATTTCTAAAATATCTCTTTGTAATACTAATAAATCAATACTGTTAATTTTTCCATCTCCATTAACATCTCCATATAATACGGCTGTATATTCCGCCATTAATTGATTATTTTCTAAAAACTGTATTCTACTTCCTGTTCCTACTTTTTGCTCATCTAATATTACTTGATTTTCTTGGTTTATTATTTTAATTTCATAATTGGTTGTAAACATACTTTCTAATTTTTCCGCAGTATGATTATCATAAGGTAATCCTGTTAGTATATTTCCTTCTAATTGTAAAGAGCTATCTACTATAATTGCTCCTTCTTGTAAAATTGGTAATATAATAACTTCTACTATTTTTTGTTTTTTTTTATCTTGTGTTTCTATGGTAATTGTTGTATTTCCTTGTTTGATTGCCTTTACCATTCCTGTTTCATTTACTTGTACAATAGCGGTATTTTGTGAAGTAAAACTAACCGTTTGATTGTCTGCATCTGTAGGGTACACAATGGCTGTAATCTTCATACTTTCTCCTTCTTGTAATACTATTCGTTCTGGTATTACTTGCACTTCTTCTACTTTCGTATATACTTGAATGGTTATTTGTGATTTAACTCCATTTTTTGCTGTAGCTGTTATAGTAGCTGTTCCCGAACGAATTGCTAAAATCTCTCCTTTTTCATCTACCATTGCTACATTTTCATTGCTTGATGCAAAAGTAATGGTTTTATCTGTTGCATCTGCTGGCAAAATGGTAACTTGCAATTGTAATTTTTCTCCCTTATTGATTGTATTTTGTGTAGCTGTTAACCTAATTTCTGATACTGCTATATCTGGTTTTTCTTGTAAATAACTTTGAAATACATAGCCTACAATGCCATTTTCTAGTTTGACTCTGTCCCATCTTTCTCCATTTTGTACTCCTTTTGCTATTCTCGTCATAGTTTGATTACTACCAACTGAAGTAATAACTTCATAAGAAGTTGATGGCCCTGAACGAACATTTAATGTACTGGTAACTTTTGCATATACTTTTGTATTATCTTGTACATAGTCACTCGAGTTAATATTAGGACTTTCTACAGGTAACTCTGGCATATTGTTGTATATAGGGATAACAAAAGAAATACTAGAATTTAATAAGTTACTATTTTTATACCCAGTATAGATTAATTTTCCTTCACTATAAGGGGCTAGAACATTTGTCATATATTGATGCCAGAATAAATCATCTTTCTTTTCATTGCTTACATCAAATTTTTGTAAATAGATGGTATCTTGTCCTAAATGAATATAACTAGAACCTATAAATATACCTCCTCCTGTTATGGCTCTTTCTTTTGTATTCCATGGAATCAAATATTTCTGTTTAGTTGCTTCACTGGCTCCTTTTCCATCTTTAGCATATTGTAAACCATTTTTAAT
>CALXJP010000009.1 GCA_944388655.1 uncultured Clostridia bacterium | reverse complement strand
ATGTTCTGTTGAAACTCTTGCATATATTGCTACCTTTCTTTTCATTAAATCACCTCTATAAAAACTTTATCATCTTTTATAAATAATTATTAGGATGCGATTTTAGACATAAGAAAAAGAAGTATTCCTACTTCTTATCTTCATATTTCCAAATATATCCACCAGATGATTTTCTATTACCAGCACATACATCACCAATTTTACAAGCTCCCGTTGCTCTTTTTGCAATTGTGATACTATCAAATGTATTAAGATATACTCCATCTAAAGTATACTGTTCAACGCGTTTATTATTAAATAAGCCTCTTACATAAGGTTCTATATTACCTTCCCTAACATCATTGGTATATCTCCACTGATAGTTATATGCTATAGTATAATTTTTACAAGCACGAGATAATAACGAATTGCTAGCTTTCAGTTCTTTTGCCGCTGCAGAACAGCTCTCATATGTTTTTATCAACATACCTTCTAAATTATACTGATTAATTGATTTTGCTACTCCACCATTACAATGGCTACATCCTACATTACCTGAAATTCTGGTATTAGGGCTACATTTATATGAATGATTACATTTTGAACAAATCCACCATACTTTTTTATCATATCCCTTTGAAATATTTTCTGGTTTTAGTGGATAATTTTTTTTATAATCCCATTCATTTGCAATTTCAGGATTAGTTGTTAATAAATCATTATATCCAACTAATACTCGATGTCCAGAACAATATGGACAGCCATCTCCTCGTGAAGTCCTTTTGGAAACACTTATTTTATATGAATGATGATTCTTACATTTGAAATAAAATTCTTCATTTATAAAAGCTGGGATCATATCTGGTCTTAATGGATAGTTTTTCTCATAATCCCATTCATTTGCAATATCTGGAAATAACGATAGTAAAGATTTATCTCGCATAGTTGTAATATATTGTTTATATATATTATTTCTATCTTTATTTATATCTACATCAATTTTTTTGTAGTTATTAATAAAAATTTGTAATTCTTCATTAAACATCTGTATATTCTTATTATAGGAAGATTTAACTAAATAATCACATGTTTCTTTATCATTACTTCCAATTTTCTCTTTGAATCTTATTAGTGTTATGTTCTTTTTTTTACAAGCTTTAAATTTTAACAATTCTTTTTTTCTAATTGATTCATTATTATGCCATGCTTCTCCATCATATTCTATACCAATTTTCTTTGATGGTATATAAATATCCAATTCTGTTATATTGTTTGTTAAATCTTTATATCCATTAATAGCATTTGGGAAAATTTTTTTTATATAAAAATAAATAGCTTGTTCTGGAAACGATGTTTTATTTCTTTTATTGCATTTTGGGCAAAAAATATTTGAAATCTCATTTCTAATTTTATTTTTATATCGATTACCACATATTTTACATTTCCACCATACAATTTTATTACTATTTTTTGTCTCATTTAGTGGAAAAGTACCATTCTTTTGGTAATCCCATTTTTCTAATATACTAGGGTTATTTTTTTCACACCAAGTTTTTAAATCATTATATCCTGCTAAAATTTTATTTCCTGAACAATAAGGACAACCATGCCCAGTAGTTCTATGCGATATTCGCATTTTATAATTATGTCCTTTTTTGCAAATCCAAAAAGCATCTTTATTTGAACCAACAGATATTTCTTGCGGGTTTATTATATTTTTCCCATAATCCCACTCATCTTTTAATTCTGGCCTAATAGTAAAAATATCATTTATACCATGTATTATTTTTTTCCCACTACATATTGGGCAATTTTGTCCTCTTGTTCTATTGGCAACAATAGCTTCCCACTCATGACCTTTTTTACATATCCACCATATCTTTTTACCAGAACTAATAGTTAATCTATCTAAATCAATATTATCATTTTTATCAAAATTATATTCAGACATTAAAACACTATTATTTTTTAATAAATTTTCCATAATTCACCTCTGAATCTAGAAAACATTATATCACATTGTTTATGATTTTGATTAGTTGTAACTTAATATAATTTTTTTTCTATTTCAAAATTTAGTTTCCATTCAAGATATTCATCATCAGATATTTCTAAATTTTCTCTTTTTTCTTTCATTTGTTGCCATTCTTTAATAGTCTTTATAACAATTTCATTGTATTCTGTTTTATTATAACTATCGCAATCAAAATTTATTTCATAATATGGAAATTCCTCTTCTAACCACATTAGACTATAGATTACATCTATTGGATTATTAAAGTCATATTTTTTTATTGAATTAATACTTACTTCATATAACTCTGCTATATCTTTTAGTCTTTCTTTACTCGGTTCTCTATAGTTGGTTTCATAACTTTTAAACGTTTTACGTGGATACATTCCTCCGAATCCAAAGTATTCAGCAACATCATCTTCATTCATGTGTCTTAATCTCCTAACATACTCAAGTCGAGCTCCTTGTGAAAGATTTTTTAATGTTGGTTTTCTATAATACATATAAATCACTCCTTTCTTATGTTTATTTCTTCCAATAAAAAATAGCCACCCTAACTATACTGCGACTATTTTCTAATCGTAATTTTATTTTCTTTGATAAAACTAATTACACTATTTTCAACAAATATATTTTTAAAAACATTAACTAATTCCTTTTATTACAACAAAAAAAGAACATTTCTGTTCTTTTTGATTTTAATTATTTCCACGCTTATGCGTTCTAATTTTGGTGCTCCTTGACAACAGCTTGAGCAGCTGCAAGTCTTGCTATAGGAACGCGATATGGACTACAAGATACATAATCAAGACCTACACTTTCACAGAATTCAATACTAGCAGGATCTCCACCGTGTTCACCACAAACACCTAAATGAATATCAGGTCTTGCACTTCTTCCTTTTTCTACAGCGATACGAACAAGTTCACCAACACCTTCCGTATCAAGTTTTGCAAAAGGATCACTTTCAAAGATTTGATTTTTATAATAATCATTCAAGAATTTACCAGCATCATCCCTTGAAAAACCATAAGTCATTTGGGTTAAATCATTTGTACCGAATGAGAAGAATTCAGCATACTCTGCTATTTTATCAGCAGTT
>CALXJP010000008.1 GCA_944388655.1 uncultured Clostridia bacterium | reverse complement strand
CGACCAGAAAAAGGAGCTTGTAAAAAGCTCCTTAAATTGTTTTTAGAATATATTAAGCCTTTTTTCTTTTCAAAAACTTTTGTAGTAAAAATATTTAATTGTGAGTAATTATTGACCTTCCCCAATGGACATGCTAAAATTTAACTGCAAAGGACACTAAAAAGAGCTATCAAGAAAGAAGGAAATATAAATGAATAAAATAATTGTAGAAGTGGGATCAAGTTGTACTAAAGTGGATAAATTTGATGGAAAGAATATAAAAAGATTAGCAGAAAAAACAATACAATTTAAAAAGCATTATAATGAAGAGAAAAAATTAAGAGAAAGTGATGTTAGTGAATTAATAGAGTGTATAAAAGAATTAAAAAATCAATATACAGATATATATGTTTGTGGAACTAGTATTTTTAGAACATTAAACGATTCAGAGAAAAATACATTTTTAGAAAAATTTAAAACTGAAACGGGATATAATTTTGACATCATATCTCAAGAAAAAGAAAATGAATTAACGGTTTTGGGTACAACCAGATTTGTTCGAGATAAAGTTTGTGTTTTTATTGGAGGAGGAGGCTCAACAGAAATAACAATTTATGATAAAGGAATAAGAGAAAGCGTCAATAGCAAAATTGGCGGCATTGATGTAATGCAAAAATTTCCAGATTTAGCCGAAAACTTTGCAACAACGAGTCTGGAAACTATAAAAGCATTCATCAAAGAAAAATTAATTTTACCAAAAGAAAAAGCAAACATATTAATACTAGCTGGAGGAGGACATGAAAAATTTGCAAGATATTCCGGAATTCAATATGAAAAAAATACATTGTATAATGACGAGGCTTCTCCAATCATGATGGATATAGAGACAAGAAAAAGTGAAACAGAAAGATACTATAAATCAATATCTTTAGATGAAATACGAGCTAGAGTAAATGACCCTGACTGGTGGTATGCTACAAGAGCAATGTGTGCCTTTGTATTAGTTGTTGCAGAAGAAATAGGCGCAAAATATATTATACCTACAAATATAGCAATGGCTTATGGAATTGTAAATACAAAACAAATATAAAAAACTATCAAAAAACGCATTACCAAAAGTAGTGTGTTTTTTGCATGTTAATGATTCTATTCTAAAATTAATGCCTTTTTTGGACAAAAATTAGAACATTTACCACATTGTATACATTTCGTATAATCAACTTTAGGAGCATAAAATCCCTCTTGTGATAATGCTCCAACAGGACAAACTTTTACTGCTGGACATTTATGATTTTGTGGGCAATTTTCAACAATAATTCTTAATTTCTTTTCCATGATAAATCTTTCCTATCATTACAATTTTATAACATAATTCTATCATTACAATAGAAACTATGCAACTAATGAAGAAAAATGTAAAAGGTAAATTAACAAGAATAAAAAACTGACACAGCTTAAAAAAACTGTGTCAGTTGAGGAATATTACTTTTTGTTTTTTCCCTTTTGAGTATAATCAAGTAAAGCTGTGAAACCACCGCCTAAAATTAAACCGGCATATAAGCTAGAACAAAAATATTCATCCGGTGTAAAGTTTTGGCTGGAAGTAACACTACCATCAACATTAACCTCAATAACTTTACCTGTTGCATCATCTTTAAAAGTAATACTGTTTAATATAAGCATAAACATCCTCCTTTTCTATACCAATTGGTACGAAAAAAGTTAACGAGTAACATATATAGTATATCACATTTTACATAAAATGACAAATTTCAAAAAAGTTATTGTTGATTCAAGTAATTATTATAAAAAACTATATACCAACAGAAACTATTTTATTATGAGCATTATAAGTGTCTCTAGAAAGTAACTGGCGAGATACTTCTACACCATTTTTCTTATATACACGATATGCTACACTTTTACATCCATTAGAACCACTTTGTATGACTTTCTGTTTTCCTTTAGCTAAACTAGAAGTCTTTTGATAAATGGTTTTATAAGGAATAGTGCTTTCTACCCATGAAACAACAGATACATCATATTCATCATTATTTTTTAACCCAAAAATTTTGAAAACAACACTTCCACCAGTTCCTGAACATACTATTTTAATAGGATAATCTCTACTATTTTTAAATTTAAAATCGGGACCACCCCAAGAAACAGTAGCATCTCTACTTACAGGAACATAACCAGTATCGTATCCATGATTGGTTCGTTCTACAATTTCGAGATTGGCAAGTAATACAGCATTATATAAAGTAGAAGATACTTGACAGATTCCTCCGCCAATACTATCAACAACTTCACCATTCACATAAGAAGCAGCTCCTTTGAAACCAGCAGCAGCTGTTCTTTTTCCAACAGTAGTGTTATAAGAAAAAGTTTCTCCGGGCATTACAACGGTTCCATTAATTTTTTTAGAGGCTAAAGCAATATTAGTACTTCTATTAGAATTGCTGGTACTATAATAAGTAGTATAGGAAGCAAGTAAATTAGGAAATGCTTCTGTTCCAATATCTGAAGTTTTTACTTTAGGAGATAAAACTTGTAAAGGAATCGTATAATTATCTGAAGGCTGTGATAATATATTTTTAGCTTCCTCAATAGAAATAGCAAAATCTATACCATCACTATGAGGATGCACAGTATAAGGATCTTTGGTATAATAAGCATCTTGAGGAGCTTTATATATTTCAGAATGAATCGCTTCCACATCAGGTTGAGTAGCAATTTTTTCTTTTACAGGAAGCTCAATAGTATTACTTGCTGTAAACATATTATTTAGATAATATAAAATACTATTTTTTAGTGCTTCAGTGTCAACTTCTACTCCATCAATTCCTTTAGTAATAATTAAATTATTACCATCTATATAATAGCTAGAATCTATCGTTCTATCTGGTAAATTAGCATTCATATCATTAACTAAAGCCTGAAAACTTTCTTCATTATAAGAAAAACTAGGAATAATATTTTTATTATAAAAATATAAACTTAAAATTTGAAAATTATTTTCAAAAATATTTCCACTTCTTCCTTCTTGAAAAGCAACATCTATACTCTTTTCCAAATTGAAAGTAACTCCTAACTGTTCAGGAAAAATAGAGTTTTGATATTCTTTATGTGTTAGAGTAATGGCATTAGTTAGTTTTTCTTGTAAAGAGGTATTTAGCTTCTCTAATGCTTGTTCTTTAGTTAAATTAGATACATCAATTCCATAAACAGAAATACCAGATAAAATTTTATCATTATTTATATGAAGCAATGCAAAAATAGTGGAAAAAACACCTATAATAACGCATAAAACTAAAATAACAATTAAAACAACTAGCCAAGTTTTTGTTTTTTTCTTAACAGGAGTATAAATAGGTGAATCTTCTTCTGGTGGATCATCCTTTTGGATTTGTTTTTTATCTATATCTAATTCACGTATTGTTTTAGAAGATTTACTTGGTGACTTTAAATTATCATTATAAGTTACCTTTTGAATATCTTGTAAAGCTTTGTCTGTAGCATCAGAAATATCGTGAATATCTTGAATAACTGCAGTAGAAGAGTTATCACTAGATACTTCTTCTACAATCTCTTCTGAAATTTCTTTTTGTATAATTGGATTTTCATTATTATTTTCATTTTCTTTGTTCATTTTTATCTCCGTTCATTTTGTATTTATTCTATTAAACAATAAACTTAAAAATTTGTAAAGATATTTAATGTGAATGTATGAAAAAAATTGCAAAATATGAATAAAAAAAAGGAATTCCCCAAAAAAAATAGAAAATAATAAGTATAGAGAAAAAAAGGAGGACGTAAGATGAAAAAATCAGAAGAATTAAAACAACAATTGTTTAAACAAGAAAAATGCGGATGGCAAGGTATTTCAGAAGAAAGAAAAACTGAAATTTTTACTTATTGTGATCAATATATGCAATATTTAAACCATTCAAAAACTGAAAGAGAAATTGTAAAAACTTCTAAGCAAATGGCTGAAGAAAAAGGTTTTAAAGATTTAACAACAATAAAACAACTAAAAGCCGGAGATAAGATATATTATATTAACCATGAAAAAAGTATGTATTTAGCAGTTATAGGAAAGAATCCAATAGAAAAAGGAATTCAAATTATAGGAGCCCACGCAGATTCTCCTAGACTAGATTTAAAGCCAAATCCATTATATGAAGATACAGGATTTGCTTATTTTAAAACTCATTATTATGGAGGAATAAAAAAATATCAATGGACGACAATTCCTCTTGCTATTCATGGAGTTATCGTAAAAGCAAATGGAGAAAAAGTAGAAATTTGTATAGGCGAAAATGAGGATGAACCGATATTTACTATTACGGATCTTTTGCCACATCTTGCTCAAGAACAAATGGAAAGAAAATTAAAAGAAGGAATCAAAGGAGAAGAACTAAACCTATTAATCGGAAGTATGCCTTTCCCAGAAAAAGAAGTTAGTGAAACAGTTAAATTAAACATAATGAACATACTAAACCAAAAATATGGTATTATTGAACAAGATTTTGTTAGTGCAGAATTAGAACTGGTACCAGCCTTTAAAGCCAGAACATTAGGCTTTGATGGTAGTATGGTTGCTGCATATGGACAAGACGACAAAGTATGTGTATATACCGCTTTAACGGCAATACTTTCTTTAGAAAAACCGACAACAACAGCAGTATGTATCATTTCAGATAAAGAAGAAATTGGAAGTATGGGAAATACAGGAATGGAATCACATGTGTTTGATACTTTTATAGCAGAAATTTTAAATAAATTAGGAGTAAATAGCCCTAACTTATTAGATAAAGTATTTTGTAATTCTAAAATGTTATCTGCAGACGTAGATGCTGGATATGATCCAATTTATGCACAAGTGCATGATAAACACAATTCCGGTTATTTAGGCAGAGGAATAGGAATGAATAAATATACGGGAGCTAGAGGAAAAACGGGAGCATCTGATGCGAATGCAGAATATGTAGCAAAAATAAGACAAATTTTTGAAAAAGAAAAAATACAATATGAAGTTGCAGAGTTAGGAAAAGTAGATACTGGAGGAGGAGGTACAATTGCCTATATTTTAGCAAATAAAGGAGTAGACGTAATTGATTGTGGTGTACCGGTACTTTCTATGCATGCCCCTTATGAAGTAACTAGTAAGTTTGACATATATGAGGCTTATAGAGCATATACAGCTTTTTGGAAAGAAGAAATATAGTATTTATAGAAGCTATTTCAGGAATGTTCCTAAAATAGCTTCTTAAAAAGTGTAGAACTTAGGGAAAACCATCAATAAAATCAAAAATTTATAAAATTTTATTGACACATTAAAGAAAAAGTGGTAATATTATTTATGTTATGAAAATACGGTTCAGTAGCTCAGCTGGATAGAGCAACGGATTTCTAATCCGTGGGTCGGGGGTTCGAATCCCTCCTGGATCACCACAGAAAGTAATAGAAAAATTACTTTCTATTTTTTTGAACTAAGAATAAATAAGAATAGAAAAAAGAAGCAGGAATAAAACAATAATCTGCTTCTTTAAATAGTAAAAAATCAACTTATCTATTCTGGAAATTCTATTTTAGAGTTTTTAGCTCTTTTTCTAAACAAAGTAATTTTATTACCAACAGTTTGTACAACTAAAGAAGAAGTATCATTAGCTAATTGATTAGCTAAACTTTGAATTTCATCAGGAGCTGTTTCTAAAACCGTAATTTTTATTAATTCATTAGCTTCTAATGCTTCAGAAATTCCTTGTGTTAACTTTTCAGAAATTCCATTTTTCCCTATTTGATAAATAGGAGCTAAGGTATTAGCTAAACTTCTCAAATAAGCACGTTGTTTACTTGTTATATTCATAATTTATATACACCTCTATTCCATTATTTTTTTACAAATTTCTTGTGTAGCATATGGCTTAGCAATTTGTATTGCATTTTGTTTCATACTTGCTAATTTTTCATCATCATGTAGTAAAGAGGAAAGAATTTCTTCTGGATTATCATTCTCTCTTAACCATAAACCAGCACCACTCTTTTCTAAGAATAAAGCATTTTCTTCTTCTTGACCAGGGAGTGGATTAATAACAACTATAGGAAGAGAAGAAATTAAACTTTCACTGGTTGTTAAGCCTCCAGGTTTAGTAATAACTATGTCAGATATGTGCATAAATTCTGGTACTTCATTAGTGAAGGGAAGTACACAAATTCGATTCTGTGTATGAGTTTGATTAACCACATTTTCAAAGGCTTCTTTCATCTTTTCATTCTTACCAGCAATAGCAATTACTTGCACGTCAAACATAGGACTTGCTAAAGTTTTTAAAATATTAACTGTCTTATCTTTCCCTAAACCAAATTCTCCTCCACCAAAAAATAATACTGTCTTTTTGTTAGGAACAAAGTCTAACTTTTTATAAGTTTCTAAGCTATCCATAGGCATAGAGAAACGTTTAGAAACCGGTATTCCTGTTACAAAAATTTTAGAAGCAGGAATATCTTCTTGTATCATATCTTGCTTCATTTTTTCGTTAGCAACAAAAAATAAATTTACGTTTTCACTACCAACAAGCCATTGTTCATGAATAGCAAAATCTGTTAAAACAGTAGCTAGTTTACAATTAGTTCTCTTCTTCTTTTTTAAATAACTAGTAATTTGAGAACCAAAAGGATGTGTAGAAATAACAATATCTGGATTAAAACTTTTGAAAAGTTTATCCATTTTAATGGCCATCATTTTATTAGAAAAGGTACTAACCTTAGCAAGAGCTCCATCTTGTGATTTATAGTAAACACGTTCCCAAGCCCATGGGGCTTTTTTTGCCATTTCTCTGTATGCCGCAGTAGTAAGCTTGTTAAGAGCTTTATTTACGTATTCCACACAGTCAATCATTTCTAGCTGTATATCGGAAAAGTTTTCTTGCAAATACTGAAAAATAGATTTCGATGCAGACAAATGACCGACCGCCATAACTTGCATAAAAAATTAAAATTTTTTTCATAAGAAACTCCTTCTCATTTGATTTATGTATGATATTTTACCACATGAATTGTATTTTTACAAGTTTGACAAGAAATAAGAAAAAAGATATAATAAACATATTCAAAAAGAAAGAGGAATAAACAATGGAGCCAGAGTTTTTTATGCAAGAAGCTTTACAAGAAGCAAGAAAAGCATATAAAAAATTAGAAGTTCCCGTAGGAGCTGTTATTGTAAAAGAAGGAAAAATTATAGCAAGAGCATATAATGAAAAAGAAACTAAGAAAAATACAATTCAACACGCAGAAATCACAGCAATACAAAGAGCAAGTAAAAAACTAAAAACATGGAGATTGTTAGACTGCGAAATGTATGTTACCCTAGAGCCATGTCCTATGTGTGCAGGAGCATTAATTCAAGCACGTATGAAAAAGGTATATATAGGAGCTATGGACTACAAAACAGGAGCCTGTGGCTCTGTATTAAACTTGCTAGAAGACTATCCATTTAATCATAAAGTAGAAATACAAACAGGAATTATGCAAGAAGAATGTGAAAACATATTAACACAGTTCTTTAAAGAACTAAGAAAACAAAAGAAAAATAAAAAATAGGGAGTGGTACCGAAGAGGTCATAACGGAACTGTCTCGAAAACAGTGAGCTGAAGAAATTTGGCACGTGGGTTCGAATCCCACTCACTCCGCCAAAAAAAGATGTCATAAAATAAAAAGCCATGAATAAACTATAGAGAAAGGAATGTATTATGGACAAGAACAAAAGAAAGGAAAAAATAAAAATTTGTATTACGGTAGCTCTTATTCTTATCATTATCTTTATAGCATTAATCATTAATTTTAAATATAGCGTAGAAGGGGAAAAAAATATGCCTTTTCAAATTAGTAAAATAATAGGAGTAAGTACAGCAACGGTAAAAGAAAATGAAGGAACAACAGAAAAGTGGAACATGAATGTTATACAAAATAATGATATTTATTTTAGTATTGAAAAGGTTGGAGAAGCAGAAGAAAAAATTGAAAAAATTATTTTTGAAAATATAACAATCACAAAAGAGCCAAAAATTGGGTATATTGCAACATATATGCCAACTTCAGAAGAAACAGCACTATTTACTTATTCCGAAGATACCAAAGTACAAGATAGTAAATTAGAGTATAAAGGTGGAACTAAAAGCAATAGTAAAACATTAGAAATAGGAAATCAGGGGGGAAATATAGTTTTAAGTTTTTGCAACATGAATGTAGGCAATTTTGTTTCTAATGATGCACAAGAAATTAGCTATGATGGCAAAATGTTAACCACTATGGGAATTCAGGCAGAAGATATACAATTTGAAGTAACTTTTGATTTTATTATACAAACTACAAAAAATAGTTATAAAACCAATATAACCTTAAGCTTACCTTGTGGAGATATGTCACAAGAAGGAAAAGCAAGTTTTGAAATAACAGATAGTTCACAATATATATTTAAAAGAATATAAAGTAATATCCAGTGGTAGTGAGGAATGATAACCACTGGATATTTTATATAGAAAATTTATTTATATAATAGGGTAATGGTATTGCCATTTTTTTTAATAAAACCTTCTTCTCTCAAATATTTTAATTCTCGCATCATAGCACTTCTATCTATACTTAAATAATCTGCTAAATCTGTTAAAGAAAAGGGTAAAGTAAATGTTTTACTAAAATTACGAATAGATAAAATCGTAAAAAAACCTAAAATTTTATCACGAATAGAACGTTTAGTTAGTAGTTCAATTCTTGTATTTAAAAGGGTCACTTTATCTAAAATAAAGTCTGCTAAGTTTTCACTTAATACTTGATGAAAGTCACAATTTTGTTTGCATTTATGTTTTAGCGTATCATAAGAAAAAAACAATACTTCACAAGCTTGCCTAGCCTTTACAAATAATTCGTTATTGGTGGCAACAATATAAAATACCTCGCCAAATAGTTCATTTTTAGTAAAATGTTCTACGATAGTTTTATTACCAGAAGAATCATAACGAACCAAATCTGCTGAGCCAGAAAGCAATATACAAATTTGACGCCTTTTAGCAATATAGGTAGTAATAATTTCATCTTTTTTAAAAGATTTTTTCTGTAGTTTAGAACAGTTTTTTTCAAACTCAAATAAAAATTGATTCATATCTAATTTCATCATTATACCTCTTACGCATATTATAAAAGTATTATAATACAAATTAGTTGCATGTGCAACTAATTTACAGAATATCTTATATTTTTTTATGTAACAAAAAGTAGTAAAGCCTGAAAAATAGCACAATAAAAAAAAGTAAAAAAATGTAAAATTACATCAAAAAATAAAAAAATAATGTAATGAAATTGTAATATTTTTTTATTCTTACAGTCATAGCAACTTGCACAAGTAAAAAAAAGAAAAAATGTTTTTGTTGCTTATGCAACAGAAAAATATAAAATAAGATATATAATAAAGCCATGAACAATGAAGGAGGAAATGTAATATGAAAGTAATTAAAAGAGATGGAAGAGCGGTAGATTATGATAGAAGCAAAATAAAAATAGCTATAGAAAAAGCCAATAAAGAAGTGCAAGCAAAACAAAGAGCAAGCAAAGAGCAAATTAATGCAATTATAGAGTACATAGAAGGATTAGACAAAAAAAGAATGCTTGTAGAAGATATACAAGATATTATTGAAGAAAAATTAATGGAAATTGAAAAATATGAAAAAAAAAAAAAATATATTGTATATAGATATACAAGAGCATTAATTAGAAAACAAAATACAACAGATGAAAGTATTTTAGGAATTATAAAAAATGAAAATAAAGAATTAGCAGAAGAAAATTCTAATAAAAATACAATGCTTGCTTCAACACAAAGAGATTATATAGCAGGAGAGGTTTCAAGAGACTTAACGAAAAGATTATTACTACCAGAAAAAATTGCTAAAGCCGATGCAGACGGAATTTTACATTTCCATGATGCGGATTATTTTATACAACCTATTTTTAACTGTTGTTTAATTAACATATCCGATATGCTTGATAATGGTACAGTTATGAATGGAAAAATGATTGAAAGCCCCAAAAGTTTCCAAGTAGCATGTACTGTAACAACACAAATTATCGCTGCTGTTGCAAGTAATCAATATGGGGGTCAATCAGTAGACTTAAAACATTTAGGAAAATACTTAAGAAAGAGTTATGATAAGTTTAAAAAAGAAATTACAACCAAATATGGAAAAACAATTCCAGAAGATACAATAGAAAGTTTAGTACAAGATAGATTAAGAAGTGAATTAAAAGCAGGGGTACAAACTATTCAATATCAGATTAATACATTAATGACAACTAATGGACAGTCTCCTTTCGTTACTTTATTTTTACACTTAGAAGAGGGAGACCCATATATTAAAGAAAATGCTATGATTATTGAAGAAGTACTTCGCCAAAGATATGAAGGTATCAAAAATGAAGCAGGAGTATATGTAACCCCAGCATTCCCTAAATTAGTATATGTATTAGATGAATGTAACTGTTTAAAAGGGGGAGAATATGATTATTTAACAAAACTAGCAGTAAAATGTTCAGCAAAAAGAATGTATCCAGACTATATTTCAGCTAAAAAAATGCGTGAAAATTATGAAGGAAATGTATTTAGTCCAATGGGTTGTAGAAGTTTCTTATCTCCATGGAAAGATGAAAATGGAAATTATAAATTTGAAGGAAGATTTAATCAAGGTGTTGTTAGTATTAATCTACCACAAATTGCTATTATTGCAGATGGAGATGAAGAAAAATTCTGGAAATTATTAGATGAAAGACTAGAATTATGTTTTGAAGCATTAATGTGTAGACATTATGCATTACTAGGAACTCATTCAGATATTAGCCCTATTCACTGGCAATATGGAGCAGTTGCACGTTTGAAAAAAGGTGAAAAAATAGATAAGCTACTATATGGAGGTTATTCAACAATATCTTTAGGATATATTGGTATTTATGAAATGACAAAATTAATGAAAGGTGTTTCACATACTACTCCTGAAGGACACGATTTTGCGGTAAAAGTAATGAAACATTTAAGAGAAACAACAGATAGATGGAAAAAAGAAACTAATATTGGATTTGCTCTATATGGAACACCAGCTGAAAGTTTATGTTATAAATTTGCAAGAATTGATAAAGAAAAATTTGGAACAATACCAGATGTAACAGATAAAGGATATTATACAAATTCATACCATGTAGATGTAAGAGAAAAAATTGATGCATTTGATAAATTAGCTTTTGAAAGCGAATTTCAAAAAATTTCTTCTGGAGGTGCAATTTCTTATATTGAAATACCAAATATGCAAAAAAATATTGATGCACTAGAAACAGCAGTTAAATTTATATATGATAATATTCAATATGCAGAATTTAATACAAAATCAGATTATTGCCATGTATGCGGATTTGATGGAGAAATTATTATTAACGATAATAATGAATGGGAATGTCCAAATTGTGGAAATAAAGATCATTCAAAAATGACAGTTGTTAGAAGAACATGTGGATACTTAGGAGAAAACTTTTGGAATGCAGGAAAAACAAAAGAAATAAAACAAAGAGTATTACATTTATAAGAGTACATAAAAAAGTAAATAGGAAATGGATGATTCCATTTCCTATTATAAACAAGGAGGACGAATATGAATTATGCAGATATAAAAAGAGTAGATGTGGCTAATGGTGAAGGGGTAAGAGTATCTATATTTGTTAGTGGTTGTAATCATCATTGCAAAGGATGTTTTAATGAATGTGCATGGGACTTTAATTATGGAAATCAATTTACAGAAAAACAAATAGATGAAATTATCAATTATATGGATCATGACTATATTGCAGGACTTACACTATTAGGAGGAGAACCACTAGAAAAAGTAAATCAAGAAGGATTATTGCCATTAGTAAAAAAAGTAAAAGAAAAATTTCCTAATAAAAATATATGGTGCTATACAGGGTTCAATTTTGAAAATGTTGTGGGAAATATGGCACAAGAAAATCAAACAACACAAGAATTGCTAAAATATATAGATGTTATGGTAGATGGAAAATTTGAAGAAGATAAAAAAGACTTAAAATTACGATTCAGAGGGTCTTCTAACCAAAGAATATTAGATGTACAAGAAAGCTTAAAAGAACATAGACCAGTAAAATATTTTAAAATAGATTAAGAAGCGATTAAAAGCTTCTTTTTTCATAAAATGTATTTACACTACTTGCGTAATTTTCATTTTAGGTATATAATACCAACGGTACAAGATAATCTTATTCTTGTATGGAGGATGATTCAATGTAAGCCTATGAACCTTGTCAGGTCCGGGAGGAAGCAGCAATAAGTAGATACTTATGTGTGAAATATCCTCCATAGAGGAATAAGAAGCTTGTACTTTTTTCAAGCTAAACTTTTAGGAGGTGAAAGATTTGGCTTATACAGCACTATATAGAAAATTTAGACCAACTACCTTTTCAGAAATGGTTGGACAAGAACATATTACGAAAACATTACGTAATCAAATTATAGCAGGAAGAGTAGGGCATGCTTATCTTTTTAATGGAGGAAGAGGAACAGGAAAAACTTCTGCAGCAAAGGTATTAGCAAGAGCAGTTAACTGTTTAAATCCGAAAGATGGGGAACCATGCAATGAATGCGAAATCTGTAAAGCAGCGTTAGCAGGAACGTTAACAGACATTGTAGAGATGGATGCAGCTTCTAATAATAGTGTAGAAGATATTAGACAAATCCGCGATGAAGTTAACTTTTTACCAACTCTTGCCAAATATAGAGTATATATTATAGATGAGGTTCATATGTTATCGACAGGTGCTTTTAATGCACTCTTAAAAACTTTAGAAGAACCTCCAGAACATGTAAAATTTATTTTAGCAACAACAGAACCACAAAAATTGCCTGCTACAATTTTATCTAGATGTCAACGTTTTGACTTTAAAAAAATTGCGAATGAAGATATAGAAAAACGATTGCAATATGTATGTGAACAAAGTCAAATAGAAATAACTCAAGGAGCAATGCACATCATATCTTCTTTGTCGGAAGGTGCGATGAGAGATGCTTTATCTATATTAGAAAGATGTTTGCAAGATGGTGATACAAAAATAGATGAAGATAAAGTACGTGATTTGGTAGGAATTCCTAAACTTACCTATGTACATCAAATATTGGAAGCTATCATAAACTATGACATACCTTCAGCAATACAAGCAACCAATACAGTCATACGAGAAGGAAAAGATGTCCAAAATTTATTATGGGAAACGATTAAATATGTAAAAGATATTCTGGTGTATAAAACATGTAAGGAAGCACCCATATATAGTGAACAAGAAGTAAAACAAATAGAAGAACTAGCAGAAAAAACAACTACAGAAACATTATTAAACATGATTTATGAATTATCTACTTTAGAAAATGAATTAAAATGGTCTTCGCAAAAAATATTGTTGTTTCAGGTAGGAATCATAAAATTAGGTACTCCTCAGATACAAGAAATGTCAGAAATAAAAACAAACAAACCTGTAGTACAAAATCAAAATAATCAATCAATAGAAATAGTAAATAGAAAAATAGAACTACTAGAACAAAAATTGACATATTTGATGCAAAATGGAACTGTAAATATCCACAAAACGGAACAAAATGTGGATAACAAACCAAAAAAAATAGAAAAAACAGCAAGTAAATCACAAGATAAAATGATTATCCAACAAAAATTAACAACTAATGAAAAATTAGAAGGCTGGTCTAAAATATTGATGGACTTTAAGCAAGCAGGAAAAATTATGCTATATACGAATTTAATGAATACACAAGCCTATATTATCAATGAAATAACAGTAGGAATCGAATTTACAAAGGGAATGACCCCTTTTGTAAAAGGAATCATGGAAAAACCAGAAACCATTCAAGAATTAGAAGAAAAAATTTCCATTCAATGTGGAAAGCCAATGAGGGTAAAATTTATAGATACAAAGGCAAGTGAAGAGCAAAAAGAAAAACTAGAACCATTACAAGAATTTGCAAAAGAATTAGATTTGCCAATGAATATAATAGAATAGAAAGGAGTTTATTACATGTCAAGAAGAGGAGGTTTCCCAGGAGGAATGGGAGGATTCAATATGAATCAATTAATGAAAGAAGCTAAAAAAATGCAGGCAGATATGGAAAAAACACAAGTAGAACTAGCAAACAAAGAATTTGATGCAACTGCAGGTGGAGGAGCTGTATATGTAAAAGTAACAGGAGATAAAAAGATAAAAGAAATTACTATCAAAAAAGAAGCTGTTGATCCAGAAGATGTAGAAATGTTACAAGACTTAATTTTAACTTGTATAAATGAGGCATTAAGAAAAGTAGATGCTGCATCTGCTTCTGAATTTGGCAAATATAATATACCAGGATTAATGTAGAAGCAAAATAGGAGGCAAACATGTCATATTATGCACCATCGATTGAAAAATTAATTGAAGCGTTTGAAAAATTACCAAGTATCGGTAATAAAACTGCAGCCAGACTAGCCTTTTATATGCTAGATAGAAATGAAGAAGAAGTCAAAGAATTTGTAACAGCTATATTAGATGCTAAGAAAAATTTAAAATATTGTTCACAATGTTATAACATATCAGATACTGATCCATGTGGAATTTGTGCAAATCCTAATAGAGATTCATCAATCATATGTGTGGTAGAAGATGTAAAAGACGTAGTAGCAATGGAAAGAACACATGAATTTAAAGGCAAATATCATGTACTTCATGGCTCTATTTCACCAATGAATGGTGTTGGACCAGATGATATAAAAATTAAAGAACTATTATCTCGCCTAATGGGAGGAGAGGTAAAAGAGGTAATTTTAGCAACTAATCCAAGAGTAGAAGGAGAAGCAACAGCCATGTATATTTCTAAGTTAGTAAAACCTTTAGGAATTAAAGTAACCAGAATTGCACATGGAATTCCTGTTGGAGGAGACTTAGAATATACGGATGAAGTGACTTTAAGTAAAGCACTAGAAGGAAGAAGAGAATTATAAAAAGGATTCTATGTGAAAATAGAATCCTTAACTATTATTATGTTTTCTATAAGGTGATGGGTTATTGGTTCGACAAAGAATATAATCTGTACTTGTATGGTAAAAATCAGCTAGTTTCATCAAAATATCTAGGGGAATGTTCCTTTTTCCTAACTCATAATAAGAATAAGCTACCTGTGAGATATTTAAAATCTTACTAATTTCTTTTTGGGTTATGTCTTTATCTTGTCTTAAATCGCGAATTCTTGTATTCATGCAAAATCCTTTCTACATCTATTAGTGTCTTTAGAGTACATTTTTTAACCTGTGGATATAATTTGATACATATGTTAAATTATATAAATAAAACAATTTGTTGTGGGATAATTAAAACATAATGTTATAAAGTAATCGAATTGACTTTTGATAAAAAATAGTATTTAATAAGAAGGGAGGTAATGGGTATGAGTGGAGAAAAAAGAAAAGATTATATTTCGTGGGATGAATATTTTATGGCAATAGCAAAACTTTCTGCCATGAGAAGCAAAGACCCTTCAACTCAAGTAGGCGCTTGTATTGTTAGCAATGATAATAGAATCTTATCTATTGGATATAATGGGGCACCTAATGGATTTTCAGATGAAGAATTTCCATGGGGAAAACAAGGAGAAAACTTAGAAACCAAATATCCCTATGTGTGCCATGCAGAAATGAATGCTATATTAAATTTTAGAGGAAGTAAAAAAGACTTAGAAAATGCTAAAATCTATGTAGACTTATTTCCCTGCAATGAATGTGCAAAGATTATTATTCAATCAGGAATAAAACATGTTATCTTCTTAAGTGATAAATATGCAGATTCAGATAATAATAAAGCTTCAAGAAGATTATTTGACCAATGTCATGTAAAATATGAAAAATTAAAGCTAGAAAATCATAAACCAATTCAAATAGATTTATAAAAAAATCGTCATTATTTTGGCGATTTTTTTTATGTGAAAATTATGTGAAATTTATTGCATATGTAAAAAAGTTGTGATAGGCTATCAGAGAATAAAAAAGCATCTAACCATACGGAAATAAGATTTTTAAAGGAGGAATTGTTTTGATAGAGGTCAAGAATATTACCAAGAGATATGGTAAATTTACAGCAGTAGATGACATCAGTTTTGATGTAAAAGATGGAGAAATAGTTGGATTTTTAGGACCAAATGGTGCAGGAAAATCAACAACTATGAACATGATTACTGGTTTTATAGAACCAAATGAAGGAAGTATTATCATCAATGGGTATAACATGGCAAAAAAACCAAAAAAAGCTAAAAAGCAAATAGGATATATGCCAGAAAATATACCATTGTATCAAGAACTTACTGTTAGAGAATTTGTTAATTATATGGCAGAGTTAAAATTAGTGAGCAGAAAAAACAGAAAAGAAGAAATCAATAAAATATTAGAAAAAACAGGTCTTACAGAAGTTCAAAAAAAATTAATTAAAAATCTATCGAGAGGATATAAACAAAGGGTTAGTATGGCAGGTGCATTAGTAGGAAATCCAGATGTCTTAATTTTAGATGAACCAACAGTAGGATTAGATCCAAAGCAAATTACAGAAATAAGAAAATTAATAAAAGAATTAGGTAAAGAACATACCGTTATTCTTAGTACACATATACTATCAGAAGTAAGTCAAATTTGTGAAAGAGTAGTTATTATCAATCATGGTAAAATTATAGCAATAGATACACCAGAAAACCTAGAACAAAAAACACAAGAAAAAAATAGCATTTTACTTACTGTAGAAGATAAAAAACAAAACATGCAACACCTAAAAGAGCAAATACCTGAAATACAAAGTTTAAAATTCGTAAAAGATAATGAAGATGGAACAAAACAATATATGATAGAATCTGATGCCAAAGTAGACTTACGTAAAAAATTATTTGAAGTATTACCAAAGCAAGATATTACTATTTTTGAATTGAAAAAAGCGGAAAACACATTAGAAGATGCTTTTATTTCTCTTATTGATGAAACCCAAAAGGAAGAAACAAAAGAAGGAATAAAAGAAAACACGAAAAAAGAAGAAAAAGATTCCCAAAAACAGAAAAAACACAAAGAAAAAGAAGAATCTAAAAAGGCAAAAAAAGAATTCAATAAGCAGAAAGAAGATAAAACAAAAGGAGGTAAAAAATAATGTGGGCAGTATTAAAAAAAGAATTTAAAACCTATTTTTTATCACCAATAGGATATGTATTTATAGGATTATTTCTAGCAATGTTTAGCTTATTATTTTACATTATTACTATATATTCGGGAACAGTCACTTATCAAGCTGTTTTCTATAATGCTGTAATATATGTATTAATATTTATCATTCCTCTATTAACCATGAGAATGTTTGCAGAAGAAAGAAAATCTGGTACAGAGCAATTATTAATGACTTCACCAAGAAGTATAGTAGGAATTACTTTAGGAAAATTTATAGCCGCTACATTGGTAGTTGTTATTACAGAATTATTAACATTAATTTATTTAGGAATCTTATGCTACTTTAAAGTTCCTGATATGGCAACAGTTGGTGTTACTATGCTTGGTTTTTTACTACTATCTATGGCATATATATCTTTAGGTATGTTTATCTCTAGTTTAACAGAAAATCAAATAGTAGCAGCAATTGTAACTATTGCTATATTTGTAGTAACTTGGTTATTACCAAATCTTTCTACAAGCTTTTTACAATTTTCACTATTTGAAAAGTTTTACCCATATGTAACAGGGGTATTCCCTATTACAGAAACCATTAATTTTGTATCATTAACAATTATGTTTATTGTATTAACAATTATTGTACTAAAAAGAAGAAAATTAGTAAAATAAGGAGGAATTACTTTGAAAAAAATATTAGAAAACTTAGCAGAAAAAACAAAGTGGCTTAGAAGTGCATTTATTACCGTATTACTTATTGCCATTATTGTTGCCATCTATTTTGGTTTGAACTTATGGGTAGAAAGCTTAGAACTTACAGATATTGATTTAACGCAAGAAAAATTATATTCTCTATCTCAAGAAACAAAAGATAAAATCAATAATATCACGCAAGATATTACCATCAATTTATATGGAATGGATAGTGCTATTGTAGATTATGCTAAACTATATGAAAAACAAAATAGCCATATTCATTGTGTAGACTTAACAGAAAATATAGCAAGTAGACCAGATTTACAACAAGAATACGGACTTGGGAATTCTACAACAGAAGCCATTGTTATAGAAGCAGGTACAAGAAAAAAGATTTTAACTTATACAGATTTATATAGTTATGATTATACAACTTATGAACAAATAGATATAACAGAGCAAGCAATAACAAATGCTATTATTGACGTAAATTTAGAGAAAAATCCTAAAATATATATGATGACAAATCATGTTAAATATGCAGGAAGATATCAAATATTAACAGAATACTTAAAAAATGAAGCAAATGAAGTAGAAGATATAGATTTATTAGTTAGTGGGGCAGTACCAGAAGATTGTGATGTATTAGTTATTACAGAATTAAAAGAAGATATCACCGCATATGAAAAAGATTTAATTGTAAACTATATTAATCAGGGTGGAAATTTATTAATTATGGAAGGACCAAATGTAAGTGGTTTAGACTTAACTAATTTCCAAGCAGTATTAGATGTGTATGGTGTTAAAATTTCTACAGGAATTGTATATGAAGAAAGCTCAACAAGAACCATTAATGGATATGCTAATATTATGCTTCCTAACGTAAATGCAAGCAATGAAATTACAAAATATATAGCAACAGATGGAACCATTGCTTTAATTGATTCAGGAGCTATTGAATATCAATCAGATGAACAGTTAGAAACATTAGGGGTAACAGTAGAAAATCTAGTTACTGCTAGTGATACAGCATTTATGAGAACAGACCATACACAAACCAGTGTAATAAAAACAGATAAAGATGAAGATGCATCTAACAAGCCTTTAGCAGCTAGCATTTCAAAGAAAATCAATGACACACAAAGTTCAGAATTGGTTATATTTGCAGGAAGTGTATTTGCAAGTGACTTAATGATTAATTTAAATGGAAATTCACAAGCAAATAGTGTTGTAGGTATAGGTTTTTATAACAATAAAGATATAGTAATTAATGCAGTATCTTATTTGACAGAAAGAAAAGATAATATTACTATTAGAAAAGATACGGGAATGGTGACTTATACAGCTACACAGGCAGAACATCAAATTATTCAAGCGATTATTACAGCTTTACCAGTTTTAGTTATTGTTATAGGAATTATCATATGGCAGGTAAGGAGAAGAAAAAAATAATTCTTGGGGGAATAGAAAGCAAATGCTTTTTCTATTCCTTTTTATGTATAGATTTTACTCATTTTTCATAAATATAAACAAAACAAGAGGAGGTTTATATTTGAAAAATATTGGTAAAATTGTTATGGTCATTATAGGAACTGCAATTGGAGCAGGATTTGCATCGGGAAAAGAAATTTATATATTCTTCAGTCAGTACGGAGAATTAGGAATAGTAGGATTATTATTAGCTAGTTTTTTACTAGGCATTTTTGTTGTAGGAAGTTTATGTTTTATACACAAAAAGCCTATACAAGATTACTATCAATGGGCATATTATTTAACGAAAAATAAAACATTAGCAAAAGTTCTGCAAAAAATAGTTACCCTATTTTCTCTAGTCTCTTTTTATATAATGGTAGCAGGATTTACAGCATATGTTATTCAAAATTTTGATTTAGAAGAAAATTTATTAGTAACATATAGCATTAGTAGTTTATTTGTAGCAGTATGTATAATCATTGTGAAATATAGTGCAAAAGGAGTAATAAAATTAAATAGCATAATGGTACCTATCATTATGTTATTTATACTTGTCATCGGATTCAAAAAAGGGGATTTTACTATGCAAAATATTAAAGCTATACAAGGAAATGGTATTTTCTGTATTATCTCATCAATATTATATATGAGTTATAATAGTATATTATTAGTGCCTGTACTCATAGGAATGAAAAGGTGGATAAAAAATAAAAAAGAAATAGTTTCAATAGGCGTACTTTGTATCATCATTTTTGCATTGATGGCAATAATTATACAAGCAATTTTAACAAGAGGCATCTTTTATGCAGTTCATTTAGAATTACCTATTTTGGCCATCATGCAAGAATTTGGAGAATTTTATATTATAGCATATGGTATGATTATTGTTACAGCAATCCTCACTTCTGCGGTATCAGCACAATTTGGCATATTAGAAAATGTCAAAAATAAAAAAATCACTTTAATGGTAATAGCAATTACAGCCATTTTAGCTTCTACATTAGGTTTTACACAATTAGTAAAAATATTATATCCTATTTTTGGCATTTTAGGATTAATGCAAATTTTATTTTTATTTTTAAATTTATGTAAGAAAGCTTGAAAAAAAACAGTAAAACTGGTATAAATTTATTAGATAAAGATATTAGGAGAAATACATGAAAAAAGATAATCAATTTACCAACTCGAATTGGGAAGAAGAAAATCTACAAGGGCCAAGAAAAATGAATAAGAAAAAAATAATCCTTGCCACTATAGTAGCCTGTATATTATTGACAATTATAGTCATAGCTGTTATGTACGCAACAAACGAAAACTTTAGAAACCGAATGGATACCTATGTATTAATGAAATCGGTACAAGAAAATAATTTACCATATATATCCTTAGAGGAAGATAAAAACTATGAAATATATGCTATGGATCAATATATTGCGGTACTAAATCAAAATGAATTGAGTTTTTATACAAGCACAGGAAAAAAAGAGGCAACGCAAACGGTAGAAATTACTACTCCACTCGTAGAAAGCAATGGAAAATATATGGTATTAGCAGATAAGGAAAAACAGCAAATTTATGTATTTTCAGGTACAAACAAACAATGGGAAACGAAACTAGAAGGAAATATATCAAGAGTACAAATTAATCAAAATGGATATGTAGCAGTAGTATTAACAGGGACAGCTTATAAATCGGTTATACAAATATACAACACAGAAGGAAAGCAATTATTTACAACGTATTTATCAAAATCTATGGCAACAGATATAGAAATATCTAAAGACAATCAATATTTAAGTTTTGTAGAAGTAGATACTTCTGGAACATTATTACAAACATATATTAAAACAATATCTATTAGTAAAGCACAAGAAGACCCAGATTCTATTATATATACCTATACTGCGCCAACCAATAGCATCAATACAAAAATCAAATACCAAACAGGAAATAAATTAGTTTGTATGTATAATAATGAAATTCATGTTATGTATGAAGGAAAAGATGAAACCATTACTACTTTAAAAGATTCTGAAAATAAATTTGCAGATATCAACTTAGAGAAACATATAGTAAAAATTATAGAAAAAAATGTATTATTAAGTGCACAAACTAAGGTAGAAATTATCAATATAGATAGTAAAACCACAAGTTCTTATACAGTACAAGGAACGGTAAAAGAATTATATACAAGAAATGACACAACAGCTATTAATTTAGGTTCAGAAGTATGTTTTATAGGAAATAATGGATGGTTAAAAAAGAAATATACATCAACACAAGAAATTAAAAAAATTATTATCTGCAATAATTTTGCAGGAATAGTGTATAGAGATAAAATTGAATTAGTTAGTTTATAAGGAGGAAAAAATAATGACATTAGCAATTGATTTAGTTATTTTAGCAATTATTGTAGCAAATGTAGGAATTGGCTTTAAACGAGGACTAACAGGTTCTTTATTAAAGATTGCCTCTTTCTTTATAGCATTAATTATAGCATTTTTATTTTATAAACCAGTGGCAAATTTAGTAATAGCCAACACGAATTGGGATGATAATTTACAAGCTTCTATTGAACAAATGCTAATTGGGGAAGTAGGAGAAGATGGAAAAGTAAGTGAAGAACAATCTTCTTTACCAAAAGAAATGGTAGAATATATTAATCAAAATATTGATAAAGTAGTACAAGAGGCAAAAAATGAAGTAGTTCCAACTGTTGCTACACAAATTACTTCTACTATTATTCAGGCGGGTTCCGCTATAGCACTATTTATCATTGCCAAAATTATTTTAACAATTGTAAGTTTCTTATTAAAATTTATTACAGAATTACCAATTCTAAAACAAGTAGATAAAACAGGAGGAATTATATATGGCTTAATAGCAGGTCTTATATTTATATGGATAGTACTTGCTATCATATCCTTATTTAGCCCAGCACTTGAAAACACTGGATTTATAAAAGCAATATCCGAATCTTTTATAGGAGGCTTTTTATACAACCATAATGTATTGATGACAATAATTTTCTAAAATTATGAGAAAAATGTTGATAAATCAAATCCTTTCTGATATACTAGCAATAACGTATGATAAAATATAGGAGTGAAACAATTGGGAAAAGCAAAAAAGAAAAGTAAAGTTGGAAAAGTCGTAAAAATTATCTTTTTAATAATATTAATTGCCTTATTAATATTTGTAGGTTGGTTTGGATATCGCATGTCAAAAAATGGAGGATTCACACTAAAAAGCTTTTTAGCAACAGCATTAGGCCAAGATGAAAATACTTTAAAAAATTTAGATAGAATTAATATTTTATTACTAGGAGAAAGTGGAGTAGGAGATGGATATTTTCTAGCAGATACGATAATGGTATGTTCGTATAATCCACAAAATCAACAAGCATCTATTATGTCAATTCCAAGAGATACTTATGTAGGAAGTCAAAATAAAGAAAATGCAAGTCAAAATTATTTAGCAAGTTATAAAATGAATGCAGCATATAGAAATGGAACCAATATAGATGAAACGCTACACTTAGTAAGCAATATGTTAGATTTAGAAATTCCTTATTATGCCATAGTAAATACAGATGTGGTTATACAAATTGTAGATGAATTAGGAGGAATCACATTTAACGTACCAATTGATATGAAATATGACGATCCAACACAAGATTTACACATAGATTTAAAAGCAGGAGAGCAATTAATAGATGGAAAAAAAGCAGAACAATTATTAAGATTTAGGCATAACAATGATGGAACAAGTTATCCTGTGGAATATGGGGATAATGATATAGGTAGAATGAGAACACAAAGAGAATTTATTCAAGCAACTATGGAACAAGTATTAAAATTTGAAAATATAGGAAAATTAACGAAAATTATTGATTTATGCTTTGATAATTTAAAAACGAATATGCAAATAGATGATGTAAAAGATTATATTCCTTATGTAGTAGAATTTAATGCAGACGACTTAAAAACAGGAACTTTACCAGGAGTATCAGAAAAGGTAAACGGAATTTGGATATATACCTATAATAAAACAGAGACAGATAAATTAGTACAACAATTATTTGAAGATGAAATTAATATGACAGATGAAGATGTAGCAAATATAGTAGGAAATACTACGGTAGATGAGACAACTCATAGTAATGGAAAAAGGATAGAATTATTAAATGGAAGTGGAAATACTAGTAAATTAAAAAAAGCGGCAGAACTTTTACAAGAAGCTGGTTATGACATAATAAAAACAGGAAAGACTTCTACTACTTCTAAAACAGCCATTATTAATAGAACGGGTAATCCAGAAAACTTAGAAAATGAAATAAAAACTATTCTGGGAGTAGGAAATGTATCTACAGGAGAAGATAATGCAAATGTAGACTTCACGATTATTATAGGAAAAAATTATGAAACAAAATAAAAAATGGGGGCAAAAAACAATGAT
>CALXJP010000007.1 GCA_944388655.1 uncultured Clostridia bacterium | reverse complement strand
TAAAACTCTAAAGTACTTCTGTACTTATTTTAGATTTCAAAGAACTTCTTTATTTTCCATTCATACTTTTTCGTTTTAGCTTTTAAGCTACTTTCATTTTACAAAACTTTCTTCTTTTTTGCAATATGTTTTTTTCAACTTTTTGTTGTTTTTATCTTTCAATTATATTCTATCTTATATTTTCTATGTTTCCTCACACTATATATACAATAGGATTATTAGGAAAATATTTATGCATTAGCTCTCTTATATATGTTTCTGCTTCTTTTTTTATTCCTACTTGATAAGCATATTTTCCTCTTCCTCTGCCTGTCATTAATTCTTCATGATATAAATTGGGTACATTGGGAAATGCTTCTTCATTTATTTTTCTATGCACATAACTATAAGTCATAAAAATGATTTCAAAAAAAGCTTGTTTTTTTACCTGTAAGCTTAAATTTTCATACATATATTGGATTAATTTTTCATATAATACTTTCCAATTTTCTACTAGAATAATAGGTGCAATTAAAATGCCTACTTTGTATCCTGCTTCTTGTAAGGCATTGATTGCTTTTATTCTTAACGGCAATGGTGAGGTTCCTATTTCAATCTCTTGTATGATTTCTTGTGGATTAACACTCATACGTATAATTACTTTTCCCTTATGATTTAATCCTAATAAGGGCTCTATCATACTAAATTTCGTAGGAAAAGTAATTTTTCCTTTTTTGGTATTGGCAAAATTTTCTATTGTCCAAGTTAAATTTTGGGTAATGGTATTTTCTAATACTAAGTCACTATTACTGCCTATTTCAAAAGTAAGGTCTCTCTCCGCTTTTTCTGCTGTTTGTATCAATTTATTTAACATATATTCTCGATTTACAAATAAACGTAAATAGGCACATTTATTATAATGACAAACTAAGTAACAATACATGCACATGGCAATACATCCCGAAGAAGTATATGGCACTAAAAAATCAGATACTTTATGATTTTTTACATATTTGTGTGTTTTTCTTATTCCTAATATTAGGTTTCTTTTCATTTTTGGAAATTCTTTATTTTCTTTTTTTCTCATTTCTTCTATATTATTATGATTTTCTATGATATAGCAAGGCACTTGTTTTTCCTGATACTGACTTAATAATTTTTTTCCTAATTCATAATCTAACACTTTTTCTTCATAAAAAATAGCTTCTGGTAAAAACATATCTTCCTCCTTTTTTATATATGTTTTTTCCAGAAACTTAATTTTTATTCTAATTTTGCACAACAACTTTTGTTTCATTACAAGATAAATGTAAATTTTCTTCATGTAAAAGTTCCATGATAAATAAATTTACTTTTTGCTTTAGCTGTAGATATTCTGTATAATTGGTAATTTCCGTATTAAAATAAATTGTTATGATAATCGCATCTGCTTTTATTTCTGTAAGGCTTACATTGGCACTGTTTTCTTTAATATTTTCATTAGCATTTAATGCTTCTTGTAGTTTTTTTATAAAATCTTTTATTTTTTCTATATTGCTATTAGCACTTAAACTAATTGTTGCACTATATCTTCTTTGTTCTATTCCATTCCAGTTAACTATATTAGATTCTGTAATTAGATGGTTCGGAATGGTAATAACACTACCATCTAATAGGCGAACCCTCGTACTTCTAAACTTAATATCTTCTACAGTTCCTTCATAACCGGCAACAGCAATGTAATCTCCTATCATAAATGGTTTATCCATTAAAATCATAGCCCCTGCAAATAAACTTTTGGCAATATCTTGTGAAGCTAAAGCAATTACCACACTACCTAGTCCTAAACCTGCTATAATGCCATTTAAGTTATAGCCAAATTCTGCAAGTACCACAAATGCAGCTATTACATATACAATAATTTTTATAATTTTAGCTACAAAATTTAAAATATTGTCATTTCCTTTAAATTTTTCTGTTTGTTTTAGTTTATTAAATATACTACTTCCTGGTTTGATTACATTAGCAAAGCCATTAGCAATTAATATAATGGTAGTTACTTTAAACAATTTGAAAGCAATATTAATTATACTTTGTGGTAATTGCAAACATAATATACCTATGTAAATTGCACTAAGCATTAAAAATATTTTTAAAGGTTTATAAAATGCGTTTCTTTTGATTTCTTTTGCAGTATTTTTCCACCTGAATATTTTAATTATGGCATAAGCAATTGTGCCTCTTATCAAATTCCATATAACTAATACTGCTAAAAAAATTAATAGTTCTAACCATATGGCACTTCCTTTTGTTTGTATCCATGTAATAAAGTCTGTTACAATATTCAAAATTCCTATCTTCCTTTCGATTAAAATTAAAATATATTCGTTTTTCTCCTCTTGTTTATTTACCAAAAATATTATATAATAATTTTATTGAATTTAGCAATATATTGGAGATGATTTTTTGAAAAACATAAATCCAACCATGATGCAGTATTTTGAATGGTATACGAAACCAGAAGATAATTTATGGCATAAAGTAACGCAAGATGCTTCTCATTTATCTTCTATTGGTATTACTCATATATGGCTTCCCCCTGCCTATAAAGGAAGTGGTGGTCAAAATGATACTGGCTATGGTGTATATGATATGTACGATTTAGGGGAATTTATGCAAAAAGGCTCAATTCGTACAAAATATGGAACAAAGGAAGAATATTTAACAGCTATACATACTTTACATGATTACGATATACAAGTATTAGCAGATATGGTATTCAATCACCGTTTAGGAGCAGACGAATTAGAAAATGTTTTAGCTACAGAAAAAGATGCTAAAGATAGAAATCGCTCTATAGCTTCTCCTAAAGTAATTCAAGCATGGACAAAATATAACTTTACAGCAAGAAATAATATGTATTCCTCTTTTCAATGGAATTGGACACATTTTCATGGTATTGATTATGATGAAAAAGAGAAAAAAACTTCTATTTATTTGTTTTATGGAAAGCATTGGGATGAAGATGTTGATAAAGAAAATGGTAATTTTGATTATTTAATGGGAGAAGATATTGATTTTTCTAATCCTGAAGTTGTTAAGGAAATTTTTACTTGGACAAAATGGTATTTACAAACTACTCATGTAGATGGCTTTCGTATGGATGCCATTAAGCATATCAAAGCTTCTTTTATGAAAGATTTTATCACTACTTTGCGAAAAGAGACAAAACAAGAATTATTTTCTATTGGTGAATATTGGAGTTCTCATGTAGAGTCTTTAAATCACTATTTAGAGCAAGTGGATGCTTCCCTTTCTCTTTTTGATGTACCTTTACATTACAACTTTTACCAAGCTTCTCATAACAATGGAAATTATGATATGCGTCATATTTTTGATGGTACTCTTGTTTCGTGTCATCCTGATAAAGCTATTACTTTTGTGGATAATCATGATACACAAGTAGGGCAATCTTTACAATCTTGGGTTCAAGATTGGTTTAAGCCTTTAGCCTATTCTTTAATTCTTTTTAGAAATGTAGGATTACCTTGTGTTTTTTATGGAAGTTATTATGGAATTCCTGAAAAGAATGTTCCTTCTATGAAACCATGGTTAGATAAGTTTATTTTAGCTAGAAAGTTTTTTGCTTATGGAGATGAAAGAGATTATTTTGACGATTATAATATTTTAGGTTTTACTCGTAGTGGTGATAGCGAACATCCTGATTCTGGAATGGCAGTTATTTTATCTGACGGACCTGGTGGTTCTAAAATGATGAATGTTGGAAAATATTTATCCAATTGTATTTTATATGATATTACCGGTAATTTAAAAGAAACCGTATATGTAGATAAAGACGGCAATGGCATTTTTTATACTGCTGGCGGTAGTGTATCCATTTGGGTGAAAGCTAATAATATTTACAAAAATCATTTTTAGTAAAGTTTCAAATTTAACGTATATGTTAAAATGTCATAAAATTATGACATTTTTTTTAGTTGATTTGAATAGGGTTTCCTGTCTTTTTTTAAACTATAGCTCTAATTTTATCTATAATTATCTTGTAAAAATTGCTTTCTCATTATACAATACTTGTAGTTGATTTTAAGGAAAGGATGGTAGATATGGCTTTAGATTATTCCGTAATCGGAGGACGCATAAAACGAGCTAGAAAATCCAAAAGAATGACCCAAGTCGAACTATCTGAAAGAATGAATGTATCTATCGCTTACTTAAGCAAAGTAGAAAGTGGTCGCATACATTTAAATTTACCTAGGCTATCCCAAATTTGTTCTATTTTAGATGTTTCCGAAGGACAAATTTTAGATGGTGTTTCCAATGCGTCTAACAAGTACTTAGATTCTGAATTTTCTGATCTACTAAAATTATGTACTCCTAAAAACCAAAAATTAATTTACAAAATTGCTGAAACAATTTATCATGCACAAAATAATTAATTTCTTAATATATATCTTTTTCAAAATAATGCTTTTTTCTGGGCATTATTTTTTCTTATTATATAGAAAAAACTAGTCCGTTTTGACTAGCTTTTTATTTTTTCTATTTTTGCTGTGGTAATTATTATGCAACCTTTTCTGTATAATTAATAACAGTAATTTCTGTAATAGTATTTTTTACTGAATTTATTAATATTTCTAGTTGTTTGGCAACCTCATTACTATATGATACTTCTCCACATTGTTTACATACCTGAGATGGTACATTTTTTATAATGATAATACAATTATCTAATTCAACCATAAATGTTGTATTTTTGTTTTCTAAATCTCCTTTACACATAAAACAATTCATATTAGCTCCTCTCCTTTCTTGTTTTTAAGTCATCTTCCCACTTTATATTATCTGGATAATATGCTGTAATTATCCATAATTCTATATTATTTATACCACATACTATATGTATAATTTCATTATTTAAATTTATTCCATATACTAAACAACTCGGATAGGGATAATCTTTTTCATATTCTTCTATTATTTCTCCATTTAGCAGAGCTTCTTTAATATCTTCTTGAGTTATATTTCTTTGAAATAATCTGACTATAACATGATTAGTCCATCTAATTTTTCCATCCTTAACCATCTGCTTTATAGTATTTATATTTAACTTTTCCATAAATACCTCTCTTTATTCTTAATTTTTAATTCTAACTTCATTTTACAAAAGCACTAAATTGAATATCTGATTTATTTAACGATTACTTTTAATTATATACACTCAATTTTTTGCTTTTATATTATACCGTATATCCATAACTTCTTAATAACCAAGTATTATAGTCAAATGGTTCTAATGTTTCAGGCATTCCATAATCTGCTCCATAAGTTTCTACTGTAATATCTTCTATTACTGGTGGGTTGACTGGCTCATCTACTCCATCGTCTGCATTTTCATCTCTTGTCACTACTTCTAAGTTAGCAATACTATCTACTATTTCCATTCCTTCAATTACTTTTCCAAAACCTGCATATAGCCCATTCATAGTATCAGATTGGTCTGCTTGCATAATAAAAAATTGTGAACAAGCAGAGTTATATCCTTCTGTAGCAAGTGATTGACTAATGGATGAATAGTCTGCTCTTGCCATTCCTATAGTTCCTCTTTCAAATTGAATTTTATTATCACTATAGCCATTTGCTAAAAATTCTCCTGGAATGGTATAGTTTTCATCTGCACCATTATCTTGTATGTCACTTAGCGATGCTCCTGATGTTGCATCTAATTCCCCTCCTTGTATCATAAAGTCTGGGATTGTTCTAAAAAATGTTTTATTTTTGTAATATCCTCTATTGGCTAAACGAATAAAATTAGCTACTGTATTGGGTGCTTGGTCTGGATATAGTTCTACTTTTATTGTTCCATAATCTTTAATTTTTATAGAAGCTACTGGTCTTGGTATATTTCTTGTTGCTTTTAAATACATACCATAGCCTACTGCTGTAATACCTGCAATAGCTAATAAAATTAATAGTATATATAGAAATGTTTTAAAATTTTGTTTTTTGTTATTCATGTTTGTACTCCTTTATAAATATAAATTATCAAATATAAATTGTTCTTGCATACGTTTTAATGATTGCTTAATTGTTTTTGCTCTAACTTCACCTATTCCTTCAACATCATCTAATGCAGGTATATCTGCTGCCAAAATATGTTGAAAAGATTTAAAAGATTTGACTAAGTTATCTACTATATTCGATGGCATTCTTGGTATTTTACTTAAGATTCTATATCCTCTTGTAAATACTGCTACTTCATCATAGTTATCAAAAGCTTCATACCCTAAGAAATTCGCTATAGTTTGTTCTTTCATTAAATCTTCTGTGGTTAAAGTACGAATTTGTTCTAATACTTTTTCACTATTACGTTTCTTTCCTGGTGCAATGTAGTCTTTTATGATTAATAATTCTTCTTTTTCTAAGCCTCCTAATAGTTCATCTAATTGCATTTCTATTAGTCTACCTTCAATACCTAGTTCGTAAATTTCTTTTTGTATTTCTTCTACTATTTTCATAACTAGTTCGGCTCTTTCTATGGCATTGATTACATTTTGTAATGTTACTATATCATTAAATTCGTATTCATTTAATAAGTTGAGTTTATTGTCAAATACTTTTTTGTATTTTTCTACTGTTTGTAAAGCTTGATTTGCTTCTGTTAACACTTTTCCGGTATCTTGCAATACATATCTAGCATAACCTTTAAATAAGGTGATTATGTTTCTTCTTTGTGAAATACTGATGACTAATTCTCCTGTTTGCTTTGCTGTACGTTCTGCTGTTCTATGCCTTGTTCCTGTTTCAGAAGTCGTAATTTCAGAAGAAGGTATTAACTGTGTATTGGCATAGAGAATTTTTTTCATATCACTGCTTAGTATAATGGCTCCATCCATTTTGGCTAATTCATATAGTCTAGCTGGGGTATAATCGATATTTAAACTAAAGCCTCCGTCTACAATATCTAAAACTTCTTTGCTATCTCCTATAACAATTAATCCTCCCGTTTTTGCTTTTAAGATGTTATCTAGCCCTTCTCTTATAGGTGTACCTGGGGCAATAGATTTTAATATTTCTATAATAGAATTTTCTTTGCTAGTTGCCAAAATTCTCATCTCCTATACAAATGATTTGAATAGTTTCATAACTTCCCCTATATTTCTGACCCCTATTATATCTAATTTGTACGTATCTTTCAATAGTTTTTTGTTATTTTCTGGAATAATGCATTGCTTAAAACCTAACTTTTCTATTTCTTTTAATCTTTTTTCTATTAGGTTCACTGCTCTAATTTCTCCTGTTAAACCAACTTCTCCAATGGCTACTAAGTCTTTTGGTAAAGGAACATTTTTATAACTAGAAGCTACTGCTAAAATTACTCCTAAGTCTACTGCTGGCTCTACTAAACGAATGCCACTTACTACATTTACATATACATCTTGTCTACCTAATGGCAAATATGCCTTTTTCTCTAAAACAGCCATCAATACAGTTAATCGGTTGTAGTCTAATCCATTGGCTGTTCTTCTTGGCAGGCTACAAATGGTTTCTGTGGTTAATGCCTGTATTTCTACTAACAAAGGTCTTGTTCCTTCCATGCTAGCAACCACTACAGAGCCAGATGGATTTCCATCTCTTTCTGAAATTAATATGGCAGAAGGGTTAGTAATTTCCACCATTCCCTCTCCTTGCATTTCAAACATTCCTACTTCATTTGTAGAACCAAAACGATTTTTTACACTACGTAGTACTCTATAGGAGAAATATCTTTCTCCTTCTAGGTATAAAACGGTATCTACCATATGTTCTAAAACTCTTGGTCCGGCAATGTTTCCTTCTTTTGTTACATGCCCTATAATAATTGTGGTAATTGCTTGTTCTTTACATATTTTCATAATTCTTGCTGTAATTTCTCTTACTTGGCTTACCGTTCCTGCGCTTGAAGTAATTTCTTCACTATACATGGTTTGTATAGAGTCAATAATCACTAATTTAGGATTTATTTCTGCAATTTGCTGTGCAATATTATCTATATTCGTTTCTCCTAAGAATAAAATATCTTCATTATGTATATGTAATCGATTCGCTCTTAATTTAATTTGTTCGGCAGATTCTTCCCCTGAAACATATAAAACCTTACCTTCTCCTTTGATTTTGTCACATATTTGCAATATTAAAGTAGATTTTCCTATTCCTGGTTCTCCACCTAGTAACACTAAAGAACCTTTTACAATACCTCCTCCTAAAACTCTATCTAACTCTTCTATTCCCGTTTTTGTTCTCGCTTCTTCTTTTCCTTCTATTTGCTCTAATTGCGTAGGTTTGTTTTGTTTTGCCTTAGTTGTTTTTCCAAAGGCATCTAGTTCTTTATTTACTTTCTCTTCATAAAATGTATTCCATTCATTGCATGCAGGGCATTTGCCTAACCATTTTGCTGATTCATATCCACAACTACTACATACAAATACTGTTTTTGTTTTTGCCATGTTTCTTCTCCTTTTTTGTTAAAAGTGTCCAAATTTGAAAAATGAATATAGGCTAATAACAATCACATACATAGCATGTGACCATGCAAGCCCTATTACCCATTTAGATGTCATCGTTTGATTATCTACCTGTTCTGCTAAAAAACCTTGTTTTGTTGCTGTTTCATTGACAAAGTCTATTAATTTTTTAGTTTCTTTTAAATTGCCTTGTATCATATAATAAATTGCCATCCACAATGTGGCAATAGGCCATGGGTTTTCTCCCCCTAAGTAACTATCTCCTGAAAAACGAAGATATCCACCTGTGTAAGTTCTTAAAGTTAAATTAATTCTTTCTATAGTATTTTTTACTTCTTTATCACCCATTTTAAACATTTTGAAAGGAGTAATTGCTCCTAAAACACTGATGTCACTAATATTATCTTGATTGCTTCTTTTTAAAACTCTCGTTTCTGGTTCTACCAAATTAATTTCGCAAAATTCTTTCACTTTTTTAGCATATTCTTTTAAATTTTCTATTTCTGCTTCATATTCTTTTGCATTATCTAACTGAGCATAAATTTTTGCCATAGCTTTAAATGCAGAATAGATAGCAGCTAAAGAATATAAATGGATTCCTTGGTGCATTTCCCATAAATCATAACTTTCTGCTCTTTCAAAGATTTCATTTTCCTGTGTTTTATTTCCACTTTCTATATAATGGATATATTTTTTTAAGAATTCTATACCTTTTTGGCACATTTCTAAAGTTTCTAGTAAAAATTTTTTACTTTTTATCACTTTATAATGTTCATACACACCATATACAATACTTGCTGTTTCATCAATTTGATATCCCCAACAAGGTGCTAACCTTCCATCTGTATAAAAACGTTGTTCCCACATTCCATTTTCACTTTGCGTACGTTTTGCAAATTCTGTGTAAAATCTGGTAGTTTCTTCATGCATCATTAATAAGTCTAATGCTCTTGCTGTAAATACTCCATCTCTAGGCCAGCAATATGAATATCTTCCACATTTATCTTTATTTTCGTCTACTTCTATAGCAGCAGAAATTCCTCCCGTTTCGTGATTCATTAATAATGGAAATAATAATATAGAACGTTCATAAATTCTTTTAGTTTGATTCAAATGCTCTTTGCTTCCTAAAATTTCTAACCATCCTTCTTCTTTTCCTTGGTTAAATAAGCCTATTTTATCATGTTTTAATACATAATTTTCCCAATGTCTTTGAATTTTTAATATTTCCTCTTGTACATTCATATTTTTAATTTTTTGTAATTCACTTTCTACTTTATCAAAAGTGTTTTCTTTTGTGCAATGATGAATTTTTAAGAAAATGACGATTTCTTTTTCTTCTTGTGGTTGCAAATTACCAATATAGTAACTAATAGCCGTGTCACGCGCCATTCCTATATAATCTTTGTCATATACAATTCCACTTTGCATATCATAACTACTATTATTTAGCCTATACCCTTCTATTGGTTCTTTTGAGAAAATAGACATAATATAACTATGACTATATTGCAACAAATTATTTTTTTCTACTTTAGACCCCACCACATTATTAAAGCTAGAAAATAAATTAGAATAAATTAAGAAATGGACATCTAATGGATGTACATTTTGATTGATAAATTTATATTTTTTGATTAATACATCATTTTCTAATGTTACACAATCTGTTTGTAAAACTCTTAAATTAAAGTAAGTATTCATAATTTCTGTATTTAAAATATTCGTAGCAGGTGTATAGTATTGTTGATAATGATTATTGATATCATCATGTAAAGAAATAAGCCTAGAATCATTAATTTTTACTCCTGTTTTAAAACTTTCTAAAAATTGCCTATAATCTCTTGTTGGATAAAACAAACGTAGTAGTTCCCCATGTTCACTAAAACTAATTAACATTCGATTATTTCCAATGATGGTATCATTTAAATATTTATCTTTCATATGTATTCCTTGTAGGAATAGTTGGTAAGGCTATTCCTACCCTTTCTTTTCTATTTATTTTCTACTATTCTTACAATTTGTTGTTCTAACTCTTTAATGCGATTGTTTAATTTTTCAATATCTGCATCACATACATCTTCTGTAAGCATTTCTTCTTGTACAATTTGTGACATATCTTCTAGTTCTTCTTTTAATGTTTGGATTCTTCCTAAAACTTCTAAGCGGATATATTTATCTTCATGCTCTTTGGCACCTTTAATTCTTCCTAGTCTTTGTACCTCTTCATTCAATTCATATTGCTCACCATATTCAGGAATAATGACAGGAATTTGTGTAGTTCCTTGTATTTTTTGTTTTAATATTACCTGTCCATCTGGTTCTCCATGTACTAAAAATATAGTTTTTGGTTTACGTATAAAGGAATATACAAAATTGAGCAACCATTCTTGATCTGCATGTCCTGAATAACCTTCTATATATTCTACTCTAGCCTTGACGGTAAATTCTTCCCCAAAAATTTTTACTTTTTCTGCTCCATCTACTATTTTTCTACCCAAAGTTCCTGGTGCTTGGTATCCTACAAATAAAATGGTACTTTTAGGGTTCCAAATGTTATGTTTTAAATGGTGCTTAATTCTTCCTACTTCACACATGCCACTTGCAGAAATGATAATACATGGTTCATTACTTTCATTTAATGCTTTAGATTCCTCTACACTTTGTGTGAATTTTAGTCCTGGAAAGTCTAAAGGATTATCTCCACTTTGAATAACCTTTTGTGTTTCTTCATCAAAAATATCCATATTTTCTTTAAAAACTTCTGTAGCAGAAGTGGCAAGTGGACTATCTACATATACATTGGCTTTCATTAAAGTTTCATATTTTTTTCTAAACACTTCGTCATCTTTTTTGGCTTTTAACATATTCATTTCATATAAAATTTCTTGAGTTCTTCCTACTGCAAATGAAGGAATTACTACAGTGCCTCCCTTATCTAAGGTTTCTGCAACTATGTCTAGAAATAGTTCTGCTTTATCATCATTTCTCATGTGCAATCTTCCCCCATAGGTAGATTCCATAACTAAGTAGTCTGCATCTTCTATCATAGTTGGTGAGGAAAGAAGGGGAATATCATTATTTCCTAAGTCACCTGTAAATACTGCTTTTGTTAATTTTCCTTGTTCATTTGCCCAAACTTCTATAATGCTAGAACCTAACATGTGACCTGCATCATTAAAACGTACATGAATATTTTCATCAATATCTACTATTTTATCATAACTTACTGGTCTAAAAATTTCCATACATTGTATAGCGTCTTGTGCTGTATATATTGGTTCTTCTGGTGGTAATCCTTTACGTTTTCTTTTTCGGTTTTTCCATTCATTTTCCATTTCTTGTATATGACCGCTATCAGGAAGCATAATACTACATAAATCACAAGTTGCTTTTGTTGCATATACAGGTTTTCTAAAACCTTCGTTATATAATTTGGGAATTCGTCCAGAGTGGTCTATATGTGCATGTGTTAATAACATAAAGTCAATCTCTTGTACATCAAATGCAAAAGGTGCAGAATTTTCCCATTCTTGTTCTGCTTGCCCTTGATACATACCACAATCTACTAAAAATTTTTTTCCTGCAGTTTCTACTAAAAAGTTAGAACCTGTTACTGTTTTTGTTGCACCTAAAAAAGTTATTTTCATGTTTTTATCCTTTCTAATTAAATATTTTTATTTTTTTCTTAAGTTTTACATTTAATTCTGTTTTTTCTTTTAATTCATGCTTTACTGTTACTTCATGTACGTTTTCGTCATATACTTCTATATCTAATATTCCTTTATCATATTTTAATAAGATTTGCATTTTTTCTAATTGAATAATTTTACTTGTAAAGATATTTTTCAGGATGATATCATTTAAGTTTTTATCTTCACTGAATGAATTCAAAACTTTTAATTGTATTGCTCGATGAATTATTAATTTTTCTATTGCTTCTATAGGTTTAGCTAATTTTTTTTCTTCATATAACCAATGATAGTCTTCTATCTTACCTATTGGTAGTCTTAAATAATAACGAAATTCATATATATATTCTATCATTTCCTTTTTATTTTCTGCTTTTTTTACTTTTTCTGTGAAACATCTTAAAAATATTTTTTGTAAAATGAGTACTAGCCTTTGTACATCTGTTTTTCCTTCTTCTGCAATTTGCATAGACTGATAAAATTTTACTTGGTTTTGTAACTCAGTTTTTAATTGGCTAAATCCTTCTGGCTCTATAGATTGATTAATTTCTTGAATTGTTTTTAGGCATATTTTTCTTTCTTTTTCTAGTTTATCGGCAAAATGGCTAATACTAAAAAACTTCTTTTCATTTGGTAGTTTACTATTTTGCAATACATATTCTTGCTTTAATAATGTGTTATTATTAATCAACTCATCTATTTTTCCTATACGCTTTACAATTTTCTTTTTTTCTTCTGTTTTTTCTGAAATATATTTTCTTTTATCTTGCATAAATGCCAATTGCTTTTCATATTCTTGTTTTTTTACTATAATTTTTTCTTTTTCTTCTTCATTTTCATTGCTATATATGGCTATAGCTGTTTTTAATAGTTGGCACATCCATTGATTTGTGTTTTTTTCTCCATAAAAATCTGTCATTAGCATTTTCATTTTTTCTATGTAATCTACTTTTTCATTTTCATCATAGATATTTTCAAATTTTTTGTTACTTAAAATATTATTAATGGGAATAAAAATTTCTTCTTCTTGTTCTTCTTCAAAAGCTTCTGGATGATTATTTTTGTTTAACCAATCTTCTATAAATTTATTTCCTAACAAAATTAGCATATTTTGATATACTATATTTCTATATAAATTTTCTATATCTCGTACTAGAATGTCCCATGAAAAGCCATTAAAGTCACGAATAACTTCAGAATCATTAACTAAAAAAGCTTGTTGCAAACAGTGAATTATACTTGGAGCAAAAAAATCATATTTATTACTTATTTCTATATTTTCTTCTGCTAATGCTAATAATGCTTGCAATAGAGAAATTTCATTTTGATAACAAATGATTTTTTCTCCTTCTATAAAAAATCTTTTTCCTTGTAGCAATTTACTTTGTTTTGTCATTGGCTTTACAAACTCAATTTCTTGGCAAAGATATTCTATGGTATTTAATAATTCTTGTAAAAATCTTTCTTTTGACATAGCATTTCTTTTGACTGTTCTATAATCTTGATAAGCAGTTTCTATTTTATAAAGCATGCTTAAAAGAAGGTTTTTTGCTTCTTCTGAAAAAGCCTTCTTTTCTAAAATATTTTCTAATTGATTGTTATAATTCATAATTTTGGTAAAAATAACTGATTTTGACATATTTAAACCTTTCATTTGTAACTATTTTTTGCATTTTTTTTGAATTTATGCATTTTATTCTTCTGTTGGTTTGTTTTCTTCTGGAATGTCTGATGTTGCCATTTTTAGTTCTGCTAAGCGTTCTTTTGTTAGTAATACTTCTCGTGGTTTGCTTCCTTGATAGCCTGATATAACTCCTCTTTCTTCCATTTGGTCTATTATACGTCCAGCTCTGGCATAACCTACTTTAAATCTTCTTTGTATAAAAGAAGTAGAGGCTTGGCCTGTTTCTACTACCACATCAATGGCATCCATTAATAATGGATCGGCATCATCATCTTCTTGTTGTTCTGCTTCTAGCTCTTTTTCGGATTTATTATTATTTTCTATACTTTCTAAAATATCTTCATTATAGGTAACTTCTCCATTTGCTTTTAAGAAACTAACTACCTTTTCTACTTCACTATCTGAAATAAAGGCACCTTGTATTCTTACTGGCTTTGGTGCACCTGATGGATAAAATAGCATATCTCCTTTTCCTAGTAATTTTTCTGCTCCTACCATATCTAAAATCGTTCTTGAATCTACCTGTGATGATACTGCAAAAGAAATTCTGGAAGGAATGTTAGCTTTAATTATACCTGTAATAACATCTACAGATGGTCTTTGAGTCGCAATTACTAAGTGCATTCCAGCAGCTCTTGCTTTTTGTGCTAATCTACAAATAGAATCTTCTACATCCTTTGCTGCTACCATCATTAAATCTGCTAGCTCATCTATAATAATCACAATTTGTGGTAATTTTCCCATTCCTCCTTCTGCTTCAATTGCTGCATTATATCCTTTTAAATCTCTTACTCCTTTTTGCGCAAAGGTATTGTATCGATTTTCCATTTCTTGAACTGCCCAAGCTAACGCTCCTGCTGCTTTTTTAGGATCTGTTACAACAGGAATTAATAAATGGGGAATTCCGTTATATACTGAAAGTTCTACCACTTTTGGATCTATCATGACTAACTTGACTTCACTTGGTTTTGCTTTATAAATAATGCTTGCAATTAATGTATTGATACATACACTCTTACCAGAACCTGTTGCTCCTGCTATTAAAACATGAGGCATTTTAGCAATATCTGTAATAACGGCTTGTCCTGCTACATCTTTTCCTAGAGCAAAGGCTAGTTTTGATTTGTGATTTCTATATTCTTCTGTATCTATAATTTCTCGTAAATGAACTACTTCATTTTCTTTATTTGGTACTTCTATTCCTACTGCTTGTTTTCCTGGTATAGGTGCTTCAATACGAATGGTTTCTGCTGCTAAGTTTAATGCTATATCATCTGCTAAGTTGGCTATTTTACTAACTCTAACTCCTTCTGCTGGTTTTAATTCATAACGTGTAATTGCTGGCCCTACAGAAACATTTTCTACTTTTGCCGATACACCAAAACTATATAAGGTTTTTTGGAGTTTTGATGCAGTATCGGTTACTGCCTTTTTTCCTCCTTTTATCATATGCTTTTCTGCTTCACTTAATATTTCTATAGGAGGGAATTCATAATTTTCATCCTCTACTACCATTGTATGTTCCAAATTTAATACTTCTTTTACTTTTTTTTTTTTTTTTTCTTGTACTTGTTTAAATAAGTTTGCCTCTAATGTATTAGGAGAAAATTCCTCTTTCTTTTTATTTTCTAATCCTAATGGTACAATTTCTCCATCTTCGTGATTGTATTTTTTTAATTTATCATTGGATGCATCTAGCCCATTTAAGTTAATGGTTAGTTGTTCTTCATCTATTTCTAGTGCTTTTTTCTTAGCTTCTTCTTTTTCTCTACGTCTTCTTTCTCTTGCTGTTTCTTTCATTGGTTGTACTTCTTGACTAACGATTTCATCTTCTACATTATATAATTTATTTCTTCTATTTTTCATATTGACTTCTGCTTGTGCCATTTTAGTTTCTGCTTTACTTACCCCATGCATTCTTTCTTGTTTCTTTTCTTCGTGTTTATCTACTACATGGTCCACCATTGCCGCAATGATTTCTGAAGGACGTATAGCAAACATAAATATCAATACAATTAATGCTATTCCTACCAATAAAATCACTGCCCCTACACTTCCTAATAATTCTATTAATGGCATAGCAATAAGAATTCCAATAATTCCTCCTCCTTGGTCTACTTCTCCATAGTTTTTAGCTTGTTCTATAACAGCTTCTGTTCCTGATGAAAGATTTATATTCCCTGTAGATATTTCAAATATGCTCATAATTGCTGTAAAACATAGTAAAAACACTACATATTGTAGTAATTTTACTCCTAATCTTTCTCTTCCATTGTATGCTAAATAGATTCCTATGGCAAAAACACCTATAGGAATAACATATTTTATAATTCCCATAATTCCGCCAAGCCATGGGCTAAGTGTTTCTCCTAAAAATCCGGATTTTGTATATATTAAAACAGCTAATAAAATACTAACAACCATACAGCCTACTACGGCAATATCAATTTTTATTTTTTGTTTTGTTTCTGCTGTTCTTTTTCTTCCTCTTTTTGCTTTTGGCATTCCCTTTTCCTCTTTTCCTTTGAACATAATTCTCCAATTTTGATACTCACATTGTATCATTCCCTTTAGCGTTTTGCAATATTTCACAGAATATTTGTTTAGAAAAAAATAAACTTAGGAAATTCCCAAGTTTTATTTTAATTCTTTTCTATTATTTTGAATAATTTCTAATGCACTTACTAAAGATTTTTCTAGATTTTGTAATATACTATCTGCATAGTCTTTTGTTCCTTTTGAAATTTCCCTAGACATTTCATTGGCAGTTTCTATAATTTCTGCTTTTTGTTCATATGCCTTTCTCGTAATTTCATGTTCATCAATCATAGCTATAATTCTATTTTCTGCTTCTTTTACAATTTCATCTGCCTCTTTTTGTGCCTCAACTAATATACGCTGCCTTTCTTCTTTTACCCATTTAGCTTGTTTTAATTCATCTGGTAATTTTAAGCGTATTTCTTTAATAATGTCTAAAATTTCTTCTTTATCTACAATGGCTTTTGTAGAAAAAGGCATCGTTCTACTTCTTTCTAACAAATCTTCTAAAGTTTCTAGTAAAGTAAAAATTTCCATGGTTTAACCCCTTTCATGTAAGAACAACAAGTTTACTCTTCCATATTTTCTTACATCTTTAACTTCTAATTCTGGTATTGTTTTCAATTCTAATTCTTCTCTTTCTTTCTCGTCTGTTTCTATAACAATTAGACCTTCTTGGTTTAACAACTGCAATGCTACTATTCTTTTTACAGCATCTACTGCTATATCCTTTTTGTATGGTGGATCTAATAATATAATATCTAATTTTTCTTTTTGTTTTTGTAAACATGTTTTATAGTCTTGTTGTAACACAACTGCTTTTTCTTTTAATCTTGTTCGTTCCAAGTTTTGTTCTAGCATCTGTATTGCTTCATAGGATTTATCACAAAATGTACATTTTTTAGCACCTCTACTTAAAGCTTCAATTCCTAAAGCACCACTTCCTGCAAATAAATCCAATACATTTGCCTCTTGTATATATGGTTGGAGTATATTAAATAATGATTCTTTTACTCTATCTAAAGTTGGTCTTGTTGACAAACTTTCTATAGATTTTAGTTTTGTTCCTCTTGCTGTTCCACTAATCACTCTCATATGTTACTCCTTTTACATGATATATTTTATATGCTACATTAGCAAATTGTCAATATTCTTAACTGAATTGTAATATACTGTTAATAGAATTGTAATACTTTAACATTTTTGTAATATTTAGGGGTATTATATACTATATTGTTAACTTTTGCAAGAAAGAGAATTTTTATGGTGTATAGTTGGATATATCTTGTCTGGTATATTCTTCTATTAAGCAATAGGCTGTCTGGCTTCCTACTGTAATTCCATTAGGATAATATATGGTATGACTTTGTTCATTAATGATATATACATCTCGAATATTATCTGTTACTTCTATTGGTGTATTTTTATTAATTCTTAAAGCTTGTATATAGCCATTAATTCCAAAGTTTAATTCTCCTAAACCAATTGCATTTAAATCTATTACATAATAATTATTATTATCATTTGGATTTCTTACAGCATATATCATACCTATATCTCTATATAAATTGAGTGTAGGTAAAGTACCATGTTGTGCATAATATATATTTACTTTTTCATTAATTCGCGTAATATCTGACTGCATATTTACATAGTCTGTTACTGCTTGTGTGTCATCTAAATTCATAACAACGGTTCCTACTAAAATGAGCATAAGTACAATGGTAATTACTAATGTAATCATAGTAACACCCTTTTTATTTTTGAATACCATCCTTTTTATCTCCATTTCTTTTGATTATAAAAGGCACTAATGTTGTATTAGTGCCTAACTTATATTTTACATATTTTCTTGATTTTTATTAATTTCTTTTAATAATTCTAATTGTGAAATTAATAAAGATTCCATTTTAGCTTTATAAACGTCAAATTGTTTTTGTAAATCTTCTAATTCCTTTTTTTTCAATAATATTTGTTGGCCTAATTCGTCAACTGATTTTCTAGCATTTCCTTCTGCTTCTTTTACAATTTGTTCAGCCTGCTGTCTTGCAACTTCTTTTACTTCTTCGGCTGTTGTTTGTGCCATTACTAAAGTATTTTGTAAAGTATCTTCTATTGTTTTATAATGTAATAAACTTTTTTCTAATTCATCTACTCTAGTTTTTAATTCTGAACTTTGTTTATATGTTTTTTCATAATCTACAGTAAGTTCATCTAAAAAATCATCTACTTCTTCTACACTATAGCCATTCATCATTTGCTTTGAAAATTTTTTATTTTCAATATCTAATGGTGTAATCATGTTATTCCTCCAAATCTAGCCAATAAAATTAGCACTCTTATTGATTATTTGAGCTTGAATTTCTTAACCAAGATACAGATAATTTTCCTGGTAATTCTCCTCTTGCCATGTCATTTGTTATATCATAGTTATATGGTGCAATTAAAAATATAGAATTAGATACTTTTTGTATATGTCCATCTAATGCATGCACTGCTCCACTAACAACGTCAACAATACGTCTTGCAACATCTTTGTTAACATACTCTAAATTTACTATAATTGACTTTTTCTCTTTTAATAAGTCGCAAATAGCTTCTGATTGTTCAAAAGTAGTAGGTTGTGAAATTACCATTTTTACTTGTTGTGATTGTGGCATACTTACTACCTTATTAGAACGTTTATTCCAAAATCCTTTATTTTCTTCATCATCCTCTTCTTCTGTATCTACTTCTTCTACATTATCTACATCATCATATACTTCTTCCTCTGCGTTTCCGTCCATTCCTATGAAATCCATTAATTTACTCATTATCGCTCCTGACATTTATAAAACCTCCCTAATATTGTCATTCGTATTTTATGCTATAAGTATCTAACTTTTTTTGTCAATTGTCAATAGTTTTTATGATTGTAATGTTAATTTAATATTTTTGTAATATTTTTGTAATATTAAATCAGTACTTCATCATATAAAGATAGTGTTGGTCTAGTTTCAATATCTTCTTTTATGTTGAGTTCTTTTAATTTTTCTGATAATTCCGAATAGGTATAATTATCAATAATAGAATAATTTCCATTTTGTTTTAATACTTTTACATATACATTATCTGAATATCCACTTCTTTTTCGTACTACATAGGCTAAATCTTCTGCTTTATATTGAATGGCACTATTTGGCACTTTCCAACCAGTTGCTTGCCACCAAATAACATCCAAAGAAATTTTTCTATAATTTATTAATTCTTCAATGGCATTGTTAATTTGAAATACAATAATAATTGTTTCTGGTGTTTCATGATACGTATATTCTATTTCTGCTTCTACCTCTGTTTGGTTCGATAATCTTAAGGTAACTTCTTCGCCTACTACTGCATTTTTGGCTTCTTCTGAAGATAACACACATGCTATATAGCATTGAAAATTATTTACTATTTTCCCACTTTCTGCACTTGTGGTGACTAACTCTCCTGTTTTTAAATGTAAACCTTCTAAGAAATCTGAGTTTAAACTAGAAAAGCTATTGGGTGTTAATACTGCTTCTAATCCATCTACACGATAAGAAACCACACCTGCTCTTGGTGCATTCACATATTCAGAGCCTGCATTTAGCTGATTTTCTAAGTTACTCCTTTGTTCTACTAAAGACCTCAAATAAGAACCTGCTGGGCTTAAATCTCCTGCAATTTTTGCTTTTTTGGTAATTAAATCATCAATTTCTTTTTTGTATTCTTTTATTTTTTGCAAATTATTTAATCCGTACAAATTGTTTAATTGTTCTGTTATTTGTTCTTCTATTAACTTGATATCTGTATTGAAAATTTGCGTATTCTCATTTTCCATGGCTTCTTGTATTTGTTCATCTAACTGCTGAATTTGTTTTAATAATTCTTGTTCGTTATTGGTATAGTAACGAAAAATAGGATCACCTTTTGCTACACGCTCTCCCTCTGTTTTTATTTGCAACATTCCATTTTTATAATTTTGTCCTGTTATTACCTCTTCATCACGAATCACATAACCTTGTGTGGATTCCTCTTCTGAAACAGTTCCTTTTTCTATTACTACTTTATCTGCTGGTTTTTGTAATAAATTCGTAATCATATAGATAGCAAATGCCACAATGGCAATGACAATAATACTTACCAAGACGTATTTCGTTATATTTTTTGGTTTCTTATTGCTGTCCACCTCTATCCATCATTCCTTCTTTTTTGATTTTTTCACATATTATATTAACATTATCTTCTTGCTTACGCAACCCATCTAGCCAAATTATTTCTTTATTTTTTCTAAACCATGTTAATTGCCTTTTGGCATATCTTCTGGTTTCTTGCTTAATTTTTTCCATCATTTCTTCTTGTGTTATTTCTTTGTTTAGGTATTCTACCACTTCTTTATACCCTAATCCTTGCATCGCTGTAGGAAAAGTGTGATATTTTTGTTTTAAATTTTCTACTTCTTGAATTAACCCTTGTTGTAACATAATATCTACTCTCTTATTGATGCGCTCATATAGTATATCTCTTGGTAAATCTATGGCAAATACTATATATTGATATTTTTTCTCTTTTTGTCTCGACTCTTTATCTAATTGTGTTTTGGTTTTCCCTGTTTGTTTATATATTTCTAGTATTCTTAATATTCTTTTTTTGTCGTTATGACTAATTTTTTTCATTGCTTCATGGTCTATGGTCTCTGCTTCTTGTGCAAGCGTTTCTAACCCTTCTTTTTCTACTCTTTGTTCTAAAAAGTTTCTATAATCTAAATTTGTTTTTTCTTCATGAAATTCTGTTTCATAAATCAAGGCATCTATGTATAGTCCTGTTCCCCCTACTACAATAGGTGTTTTTCCTCTTTTTACTATATCGTGGATTATGTTCATTGCTTCTTTTTGAAAATCTGCTACGCTAAACCTTTTATCTGGCTTTACAAAACTTATCATATGATGGGGGATTCCTTGCATTTCTTTTTCTGTAACTTTAGCTGTTCCTATATCCATATCTTGATAAATTTGCATAGAATCTGCAGATAGTATTTCCCCTTTTATTTTTTTGGCTACTTCTACAGAAAGAGAGGTTTTTCCTGAAGCTGTTGGTCCAGCAATAACAATTACTATTGGCTTTTTCATGAGACAACTCCTTTATTTTTCTAGCATGGCTGCAACACCAGCTTGAATACTTTGAAAATAAAAATATTCCAATACCATAATCACTAATGTTACCAGTACTACTATGATTATTCTATTTCTCATTTTTTGTTTTGTTAATTTCTTTTGTAAATATCTACAATATGAACTTGCTAAAAATGGCACATTCATAATTGTATTAATTGGCACAAATATAAAAGTAATAAAGCTATTGGCTGTTTCTGCTATTTGTGTGTCCATTCCTATGCTACTAAGTGCATAAACTATCATTACTAATATGTAGTTAAATGCTATCCCCATAGCTATAATGACTATTTTTTGTTTATTGTTTAATTGTTTGATAAAATGATATACAATTAAAATTGCTATAACATTGACTAATACTATTCCTATTAAAATAAATATATCCATAATTTTTATCTCCTTGAAAACTTTCTTTCTAAATCTGCTTTTGTCATTTTAATTGCAGTTGGTCTACCATGTGGGCAAGTAAAAGGATTTGGTAGTTTTAGTAGTTCTGTCATTAAATTATCAATTTCTTCTTTGGTAAGTGCCATATTGGCTTTAACTGCTGCCTTGCATGCAATTGTTGCAATAAATCTATCTTCTATTTCTTGTTTTGCTGTTCTGGCTACTGTGTTAATTTCATCTAGAGTCTCTAAAAATAGTTCCTTGGTATTCATATTCAAGCAAATACTTGGTACACCTGTTAGTTTTATGGTATTTTCTCCAAACTCTTCTAGCTCAAAACCTGCTTTTTTGAACATATCCATATTATCTTTCATAACTCCCATTTCTTTATGAGATAACGTAATAATATCTGGCAATAGCATTAATTGTGATTGCACTCCTACTTGATTATAGTAGTTTTTCTTTACCTTTTCATAAAGAATTCTTTCATGAGCAGCATGTTGATCTATCATATAGATTTCGTTCCCCATTTCTATAATGATATATGTTAAAAAAGCAACTCCTATTAATTTATACACTGGCTTTTTTTTCTCCTCTGTATTTTCAAAAAGAGAAACATTTTCCGGTTTTGTTTGTTTTACTACATCATCTAATTGATATTCTTGTTTTTCTTCTTTTACCTCTTGTTTTGTACTTTCACTTTGCCCTGTACCAAAAATTTTATGATACATTTGATTAAATTCTGCATATGAAATACTATCCCCTTTTTTAGATAGTTCTTCTGCTAGTTTTTGGTCTGGTGTTTTTTCTGGCTCTTCTGCTAATTTTTGGTCTGCTATTTTTTCTTCTTCTTTTGGAAGTTTTTCTTGAGATGGCTCTGGGTCTTTTTGTATTTCTTCTTGTACATTTTCTTCTTGTTTTTCTTGTTGATTGGTTTGTAGTTTATCTTCTTCTTGCTCTTCTTTGCTATCTTCTTTTTCTTCTTGTAATGGCTGTGTTTTAGTAAGTTCTATACTATCTTCTTTTGGTTTTATTTCTATATTTCCAACTGTTATCATTCCTAAATTTTGTTTATCTTTATGAATTCCTTCTTTCATTTCTTGCATTTTTTTCATAATGGAATTAAATTGACTATCTATTTCATTATGAATTGTTTCTATATTAGTTGTATTTCTACTATGAAAAAGGTCTTCGACTAAATTAGGATTATGTACTTCCTCTTCCTTTTTGGTAAATCTTTGGAAAAGACCTCTATTTTGCATAGTTTCTTGCTCTTGCTTTTGTTCTAAAGCTTTTACTTCTTCTTCATTCAAAACTTTTGCCGTGTCTTTTTCTTTCATTTTATCACTAACTAAATCTGTTTTAAGTAGTGTATCGTGTATAGCATGATATACTGCTTTAAAAACTTTATTTTCTTCTTGGAATTTCACTTCTTATTTTGCTGGATGAACATTAACATCTACTTGTTCTGGATTCATTTGTAAGTTTAAAATCAAAAAACCAAATTTTCCTATCGTAATTAGCCCTTTAAAAGCTTGTTCTGCAGCACCTGTTAATACTTTATCTCGTATATATCTTTTGTTGACAAAAAATAATTGGTTACTTCTATTAGAACGAGCAATAACAGGCTTTCCTATAACACCTTTTACTACCATATCTTCATATGGATATTCTACTTCTAATACATTTTCTGCTATATCTTTTCCATAAATATTATATACTACGCTTTTTAAATCTCCTTTACCTGATGTTTGTATCACTGTTTTTCCTGTATTAATTAAACGAATCGCAATCTGTGGATTAACTAAAGCAATTCTTGTAATAACATCTTCTATGTATCCTGCTTCTGTGAAATCTTTTTTTAAGAATTTATATCTTACCGGTGTATTGTAAAATAAATTTTCAATAGTAATACTACTTCCCTTTGGACAACCAATTTCTGTTTTTTCTAAAATATTGCCTCCTTCTATTACTATACTATATCCCGTATCGTTTTGCATGGTTTTGGATTGTAAAGTTACTTTTGCAATTGCAGCTATACTAGCTAAAGCTTCTCCTCTAAACCCCATAGAAGTGACAGTATGTAAATCTTCTGCACTTCTTATTTTACTTGTTGCATGTCTTTCAAAGGCTATTTCCATATCATCTGGTTCAAAACCTTTTCCATTATCCGTAACTCTAATATAGGAGATCCCTCCATTACGAATTTCTACCGTTATATTGGTAGCTCCTGCATCTATAGAATTTTCTACTAATTCTTTGATTACTGATGCTGGCCTTTCAATTACCTCTCCTGCTGCTATTTGATTGATTGTTAAATCATCTAATAATACTATATTTCCCATTTATTATTTCCTTTCTTCGTGCTTATGTTTTTTTGCATTATATCATTAAAAATTTGATTTTGCACCGTTTTTTTGAATTTTTTTTCGGAATGTAACACTTTTTTTTCTTAAGAATACTATATACCATAACCAACGATAAAGAAAATGAAATGTATAGGAGGTTTTTCTATGGGATGTTGCTCTAATAACAGTGAAATTCTTTGGTTCATAATCCTATTCCTACTACTTTTCTGTAGCTGTGGCAACAACGGATGTTGTAACACAGGGGCAGGATGTGGATGTAATCCTACATGTTGCTAATGTGAATACTTAACAATTCGTCAACATGAGGCTCAAAGTATACTTGGAGAGGGGGGAATTTTATGCCAGAGAATAGAAATTGCGGATGCGGTGGATTCGGTTTTGGCGGTGACAACTGCATTTGGATTATCCTTATATTAATATTCTTATGCTGTTGCTGTGGTGGTAACAACAACTGCGGTGGATGTGGCGGATGTTGCTAATCCATAAAGGTATTAGCATATCTTAAAATGCTAAGATAATACTGTAAAAAGCAAAATTTCGAAAACTATTGAAATTTTGCTTTTCTTTTTAATTTGTAGTATAATTATATTATATCAATGTTTTGGAGGGTAAACACATGGACAGAAAAAAGATGATTAAAAACTACATTGTTTCAAATGTTCCTCTGCAATATGATGGTCGTGAAAAAAAGCTAGAACATTTATACATTGGACCAATTCGGAACAAAGAATCTGATGCACAATATGATTTAGACTTAATACGACTACGATACTCTTCAGCAGATGGCTGGGTAGAATTTGATTCTTTTGTTCAAAAAATTGATTCACATTATCGAGCTATCAGACATCATGTGCAGTACAAGTAGTACCCATCTAAAAAAGCTATGAAATGTTATATTTAACATATCATAGCTTTATTCTTTGGTTGGACTGGACAATTTTAAACAATTTTATAATTTATATATTACATTTTAAAATATTTCAAATGCTTATATATTAGCATTTTGCCATTTTATTGTTTCCTACATATATTCTAAAAGTTTTCTC
>CALXJP010000006.1 GCA_944388655.1 uncultured Clostridia bacterium | reverse complement strand
GATTTTATATGCATATCTGGGTATCCATACCCACATACTTCCATCTTCACTTATCGTATTGGCCCATTTACTTTCTTGATAATTATACCAACTACTATCTGTCCAATTCGTTTCTTCATAGCTTCCCGTTTTAGTGTCAGTTGGTTCTGTGAATTTAATAGGTGTCATACCATCTATTTGCTCTGGGGCATTTGGTAAATCCTCATTTACTGCTATTTGTCCTTCTATTTTTTGTTCTAGTTCTTGTTGTAAACTATTCATATAACTTTGTGAATTGGATTGCATTTTTTCTGTTTGTTTTGCTGCTTTTTGTGCTTCTGTAATAACGCCATTATCTCCTACTATCATGCTAATACTCACACCTACTAGTATGATAAGAATAATTAGTGTTACCTCCAACGCTATCAAAGTTATGGCTTGTTATTTTTTTAATTGATTCATTTTTCTATCTCTTCTATCTTTTCCTTTAGTTTTCTCTTTTTTTATTCATTTATACTTCTTGCATTATATATTATTCTTTTAGTTAGTTCTATTACTTTTTGGTTACATGTTTGTTACAATTTTATTACATAAATTATCTTGACATATTCTATTTATCCTCTGTATAATGAAATAGAATATTTAAAAAGGAGCGTATATTATGCCATTTGATGGAATTACTACAAAAAAAATTATTACTGAATTGCAAAATATAATCATCGGAGGAAAAATTAATAAAGTTTTTATTCCTAATAGAAATGAAATTCTTCTTTCTATTTACACTAAGGGAAAAAATGAAACTTTATTAATTAATGTTTCTTCCTCTTATTACCGCATGCATTTAACACATAATACTAAGCCTAATCCTATAACCCCTTTTCATTTTTGTATGGTTTTGCGAAAACATTTAATAGGATATGTTATCAAAAACATATCTTCTGAAGGTTTAGATAGAGTTGTAACCATCGATTTGCAAGGGTATAACGAATTAAATGACGTGACTAATAAAAAACTGATTATAGAATTAATGGGAAAATATAGTAATGTGGTTCTTACCAATGAGAAAGGAATTATTATTGATAGTTTGAAACATTTTGCTTCTTCCGAAACAAGTAGAGAAATTTTACCCGCACATCCTTATCTTCCTGTTGAAAATACGAAAAAAGATATTCTACATGTTAGTCAATCTGAATTTATAGAAGATATATTACAACAAAAACTACCTATTGCCAAGGCTGTTAGTTCTTTATATACTGGTATAAGTACTACATTTATTCAATACCAGTTAGAAAACTTTATTAAAGAAGATTCTCTTTCTTCGCTCTACACTGCTATTTTACAAATTTATCATCATCTTGCTGATTATACCAGATTAGCTGTATATGAAAAAGATTATACCGTAGAATATGGTCAAAGTGCTGAAACTACTAGTGAGTTTTTAGAAAGATTTTATGCTAAAAAAGAAGAAATTGCCTTACTTTCTTCTTATCGAAATAATTTACTCAAATTAGTACTTGCTAATTTGAATCGTATTACTAAAAAGTTGCAGGTGATACAAGAAAAACAAAAAGAATGTGATGAAATGGATACTTTTCGTATTTATGGAGAATTACTAACTGCTAATTTATACCAAATTTCTTCTGATTATCGAAAAAGTACTATTACCTTAAATAATTTTTACGAAGAAAATACACCAATAATCATTCCTTTAAATACTACTATGTGCCCTGCTGATAATGCTAAAAATTATTTTAAAAAGTATCATAAATTAAAAAACACACGCGAAATTATAGCCAAACAAAAGCAAGAATTTTCATTGCTATTAGATTATTTGCAAAGTATCATCTTTGAATTAGAAAATGCACAAACACTTGAAGATATTGATGAAATATATGAAGAAATTACAGAAAATCATGTTTTAAAACTAGGAGAAAATTCTTCTGAATTAAAAACAGATAGTTCTGCAAAAGTAAAAAAAGTAGCCCAAAAGAAAAATGTTTCTACCATAGAGCCTCTTACCTATTGTGTGGATGGTTTTACTTTTTTAGTTGGAAAAAACAATAAGCAAAATGATTATTTATCTACTAAAGTTGCCAGAAATGAAGATTTATGGTTTCATACTAAGGACTTTCATGGTAGTCATGGAATTTTAAAATGTAACGGCTCTTTTGATAAGGTTACACAAGATACCATTATTGCTTGTGCTAAAATTGTAGTTAGTCATAGTAAAGCCAAAAATTCTTCCAATGTTCCTGTAGATTATTGTTTTGCAAAATATGTAAAAAAGCCTTCTGGAAGCAAACCTGGCATGGTTATTTATACACATAATAAAACAGTATATGTTACACCTTAGTTGGTAATATGGAAACTACTTTTATTATAATATGTAAAGAGTCACACATTTGATTGTGTGACCCTTATTTTTATTCATAAAAACAGACCTAAGGCTATGTTCTATAACCTTAAGTCTAAAATCTTTTTATATTACTTTTTATCGTTTTGTAATTTTTTAGTTCTTATACATATGCCTATTATCATAATGATTCCAGCAAATAGTAATATGAAAAGAATAATATCTTCTGATCCGGTTTGTGGCAAAGTTCCACTTGCCATAGTATTATCTAGTTCATTAGAATTTTCCATATTATCTTGCTCAGGTTTTTCTTCTGGCTTCTGCTCTTCTCCTTGTTCAGGTTTTTCTTCCGGTTTTTGTTCTTCTCCTTGCTCAGGTTTCTCCTCTGGTTTTTGCTCTTCTCCCAGTTCTGGTTTTTCTTCCGGCTTTTGCTCTTCTCCTTGTTCAGGCTTTTCTTCTGGCTTCTGCTCTTCTCCTTGTTCAGGTTTTTCTTCTGGCTCTTCGCTTTCTTTCTTAATCCAGTTTACCGTTGCAGTTGCTGTTCCTACATTACCAGCTTCATCTATAAATTCAAATGTAAAACTACCATTTTCTTCAAATCTGTATGTATCTTTTCCTAAATTATTGGTAATTGTAACTTTTTCGCTAAATTCTGATATTGTTGCTGTTACAGGTTGATTTGTTTCTTCTTCTATGTCATAGGATACTATCGCTGTAGGTGGTATTTTATCTATCCAATTTACAGTTGCTGTTGCTGTGCCTTTATTTCCATACACATCTTCAAATTCAAAAGTAAATTCGGCATTTTGTGTAAATACATATGTATTCTTTCCTGCATTGTTAGTAATTTTTATTTCTGTACTTGGATTTACTAGTGTAGCTGTAACATCCGAATTTGTTAGTTTGTTTATATCATATACAATTTCAGCAGTTGGCTTTTTTGTTTTACTTATATCTTCATATAAATTAATCATAGATGCAGAAATAAAGTTTCTTCCATCTCCATAGTTTTGTGTTGCTACTAACTTTACATATTGTGCTTTTACAGATTCTTCAAAAATAACTGTTTTGGTAGTAGCACTATTTGCCCAATTTGTTATTGTAGCAACTTCTGTCCATTCTGCTCCATCCATACTTACAAATATTTTACCATCTTTTAATCTTCCATTACTTCCGCTTTGCCTTGGCACATATTCTAATGCTGATAAATATACGGGAGTATCTAGTTTTATTGCTATATACCTTTCTGCATCATTTCCATTCCAGTTACTATGCCATATTGTATGGATATTTCCGTCAATTGCATTTTGTGCTTCTGCATTATGTCCTGGTTCTTCACTAGATACTTGATAAACTGATAGTCTATCTATTGAAATATACTTTTGTGTATCTGGCTGGGTATCTTCTGTAAAATTATAGGTTGTTGTATTAGTATCTGCCAAGTATACTCCTGTTGCTCCCATTCTAACTATTACCGTTTTATCTCCCGTTAAATCTGGTTTTGCTATATTGTATGAAGTCCATTCTTCATTTTCATTATATTTCCATTCCATGGCATTTGTAGCACCAATTAATTGATTTTCTAAATCATTTGCATATAGATTGGCTGGTAATCCCGATGACGTTTGGATATCTATTGTATATACATTTTGTTCTGAATAATCAACACCCATTATGTGTACTTTAATATCCAATTCTGGTGTAATGGTCTGTATTTGCTCTTTCGTTAATGGTAATATATGTTCTTCTGATAAAGTCCATGTTTTTCCTCCATCTAAACTATAGTCCCATGCAACATCTACGCCATCAAAACGACTAGAAAGAACTATACTTCCTGCATTATCTCCATCAAATGAAAAATTAGCAATAGATGTATCTATATTTCCTAATAATGCATTTGCCACTTGTTTCACTGCATTGGCTTGTATAGAATTTTCGCTTGTTGCGGTTGTTGCCGTTGTTAATGTTCTTGTTTGTAATAGAGAAAATATTGTTTCATATTCTACTGATGTCATATGAGGTTTTATTAAGTTTAATAAATCATACATTGGACGAGGATAGTATGTATAAGTTTCTGCTATTTCTTCTGCTAAGTTATAATAATCTTTTTCTGTTTTTGTAGAATCACTATTATATAGATTTACTAACCCTAACCAAGCATCAAAGTTTAATTCTTCTATTTCAAGTGCTTTACGATATATTGCTTCTAACTTTTCCTTATCATCCCTGTAAACATTGGTTAACATTAGCACTTTTTCCGCTTTTTCATACTTGTCATATTCATTTTGAGCTGCTTGTGCTAACAGAATATAACTTGCATTCCATCCACTAGTATAACTACCATTTCCCCAGTCATTCATAGTTCTAATATTTAAGTGTTCAGTTCTTCCAGATTGTCCCCAACCAGAAATATCATTGCCTAAGTTCCATATACCATTGCCACTTTCATCTTGTGTATAATATAAATAAGCACAATGCCCCGGTTGGCTTACACAAGTATTGGGTAGACCTTTATATGCTCCCCATATACAACTTCCTGTTTTAGAAAGACCTCCACAAACAGCACCTTCTTCGAAAACAATCCATAACTTTGGTTGACCTTTTTCATATGTAATATTAAATTTGGACAAATTATACTTTGCATCCCACTCATCATAATTTTCAGGATCATAATATTTATCTAAATTATAGTTATAGTTAAAAGTATAATTGATATAACTATATGGACCTGTTGCACCATTTTTTTCATTTCTAACATAATCATTTAGCCATTTTATTTCTTCATCATCAATAATTGTGTTCATTACCCATCGCATTTCTTCAACAGTAAGAGATTCAAATACTTTGTTTTCAATTAATTCTTCAGCTTGTCCTTCATGCATATGTAAATCTTTATAAATTGCATAACGAGTAATAGCGTTAGAACGATTTACTCCATCTATCCATAAGTATACATTTCCTGATTCTGTTAATGATAAAGAAAGCATCATTCTACGATATAAATCACCTAAAATAGTTCCATATTGTGTTTTATTTTGATTTGTTAAATCATCTTTGTAGGTAGTATATAAATCGCTTAAAACTTTTATAGAACTATAATATGTACCTTCTGGTTTTCCTCCTGTTAAGTACAAACGTAAAGTTTCTATATCGTTCATTAACCAATAGATTGTTTCTTTATAATCATCACTATATCTTGCAAGAGCTTGTAACACCTCGTATCCTACATGATTGACTAATTCTCTTTGCAATAATGCTAATTCATATTCTCCGCTGATTTCCTCTCCATAATGATTTTTTATTATTTCATCATATTCAGCAACCTGTTTTATAAAGTCAAAATTTTCTGTATTTTCTACATAACTTTCTTTTACTAGTTTAGCATTTGCAAAAACAGTTTCATCATACCATTTTGACCACCAATCACCTGCATGTTGTTGATTTTCATCAGCAACTAATTTTAAGTAATTGGCATCTTTAATATTTATTTTTATAAATTGAGATTCACTCCATCCATAAAGAACATCTGAATGGTATTGCTCTTGCCAATCTTCTCCATCTTCTGATGTGTATATATAAAATTTAGCACCACCATTAAAGTAATTGCTCTGTTCACTTATATCCACACCTATATAAGACGTGAAATAATCATATTGATATTCTCTTAAATCATATACTATTTCTGATGTAGCCCAAGCACATATTCCTTTTATGAATGGTGTAGATACTTGATTTACTTTTAGTGTAATTAAATCATTAGCTTTATTCTTATCTAAAAGAATAGATTCTCCACTAGGAGCAAATGATTTATCTTTAACATATGCAATATCCGATAAATATACATAGTCTGGACTTTCTGTTGTATTAGATTCCACTGCTTTACTACTATTAGCATTCATAAGAATAATTGTTATTACAATTCCTAATATCCATATTATTTTATTTCTTATTTTTTTCATACTTTTACAAAACTCCATCTCTTAATATATCCATCAGTATTTTATCATATTTTTACCGATATTTCAACATTTTCAGCCTTTTTCTAGTGCTTTTGGGTTACATTTTTTACCTTATGTATTGGTTAATCATCTAAAAAATATAAGAGTATATTTGGTATACTCTTATTGACTCTTATTGGTTTTATTCTGTTATCTCCAACGTATATCTTGCTGATATATTTCCTGTATTATCTTTTACATAAATATAATAGGTTCCAGCTTTTTCTACTTTTATTTCATTACTTGTTCCATAATTTCTTTCTGTTGGCAATTCTTTTGATGTAGTTATACTATAACCTGCTATTCCTGAGCCTTCTTGTCCTACTTTTTCATTAAAGTCATTTGCTTCTATAATCACTGTAGTTCCTGTTTCCGTTTTTTCTGTTCGTACATTTGTTATAGTTGGACTTGTATTATCCATCTTTCCTATGATAATTTTTTGTGTACTAACATTTCCTAATCCATCTTGTAAGTATAATGCTCCTGTAATATCTTCATAAACATCTCCTATAAAGGTATATTCTCTGCTGTATATGCTTTCTTCTTGTTCTGCTTTTGCATAATCTAATATAGTATTAAATGCTATTTGTACATTTCCTATACCTATATCTTGTGCTTCAAATCGTATATTTTTTATTCTTGACCATTCCTCATTATATTGTATAGGTGATAACAAAGTTGGTGCTTGGCTATCTGTTTTATAAACTGTTTTTGTACTAGTTACTATATTTCCTGCTGGGTCTTTTACTGTAATTTTATAATCTTGTCCACTCTCATCTGCTTCTAAAACTGCTGAAAAACTATAACTATATTGTTGATTTTCTACTGGTGCATAAGCATTTTCTATTACTTTTTTACCTTTGCTATCTTCCATAGTGATATATACTCCATCTGAAAACTCTTCCGTTCCTGTAATAGTAATGGTTTTATTTGTTGTCCAGCCAGATACTTCTGTATTGTTTGTTTCTTGTATATTTGTTATCACTGGAGAAATATTGTCATAATATAAAGATAATCCTGCTCCTCGAGTTAACCTTGTAGTATTATCTCCTATAATATTTACATCAGGTCTTAAAGTCATTGCACTTTTGTAGTCTGATTTTAAATGAATCGTATATATTGCTGTTGTCTTTTTAGCAGTTCCACTAACTGTATACTCTATTCCTGTAGTTCCTGAAAGTAATTTATCATCTTTTAAATAACCATAACCATTATTAGTTGTTCCTAAACTATATCCATCATTTACTTCATAATCACATTGTACTGTAATAGTATTTAAATTAGTTCTTATTATAGTATATTTGCAGCTTCCCACCACTTTATTACAATTGCCACAATAGATTTCTTGTGTATCTTTATTAACATAATAATTATGTTCCGGTACTGCATAATTATACCCACAAATTGTACATTTTCCTAAATTATTACAATATATTTCACTGCCATCACTTTTAGTACATGGTTCCTCTACATCACTTTGGCATACTGTACATGTTTTCATGTGATTATATGTTGTATCTTTTTTTATAAATTGATTAGATAATGATGGATGTTGTTCAGTTATTCTTTTACTATATCCACATGCAGTACAGTATTCTGTTGCATAATTTCCTGCTCTACAATGTGGATAAGCACTCCCTAATGCCCATTCAGTCATTTGCTTATTATGAGCTTGTTGATTAATTTTGTTATTACATATCATGCATTGTTGCCAATGATATTGTTCGTCATATTTATCTTCATATATGTGATTATGCTCTATATTTTCTCCTGTTGTTAAACCTGTTAAGTCTATTCCTTCTTCTTTTATATTCGTTACACTAATAGTTTTTGAGGTAATTCTTCCTCTATCACTAGTTGCTATAAAAGTATAATCTCCATTTTGATTTACCTCATATGTTGTACTATTTCCTTGCTGTTTTTCTCCATTTGGCTTTTCTATTTCTTCTATCGTTCCTTCTATTATCTCTGCTTCTGCTGTTATAACTACTTTTTCTACTCCTGTTTGGGTTTGGTCTAAACTTAGTATTAAGGTTGGTCTTTCTGTATAACTCCCTTCTCCTGCATATTGCACTATAAATCCATCATTAATTTCATATTCATAATTTTTATAATTCACATATATTGCTTCTAACGGTGTTCCCTTTTCTCCTACTATGCTCAAATCTAATCTAGTAGGTAATTCTTCTTTAATATCTTCTAAAGTACAACTTTCTCCCTGTTGTACTTTTCCTGTTATAATATCTAGCACTTGTAAGTCGATTTCTTCTTTTCCTGATGCTATTTGCATTTGCTCTCCTGATTGTATCGCTTTTGTAATTAATCCATTTTCTCCTAATAACATATTTATACTTACTGCTACTAATATTAATAAAATTATTAGGGTTACCACCAAAGCTATTAAAGTTACGGCTTTTTCTTTTTTTGTTTGCTTCATGTTTACCCTCTCTCCTATCTTTTCCTTTAGTTTTCACGTTTTTGTTCTATTTATACTTCTTCTATTATATATTATCCTTTCAGTTAATTCTATTACTTTTTAATGACATTTTGGTTACAGTTATATTACATTTTTTACCGAATATATAAACCGTACCCATGTAAAAATAGAGAGCATAAGGTATGGAATAGGATTGAGGTTAGAAATTCTTAAAAATTTTGGTAGGGAATCTCAAAACTTTTTGAGAGCGCTACCAAAATTTTTTTAGTATTTCTACAAAAATCCGTATGACCTACAATGCGAACTATTTTTACATTGGTACGATTATTTTATAGGCTATTACAACAATTAGGTGCATTGACTTTACAATCGCTGTGCTAAGCCTGTATTTCTTTTTTTCGTGTCTGCATTTTGTATCATATACTGTACGAGATGGGCATTTCCTATCATAACTAATAAGTTTTTGGCTCTTGTCATTCCTGTATAAAGTAAATTTCTAGTAAGTAGCATAGGTGCTGTTTGGGGAATAATCATAATTACTACATCAAATTCACTTCCGTTGAGCTTTATGAATGGTAATAGCATAAGCATGTTCTATTTGTTCTAGTTCTTGATAATCATACCATGCATATTTATCATCATCAAAATGAATTTTTACTGTTTTTTCTTCTTCATTAATTCTTTCTATAATTCCTAATTCTCCATTAAATACGCCTGAACCTGTTTCGTATTTTTTTTCATCAAAAGTGTTTGTGTTTCTTCTTTCCCAGTAAATATCATAATTATTTTTTACTTGCATAACTCTATCTTTTTCTCTAAATATGGTATCTCCTATTCTTTTTTCCACTAAAGCTTCACTTGGAGGATTTAAGTATTTTTGTAATACTTTGTTTAATTCTTTTGTTCCTAAACTTCCCTTTTTGGTTGGTGTGAGTACTTGTATGTTTTTAAAGAAATCATAATTACCAAAGTTTTGTAGTCTTCCACTACATAAACTAATTACCTGTTCTACTATTTTATCGGGATGATTTTCTTGTATGAAGAAAAAATCTTGTTTTAATTCAGGATATTGCGCTGTGTTTTCTGCTTCCTCTTTTCCTAATAATTCTTCTCCTTCATTCACACGGTGTGCATTTACTATAATTTTACTCTTAGCAGCTTGCCTAAAAATTTTATTCAGTGTAATAGTTGCTATTTTCTGTGACTGTATCAAGTCTTTTAATATGCTTCCTGGACCTACAGAAGGTAATTGATCTACATCTCCTACTAGTACCAATTTTGTTCCTTGAAATAATGCTTTTACTAAATAATTCATTAAAAATATATCTACCATAGAGGCTTCATCTACAATTACCACATCTGCATCAATTGGTGCAACATCATATTCTGTTACTTGCATAGAAGCATCTTCTTCCATTTTTCCTATTTCTAATAAGCGGTGTAATGTTTTTGCCTCTTCTCCTGTAGTTTCAGACATACGCTTTGCAGCTCTCCCTGTTGGTGCACAAAGAACTACTTTTTTCCCTTTTGCTTGGTAAATTTGTATCATAGTTTTGATGATTGTTGTTTTTCCTGTACCTGGTCCACCGGTAATAATACATACATTGTTTTCGTTAACAGCAATTATGGCTTCTTTTTGTTTATCGGAAAGTTCTATGGCAGAATTTTTTTCTATTTTCTGCATTTCCTTTTCTATGTACGGAATTTTTTTAATATTCTCTGCTCGATTTAACAAAGTAATGCGATTGGCTATATTTTCTTCTGCACGATAAAAGCTAACAAAATATATCCACTCTTGCTGTTTTTCATCACTTTCTATAATAATTTCTTCTTTGGTTCTCAATACAATTAAATTTTCCTCTACTTCTTCTTTAGTTACTTTCAGTAGTTCACTCACAAAAGGAATTAAATTACTTTTCAATACTCTACAATGTCCATTATTGACTGTGCAATTGATAGCATATTTTATACCACTTTGTATTCTTTGATGATTATTATAGGGGATGCCTATTTTTAACGCTAATTGATCTATCTTTTTAAAATCTACGTTATGAACAATATCTACTAATATATAAGGATTTTCTTCTATTGCTTGTACAGCATTAGCCCCTAATGCTTTATATACGTTTTTGGCATTTTGTACTCCTATACCAAATTGCTCTAAAAAACCTACTATTTGCCACAATTCCCAACTTCCTATAAAATCTTCTGAAATTTGCAATGCTTTATCTACCGTTATTCCTTTAATAGCGGTTAACTTTTGTGGTTCAAATTTTAATATAGAAATAGTTTCTTCTCCAAATTTTTGTACTATTTTTTTGGCAGTTGCTGGTCCTACACCTTTTATATTTCCATTTGCCAAATATTTTTCTAATGCACTTAGTGTTTGTGGCATTATTTTTTCAAAAGTTTCTACTTTAAATTGTTCCCCATAATCAGGATGTACCACTATTTTTCCTAACAGTTTTAATGTATCTCCTGCAACAATAAAAGGAAGATATCCTACAATGGTTATATCTCCTTGTTCTGTTTGAAAATTTGCTACTGTATAACTGTTCATTTCATTTTGATAAATGATTTCATCAATTGTTCCTAATAACTCTTCCAAAAAAATGCCTCTTTTCTTTTTTGTTAGCGTTAGTGTATCATATAATTGATTTTTTTGCAATAAATTTACTTTTCTTGGTTATACTACTTATGAAAGGAGAAAAATGATGGATGAAAATATTAATTTAACAATTTTGAATGAAATGAGTAAAGCTGCTCAAATGGGTATGGATTCTATTACTTATCTTTCTGATAAAATAGGAGATGAGGAAATGAAGGAAAATTTAACTCAGCAATATGCAAAATATAGCTCTATATCTGAAGATATTAACAAACAGTTTGAAAAGTATGGGGAACTTCCTGATGATCCCCCTTTACAGGATAAAATGATGAGCTTTATGGGTACACAAATGAATACCTTGATAGATAAAAGTAATTCTCATATTGCAGAAATGATGATTCAAGGACATAATATGGGAATTATTGAATGCCAAAAATTATGGAATCATAATCCTAAGGCAGATCCGGAAGTAAAACATATTTTACAAGATTTTATGAGTTTTCAACAAGAAAGTATTCAGCAAATGAAGCAATATCTATAATTTTTTTGCCAGAAGGCTTATTCCTTCTGGCTTAATTTTTCATAAGCTTCATATAGTCGCATTTTATTTTGATAATACTCATTTTCTTTGATAACTAAGTACCATAAATACGCTAAAGCTATTAATAAGGCAATATTATGTATATATAATATCCATATACTACAAGCAATGGTAAGAATACATATACTCATTTTGGTAATAAGATGAATATATACATATACTTGTTTTCTTGTATATAGCAGTGTTAACATACATTTTGCTATTCTTCCTCCATCTAAAGGATAAATAGGTATTAAATTAAATAATGCTATTAATAAATTAGTGTATACCATGATTTCACTAGATATATTCCAAATCTGTACTTTTGTACTATAGCCCAATATAATTGCTAAAAGAATATTAACTATTGGACCTGTAATAGCTATGATTAATTTTTGGATAGTCCAGTTTGTTTTTTTGTTTTTATTGATTTTTTTGGCAAATGTCACAGAAAAACCTACTGGCAGAATGCTCATTTTTTGAGGTTTAAGCCCTAATACCATTCCTGCTAACATATGGCCTAGTTCATGTATTAACGTGAAAAACATGAATACTATGTATAACTCAATTTGTCCTGTAAAAACAAAGATTAATGCGAATAGAAAAATTTTTAAATCTAATTTGATTTGCATGATATATGTTCCCTTTCTAAAAGGATAAAATATATTCTGGGTCTACACGTCTTTGGCTTTTTCTGATTTCAAAATGTAAATGTGGGCCAGTTGCTCTTCCCGTAGAGCCTACTTCTCCAATTATTTCTCCTTGCTTTACTTGCTGTCCTTCTTGTACATAAATATTTTTGCAATGTGCATATAAAGTTTCTACATCTCCATTTTGAATCCATACATGTAAACCATAGTCTCCTTCTGAGGATAAATAACTCACAGTTCCTTCCATACTAGCTACAAAAGTAGTTCCTTCATCTGCTCCTATGTCAATTCCTCCATGATTTGCAGATACTATTTCTGTTGCTTCTCTTGGTCCAAACCTAGAGGTTATGGTTCCTTGCAGGGGGATGATAAAACTATATTTTTCTTTTATTTCATTAGCATCTATCTCCATTTGACTTACTTGAACTGGCTCTACAACTTCTTCTCCTCCTACTCCTGTTTCTTCTACTGTATTTTGCTGTTGCGTATTTATCGTATTTTCCACCGCAATAGAATTGGTTGTTGTGTTTTCTTGTAGGGTATTCGTTATAGAGTTGGTTTGCATATTTTCTTGTATTTCATTAGTTATTTCATTGGTTTGTACATTTTCTTTTGAAGGCTCATTTGTTAAATTTTGCAAAAATCCCTGTATATTTTTTTCATAAAAGTCTTTTCCTGCTTGATATAACATTTCAAAATTAATATCTTGATTCAATAATTCTTGTGTTTTTTTTATTACATCTTGCGAAAAAATATAATTTGAATTTTTTATTAAAAAAAATATAAAGTAAATAAGTAAGCAAATTCCTATTTGTAAAATTAATTTTTTATATAATGAAAAATTAGAGTTTGCTCCTACCTTTACTGTAGAACTAGCAACTCTTACATTTCCTCTATTTTGGTATGTTTTTCTTTGTTTATATAATTCTTCTGCTCTTTTAATTCTTTCTTCTGCACTAATGGTTCTTTCCAATTCACATACACCTCTTCCTTTGTAGTATTTGTTAATCTATATGCATGTTTCATAGAAATAGAACCAAAAAAAAGCTACTAAAATTTTAGTAACTTTAACCCAAAAGTATTCCTGCAGTTAATATTATCACAAGTCCTCCTAAAAAAAAGGTAATCATTTTTAATTTTTTATATTTTACTTCTATCTGCTGTTTGTGTTTCTTTTTATTGGTATTTGTTTGTATATAGCGTTCTATATAGTCTGCTACAAGCATTTCCGCCTCTTTTACAATATATGTAGAGTTTACTTTTGTAGGACCTGCTTTTTTTTCTTGTTCCCCTATTGTTTGCTTTTTATGTACCTTTACATTACTTTTGAGTACAACAAAAGCCTCTTCTATCATATTAGATGGTAAGTCCTTAAGTATAATCATATTTTTCATATTTTGTATTTCCATATAAACATAACCTCTCTTTCGTTTTGCTTATATAGATTGTTGCCCATTTTTTTATTTTTATACTTATTTATTGAAATTCTATATATTCTATAATTTCTTGTGTTAGTTGTTCTGCTAATTTGATAATGAAATTTAAAGAAATATTTTGTAAAATTTGAAAGTTATATTTGGCTATTTTATAGTCTTTTCCCACTACTGCTTGAATGGAAATATCTCCTATTTGTACATGTTCTCTGCAAAGCCCTTTTCCTAAAACAGTAGGTTTGTTGGTTATATATATTTTCCCTATATTTTCTTTTTTAGATAAAGCCGCATCTATAACAATCATACAGGCATTTTTGTGCCTTTTTTCTAACTTTCTTTTATATTCTTCTATATTTTTTAAAGTAATATTATTTTCTAAATCCCCATATACACTAATATTCATTATATTTTTGTTTTTTAATTTATCTTTTAATTTTGTTCCTACTATTGGTCCAAAACAGTCTCCTGTGATTTTATCTACTCCTATACAAACAAAAATATATTCTTGCTTTTTTCCTACTATTTCCATACATTTTTGTAGTTCTTCCTTTATCTGGGCTTGTTGCATGTCATCCTCCTTTTAGTTATACATATTCCTTATTTAATAATTATATTCACATTTTCATTTTTCTTATATTTCCTAAGTACCATTTCTCCTTCTTCTGCTAATCCTTTAGAAAGAATGAATATATGACAATTTTCTTGTCTTAGTTTATGAATTCTTTCATCTAAAACATCGGCATTGGTAATGGTTTCTACATGCAACCCTAATCTTTCTGGTATTTTAAATATTTCCTCTTCCTTATTTTGTTTCATCCATGAAATTTGCAAAAAAATAGCACCTCCTATAAAATAGTGTGCTACTTTTTTTCTTTTTTATACTCCCATAATAGAATATCCGCTATCTACATGAATAATTTCTCCTGTAATAGCTGATGACATGTTGCTAAATAAAAATGTAACAGCATCTCCTACTTCTCTGGTTGTTACATTTCTATGTAGTGGAGCTTTTTCTTCTACAATATCTAATATACTATTGAAATCTTTAATACCTTTTGCAGATAATGTTTTGATTGGTCCTGCTGAAATACCATTAACACGAATATTTTCTTTTCCTAAGTTCATTGCTAAATAACGAATAGATGCTTCTAATGCTGCTTTTGCAACACCCATTACATTATAGCCATCTATTGCTTTTTCTGCTCCATAGTAAGTAAGAGCAACAATACTTGCATTTTCATTTAATAAATCGATTTCTTTTGCTATTCTTGCTGTAGCAACTAATGAGTAGGCACTAATATCGCAAGCATGAGCATAGCCTTCTCTGGATGTTTTGTAAAAATCATTACGTAAATCTTCTGTATTTGCATGTGCTATACTGTGTAATATTCCATCTACTTTTCCATATTTGGCTTTTATATTTTCTAGACATTCTTGTATACTTTGGTCACTTCCTGCATCACATTGAAAAGATTCTACGGTAAATCCATTAGGGTTTGGTAGTTCTTGAATTAAGGCATTTACCTTTTCTGCACTTTCTGCTGTGTTGTGAGTAAAAATAACTTGTGCTCCATTTTCTGCACAAGAGTTTGCTACTCCCCAAGCTATACTCCATTTATTTCTAATTCCCATAATTAGTATTTTTTTTCCTTCTAATAACATTGTTTTCCTCCTTATTGTTTAATAAAATTTTCTAAATTTTTGATATCGTGCTTCTACTAATTCCTCTTTTGTTAGTTTTTGTAATTCTTTGATTTGTTGCTTGATATATTTTTTTAAGCTCATTGCTACCATTTCTAAATTATTTTGTGCTCCCCCTTCAGGTTCTTCGATAATTTTATCAATAATTCCTAATTCTTGCAAGTCGTTTGCTGTGATTTTCATGTTTTCTGCTGCTTCTTCTGCTTTGCTAGAGTCTTTGTATAAGATGCTGGCAAAACCTTCTGGTGAAAGAATACAATAAATGGCATTTTCTAACATAACCACTCTATCCCCCACTCCAATGGCTAAGGCTCCTCCACTAGAAGCTTCTCCTATTACTATAGCAATAATAGGTACTCCTAATTGTGACATGGTTAACATAGATCTTGCAATTGCTTCTCCTTGCCCTCTTTGTTCTGCTCCTAAACCTGGATAAGCTCCCGGAGTATCTATAAAAGTGATAATTGGTCTATGAAATTTATCTGCCTGTTTCATCAAACGCATAGCTTTCCTGTATCCTTCTGGTTCAGGCATTCCAAAGTTTCTTTCTATATTTTCTTTTGCTTTTTTTCCTTTTTGTTCTCCTATTACCGTAACAGGCATTCCTTCTAGTGTAGCAATACCTCCTACAATTGCTTTATCATCTCCAAATTCTCTGTCGCCATGTAACTCTATAAAATCATCAAAAATCGTGTGTATATAGTCTAAAGCTTTTGGTCTTTCTAATAATCTGGCAAGTTTTACTTTTTCCCATGCAGATTTCATTTTTTATCCTCTCCTTATTTCTTATGCATTTCTAATAATTTGGCTAATGTGTGTTTCATTTCATTTCTTTCTACAATTTTATCAATGAAGCCATGTTCTAATAAAAATTCTGCTCGTTGAAAACCTTCTGGTAATTTTTCTCCTATGGTTTGCTCTATAACTCTTGGTCCTGCAAATCCAATTAGAGCATCTGGTTCTGCTAAAATAATATCTCCTAAACTGGCAAAACTTGCAGTTACTCCCCCTGTTGTTGGGTCTGTTAATACACTAATGTATAACTGTCCTGCTTGATTTAATTTTGCTAGAGCTTCTGTCGTTTTAGCCATTTGCATTAAAGAAATCATTCCTTCTTGCATTCTTGCCCCTCCAGAAACGCAGAAAATAATCAATGGCAATTTTTCTTGAATTGCTGTTTCAATAGCTATGGTTATTTTTTCTCCTACAGCACTTCCCATACTTCCCATTAAAAAGTTTCCATCCATAATAGCCACTATTGCTTTATTTCCTTCTATTTCACATCTTCCACACGTAACTGCTTCTTGTATTTTTGTTTTTTCTTGTAATGTTTCTATTTTTTTTAAATATCCTTCAAATTGTAATGGATCTTTTGTTTTTATTTCTTTAGCTATTTCTTCAAAAGTTCCTTCATCTGCAATTTGCTTGATTCTACGTCTAGCTGAAATTCTAAAATGCTTTCCACAATTGGGACATACACTTAAATTTTTATGAACATCTTCTAAGTATAAAATTTCTTTACATTTTTCACATTTTACCCATTTTCCAATTAGCATGTCAGAAGCTTTAACGTTTTTTCGTGGCTTTTCTTCTACAACACTATCTAATTTTCTAATTTTATCAATAATCATTTGGTTCATTCCTTTCAGAATTATTTTCTTATGCTTGGCAAGTTAAATACTTTTTAGTATCTTGTATTAATTCTTGCATTAATTCATGTACACTTACAATCTTATCAATACGATAGGCATTGCTTCCACAAAAGATTAAGGCATTTTCTAAGTTTCCTTTTACTGCATTAATAAGTGCATTAGTAATACAATATGGTGTTTCTGCTGCTTTACATGTTTTGATACATTGTAAGCATTTCGTAATTTTTGGCTTTTCTTCTTTTACTTTTTCTATAAAACTATTTCTAATGGCTCTTCCTGGCATTCCTACTGGACTATTCACAATTTCTATATCTTCTTTTTTACAGTTCACGTAAGCTTGTTTAAATGCTAAAGAAGCATCACATTCTTCTGTTGCTACAAATCTAGTTGCCATTTGCACACCACTTGCTCCTAGTTTTAAATATTTGGCTATATCTTCTCCTGTAAAAATTCCTCCTGCCACAATTACAGGAATTTCTTTCCCTGTTTCTTCTTCTACTTTTTTCATTTCTGCTATTACTTCTTTAGTAATTTGCTCTAAATTAGGTTTTTTTGTGCTTTCTACTATTTTTCCTTCTTTTTCTTCTATTAGCTCATCTAGTTTAAATCCTAAATGCCCTCCTGCTTCTGGGCCTTCTATAACAATCATATCTGGTATATAGTTATGTTTGGTTCTCCATAGTTTAGTAATTAATTGTGCTCCTCTTGCTGAGGAAATAATGGGTGCTATTTTAGTTTTTGTTCCTTTTACGTATTCTGGCAAATCTTTTGGTAAACCTGCTCCAGAAATAATTAAGTCAATTCCTTTTTTTACTACTTCTTTTACCATTTCTGCATAATTATTTAAAGCACACATAATGTTAATTCCTATAATGCCTTCTGGCGCTATTTTTCTTGCTTCATCTATTTCTTTTCCTATGGCTCTTAAATTTGCTTCTACAGGTTTTTGATAAAAATCTGGTTCTTGAAATCCTATATCTGCCGTAGATATAATGCCAATTCCCCCTTCTTTTGCTACAGCTCCTGCTAATTTATGAGCAGATACGCCTACTCCCATTCCTCCTTGAATAATTGGATATTTCGATACTTTTTCACCTACTCTAATTCCTTTTAACTCCATAACCTTTTAACCTCTTTTTCTGCAAGTTTCCTTGCCTTATTACAAAGTATAAAAAAGATATAATCTCCATTTGCCCTTTGTTATTGGGAGATTATATCTTGATTCTTTATTTTTTTCTATTGGTATGACTGGTCAATTTTTTGTTAAGAATACTTTATTTTTAGCACAATTTTATCTTTTTTGGTGTTTCTTATTTTTTCTTCTATTACACATCTTCCTTTGCCTCTAATCGTTATTTTATCTTTTTCTTTTACTTCTTTGCTATCTTTTTTTACGATTTCATGATTGATAAAAACTCTTTCTTGCTGGATATATTGAGAAGCTATTTTTCTTGAACATTTGGCAAGTTCTGCTACTATATTATCAATGCGCATAGAAGAAACAATTATCGTTTTTTCTTGTATTTGCTTTTCCGGAATTTTTACTTCTTTTAAAGGAATATTTTCTATTTTAGCTTTTGCAAATCTTGTTAGATTCGGTAATTGATTTGTCAAAAATTTTTCGATTGTTTCTTCTATAAAAATATATGCTCCTTCTTTTTCTACTAAAATATCGCCTACTTTTTCACGTTCTACTCCTAATTTCATGATAGCTCCTAAGTAATTTCTATGTTCATATTTTCCGTAATTTTCATTTGGTAGAACAATATGTATTACTTTTATTGGGTTTTCTAAGTTTGGCTCTTTTTTAGCGATTTCTTCTAATTTTTCAGGATATATGATTAGCATTTTTCTTTCTGCATTTTCATATCCCCCATACCAAATATAGTTTTGTAATTTTTGTGTATTCACATATTGTTGTATTTTAGCTTGTTCTTCTTCTGTAAAAAAATGGGTATGCTGTATTTGCCCTCTTATGTTAGATTGTCGTATTTTATCTTCTATTTGGGCTAAAATGATTTTACTTTCTTTTTCCATAATTCTCCTTACTTAAAAAGGTATAAATCTTCTAATTCTTTTACACTTCCGTGTGGTATAAATTCATCCGGATATCCGATTTTTTTTAAGTCTACTTGTATATGTTCTTTTACCATTAGTTCTTCTATATTACTGCCTAATGCACCTTTTACAATATTATCTTCCATGGTAATTACTTGATCTGCTTGTTTTAAGCTATTGACAAAACTTTTTTCATCCATTGGTTTTAAAAATCTCGCATTCCACACTTCTACTACGGCATCTTTTTCGAATTGTGTTTTTAATTCCATTGCCTTAGCTACCATTTTTCCTATGGCGATGATGCTAATTTTTTTTGTATTCTTTGGTATATCTGTAGGATATGGTATAATTTTTTCTGCTTTTCCTAATTTTAAAGGAGTATGCTGTGTAAAGGATATGTTGGTATTTTCTCCTCCTCTAGGATAACGAATAACTACTGGTCTTTGTAAGGTAATAGCATAAGTAAGCATTTGTTCTAATTCTTGGAAATCTTTTGGAGCCATAATGGTTAAATTCGGCACAATGTTAAAAAAGGACATATCAAAAATTCCTTGATGCGTTTCCCCATCATTTCCTACAACGCCCGCTCTATCTACACACATAATAACCGGTAATTTTTGTATACATACATCATGAATGACCTGATCATAACATCTTTGGTAGAAGGAAGAATATATAGGTACTACTGGTATTAACCCTTCTTTTGCCAAACCTGCTGCTAATCCTATAGCATGTTGTTCTGCAATTCCTGCATCAAAAAAACGTTTAGGAAATTCTTGTTTAAATTGTGTAAGTCCTGTTCCATCTGTCATGGCAGCTGTTACCGCTACAATTTTTTTATTTTTTCTAGCTAGTTGTACTAATTTTTCTCCCATCACTTTTGAATAATCTTTTGTTTTTTTATGCATCGCTTCTCCTGTTTCTATTTGAAAAGCAGATGTGCTGTGATATTTATCCGGTTCTTTTTCAGCTGGTTCATACCCTTTTCCTTTTTTGGTAATAACATGTACTAGTATAGGGCCTTCTTGCTCTTTTTTGGCTAAATTTAAAACCCATTCTACTCTTTCTATATCATGCCCATCTACTGGGCCTAAGTATTTAAAGCCTAAATCTTCAAAAAACATATTGGGAATAACTAATTGTTTTAAACTATATTTTACCCTTCTTGCGGCACGTATAGTTACTGGTCCTATTTTGGGTACTTTTTCTAAAATTTTTCTAATTTTATTGTTCGATTTGGCATAAAATTGTTTCGTTCTCATTCTCGTTAAAAAGCGGGAAATTCCTCCTACATTCTTAGATATGCTCATTTCATTGTCATTTAATACAACTATGAGTTTGGTTTTACTATTTCCTGCATCATTTAAGGCTTCTAATGCCATTCCCCCTGTTAATGCTCCATCCCCTATTACTGCAATTACTTCATGTTTTTCTCTTTTAATTTCTCTTGCCCTTGCCATTCCTAGTGCTATGGAGATAGATGTACTACTGTGTCCTGTATTAAATGTATCATATTCTGATTCACATACTTTAGGGAAGCCTGCTAATCCATTTAATTTTCGTAAGGTAGACATTTTTTCTTTTCTACCTGTTAACATTTTATGCACATACGTTTGATGTCCAACATCCCAAATGATTTTATCTTTTGGCGTATCAAAAACACTATGAAGTGCAATAGTCAGTTCTACTACGCCTAAATTAGAAGCTAGGTGTCCCCCTGTTTTAGATACGGTTTTGATAATTTCTTCTCGAATTTCCTTAGCTAACTTTTCTTTTTCTTTTATCCCTAATTTTTTTAAGTCTTTAGGAGTATTCACTTTGCTTAGTATATTTTGCATATTTCCAACGACCTTTCTTTATATCAAAAGTAATAAAACACAAGTAGCCAAAGGTACTGTTAAATTATCGGTTCCCTTGATAGAGACTGCTTCTAAAACCGTTATAATAAGCGAAATCACTATACTTTTGATTGGCCAAAATGGTACTTTGGTTATTATCATGTATAAAGAAAGTATTATAAACGTAACCAATAACATAGTTAATGAGCCTGCTACCGATTTTTTTGAGTCTTTTATTTTGTATTGTTTGCTTTTTACTTTTCTTCCTACTAAACCAGCTAATCCATCTGCATATCCCATAACAAAGGTTGCACACAACCCTATTGCTGGATTATGTAAAAATCCAAAGGTTACTATAGTCAAAATAAACAAAGTGATGGCATAATATACTGTGCCTAGTCCATCTGGTGTTTTTCTTTCCATTGCTTTAATTAAATCTTTTTTATACGATATGTAATTAATAATAATAAAGGTAAAAGGAACAATACTCGCCCAAATGGCATTGTCAAAAAATATCATGGCAATAATCCACCAATTAGCAAGTAAAATATGAATAAATTTTCTTGATTCTTCTTCTCTATTTTTTAATACGAATTGTGCAATGCCTATAATCATTGCTACATATACATAAGATACAATAATTCCTATAATATTTTGCATATTTTTCTACCCCTTTTTTTGGTTTTACTAAACTATATTATCATAAAAAATAACTTTTTTCTACAAAATCTTACATTTTTGTCATATTTATTTTGATAAAAAAATAGAGACTTTTGTGTATAGCCTCTATCAAGTATATTTACTTTCATTAAATGTTTATTGTATGTCTTTCATTTTTCTTAATTTTATATAGCCTATAATTGCTGTAAATAGCACTAAACTTACTCCTAACCATATAGTCATTGTTGCTCCCGCTTGTGGTATTGTTCCTGGTGCTACAGTATCATCTGTTGCAGGAGTATTCGTGTTTTGGTTTGCATTTGGTTCTTTTATTTCTTCTTTTTCTATTAATTGAATAAGTGGACTAGTGGTTATAGTAGCATTTTTTTGTGTATCTGTATAATTTACATAACTTACTTCTACTTTATCTGTTATAGGAATTTCTTGGTTTAATAATTCGCTCTTTTCTATATTTTTCATGGTTAATGTATAGTGAATTTCACTACTTTTACCATTTTCTAAATTTCCCACATTCCATGTAATATATCCTTCTTCTAGTGTACTAATATCTATATTAGCATTTTCTTCAAAACTCATATCAAAATTTTCTAATATTTTTTGTGAAAAATATGGTTTAACAATAACAGAGGTAAGTGATGTACCTACTTCTTCCATAACATCTTGATAAATATATTCTGTTACAATTGTTTCTAAGCTATTATTATCTAAGCTGTACATTTTTCCATAAGTTGGATTTTCTAAGGTTCCATAAAGCTCTTGTACATAAGGGCTACCATCAAATTCATAATTTAATTGTCCAGATTCTTTATCATACCAATCTTGGTCAAAACTAGTGTCCTCTGGTCTTAATAAGATAAAATCTATATTTTCTTCTTGTAAACTTAGTATTTCACTTTTTGTATAGCTCACAATTTTTTCATGTTTAGCTACTACAGCCTCTTCTAGCGTATCATAAGGGGTTACTCCTCCATATGATACTTGGTTTTCTACACCTATTGCTATACTAGGTACATTATCATATAACGAAATTAATATTTTGTTCACATTTTCTGAATAACTATTTTTCGCAAGTCTAATTGCTGCTTGCAAATTAATATAATATTGTGTTTCTTCTGGATTCATATTCTTTATTCCACTTGTTAATACTGAAACTTGATTAGTTAAATTAACTACTATTTCACCATCGTTTGCAGTTCCTTCTACATCTCCTTGATGATTTTCTCCCCAAATTGCATTTCCTTCTTCATCAAATGACATATCTATAATAGTGCCTTTTAACCCAATAATTCCTATTTTTGTTTTTTCATTTGCTTCAAATATTTTATTAGCCAATGTTTCTACATATGTACTGTATTCATTCTTTTTTTCTTGTGATGCACTTACAGGCACCATAATAAATATTTCTGTATTTTCATAAGTTAATTCCTCTTCTTGTGCAGTTTTCTTATTATGTAAAGCCATTGTCATATTTACTTTTCCAGTAGTTTCTTCTATAGAAGTAATTGAATTTTCTAAGTATCCTCTCTTTTCTTCTAAATATTGAATATCTGCTTGTTTTTTTACAATAGTTAATTGATAAGTTGTACTTGCCAAACTAGATGTAGATAATATTCCTATTAAAACTAATATAATCGTAATTGCTAATACTACTTTACTTTTCATAATTTTCTCCTCGTATTTTTTATTTTTTTTATTATACACCTTATTCGTTTTAAATACCATTACAATTGTATTACAATTATGTTACAAAACATGAGATTTATCATTTTCTCTTGAATTTTTAGGGCAATTAGCATATACTGTATAAAAAATAAAAAAAATGTAAAACTATTTAATAAGAAAGGATTTGAAATATATGAAAAAATTAACCATTGCTTTTATTTTATGTTTACTGATATTTTCTTTGTCTGTTACCACTGTATTTGGTGCTACTATAAAAGCAGAAGATACAAAACTAGAAGTAACAGATCAACCTGTTTGTACAATTCAAATTAATGAAAATGCTGTTTTTGAGAAAAAGCTAACAAATGTAGATTTAGAAAATAAAAAATTAACTATTCAAATGAGCATACAAAATAATGCGGAAAAGCTATTTGCTAATAAAACAGAAATATTTTTTGTTATTGACAATTCTACTAGTATGAATGATGCCATAGCAGAAAACACTACCAGACTGCAAGCCGTAACATCTGCTGCTAAATTTTTAGCAAGTGAACTTTTAAAACAAGAAACTATCCATGTTGGAGTAGTTAGCTTTTCTACTGGTGATAATGAAGGAACTATTACTGATGCTAGTTTAAAACTTGCCCCTTCCCGTTCTTCAGAGGATATTATAGCTAGTATTGATGCCATAGCTACTGACCCTTTAGGAGAAAGAACCAATATTGATGCAGGTCTTTCTGTTGCTAAGCAAAACTTTTCTGAAGATTGCCAAAATCGATATATTATTTTACTTTCTGATGGTGTTCCTAATACGGCGGTTGGAGGTCCTATTTTAACTTACTCAGGAGAAGTTGCTACAAAAACAAAAAATACTCTTACTTCACTTGCTAATAGTGGTACACAAATATTTACCGTTTTAACAGGTGTTCCCAATGCCACAGAATCTAGCTCTAATAAAACTTATCAAGAGTTAGCTGAGGAAATTTTTGGAACGCCAGAAAATCCAACAGTTGGTAGCTACTACTATATTCAAGATTCTGAAATTGAAGAAACCATTACAGAAGATATCTTATCTGCAATTGTAGATTTAACTAAAAATGATTTATATAATATCAATATTTATGATTATTTTCCTCAAGAAATTGTAGATAACTTTGATTTTTCTTATGTTACCGATGCTACTATGGGAAGTATATCTCGTGAAATTATTACTACTACTGCTAACAATACTATTACTAATGAACAAACTAATACACAAAATACACAAACCAACACTTCACAAGAAAATTATATTTTATGGCATTTAGATACTTTATTACCACAAGAATCTGCTACAGTAACTTATCAATTATCTATAAAACCAGATATTAATCAAGAAATTATTGGAATTGTTTTAAACACAAATAAAAGAATAAATATTACTGCTTTAGATAATTCTATTATTGATACTGTTCCTCCTACTACCGATGAACAAGGACAAGAATACAATGTAGATACCACTTCAGAAGTAAGTCCTAAAATTAAATTATCCTCTATTCGCGATACTACAGTTGCTAATACGGTTATCCCTCAAACAGGAAATGGTAATTTAAATGTTACTACTTTTGTCTTTATTGGAATTATTGTTATTGTTATCGTTCTTGCTACTGTAAAAATTTATTCTTCTAGAAATTAATATATAAAAGAGATAATCTTCTATTTTTAGTTGATTATCTCTTTTATTGTAAATATTCTAATGGGAATTCAAAAATAGGTACATATTCTTCCTCATGTTCTCCTAATTCTTGTATATAACCATTTTCTAAATCTAAACTATATAAATATTTTTCTATTTCTTTGTATTCTTTTTTCGTTAATTTTCTGTTAATGAGTTTATCTTCTTTTGCATGGTATGTTGGAAAATATTGTGCCATTACACTTACATATGTATTCTTTCCTAGATTTTCTTTTATCCATCTTAAAATATTCTTGCTATTTTGCAAGTGTGCTGGTAAAACTAAATGACGAATAATAACTCCTTTTACAATCATCCCTCTTTCATCAAAAATAGGATTTCCTACTTGTCTTATCATTTCTTGGATTGCTTTTATTGCATATTCAAAATACTGTGGTACTTTTGAATATTTCATAGCTAATTCATCTGTATAATACTTTAAATCTGGTAAATAAACATCTATATCCCCTTCTAATAATTGCAGTGTTTCTATTGTTTCATATCCGTTAGAGTTATAAATGATAGGTATATGTAATCCTCGTTTTTTTGCCTCTTGTATTGCTTCATGTATATGATACGCATAGGTAGTTGGTGTTACTAAATTGATATTTTCTGCACCTTTTTCTTGCTGTTTTAACATAATATGGGTTAAATCTTCTATGCTTATTATTCTTCCCTTTCCTTCTTGGCTAATTTCATGATTTTGACAAAACTTACAATGCATATTGCAATTGGAAAAAAATATAGTACCCGACCCTTTTTTACCACTAATACAGGGTTCTTCAAAATAGTGTAACGATGCTAAAGCCACTTTTATCTTATCGTTTGATCCACACATACCTTCTTTTCCTTGCAATCTTTTTGCTTTACATTGTATAGGACATATAGTACATTCTTCTAATTTTTCTAGCATTTTTCTTCCCTTCTTCCTTGTCTATTTTAATATTTTTATAGATTTATGTCAATGTTTGTGATATAATCGTTATGTTATGAAAGGAGTTTTTACAATGGCATTTTTTGAATATACTTTTCGCATTGGCATGCGAGATATTGGAAAAAATAATGAAATTACTAATAAAGCAATTCTAGGTTTTTTTGAGGATATTGGCGGGCTTCACTCTGATGTGGTTGGTTATGGACTCAAAAACATATATGAAACAAAACTTTCTTGGGTTCTTCTTCATTGGAAATTAACAGTTGTTAAGAGAGCAAAATATTCAGATGAAGTACTAGTGAGAACTTGGTCAAGAAAAGAATTTAGTAAATTCTACTGTTATCGTGATTTTGAAATGTATGATAAAAATAGTATGGAACTACTAGCTTATGGCACTTCCCAGTGGACTCTTATTCATTTAGAAAAAGGTATTACCCGCATAACAGAAGAATTAGTAGAAAAATATCATCCAGAAGATAAGAAAGTTTATGGAGAAGAAAAATTAGATAAATTAAAAGAACCTTCCTCATATTTACAGGAATTTAACTATCAAATTTTGAGAAGCAATATTGATGTAAATCAACATATGCATAATTTATATTATTTAGATTTAGCTTATGAAACCCTTCCTGAATCAGTTTATCAAACAGCTAATTTTAGCCATGTAGAAATTATGTATAAAAGAGAATGTAAACTTGGTGACCATATTACCTGTCTTTATTCTTTTGAGAATGGACAACACATAATTACAATCAAAAGTGAAGATGAAAAACAGCTTCACGCTATTATTCAATTATCCTAAAAATACTTGCTTTTTGTTTTGTCATTTGATATTCTTATAAAAAAAGGAGGAATATGATGGAAAAAATTGTATTATGCGGTTCTAAAAAATTTATTCCTAAATTTTTTGAACTAGAAAAAATCTTAAAAAATATGGGCTATAAAGTAGTAGTTCCTAAAGAATTTTCTGTAGATATACCTAAAAAACAGGCTTCTTTACTGCATTTTGATGAAATCAATAAAGATGATGTTGATGCTCTTCTAATTGTAAATGAAACTAAAAATGGACAAGAAAACTATATTGGTGCAAATGGTTTTTCTGAACTGGCTTTTGGATTTTATAAGCAAAAAAAAATCTATTTATTAAATGATATTTATCCGCCATATGAAGAAGAGTTAGTTGCTTGGGAAGTAATTCCTTTAAAAGGTAACTTGAGTAAATTACAATAAAAAGATTAGGAGTTTACTTTCTCCTAATCCTTTTTATTTCTTAACAACATTCTGGATTAATCTTTTTAGTACAGCTTCCCATATAGAATTTCTTTTCTGCTAGTTTATCTTGTACTCCACGAAGTGCTTCTCCAAATCTTTGGAAGTGTACAATTTCTCTTTGTCTTAAGAAGCGTAATGGATCTAATACATCTGGGTCGTCTTTACATAAGTCTATTAATTTTTCATATGTTGCTCTTGCTTTCTGTTCTGCAGCTAAATCTTCTTGTAAGTTAGCAATTGGATCTCCTTTTGCGGCAATATATGCTGCTGTGAAAGGAGCTCCTGCTGCTGATTGTGGATATACATCTACCCCATGTGGTGTGTGTTTGTTATCTATCCTAAAAAGAAATTTTTAAAAGTGGCATTTTTGTGATTATGAAACCCAAAATAAACAATTTATCACATTTTTGTCGTTTATTGATTGTGAAAAAAATTATAAGTTAATGACTTTTGGTAGAGGAAATAGAAAGTATATAGAAAATTTGCATATAGTTTGTTTAAAGAATGTAGCTGATATCTTAAGCAAGTATATGCCAATTTTTTTAAAATATATTATTGATTTTAAAAAGTATATAAAAGAGTTTAATGTTTATTATATATAAAAAGGAGTGTCGTTTCTAACACTCCTTTTCCAACTGAAAGTATTTTAACAAAAATATTTTTCAAATATTTCTTCTATTTCCTCACTAATTTCACTCAAAGTTTCTTGTTCATAATTTTCCTTATACCTACCAATTAATATATCATATAATATAACCGCATTCCTAAATCGGTAAGTTAAGCTATGTTCAGCTTTATCATATTTTATCCACTCTATATATGGTAACCGACATAATAATAGAATAGCTTCGGGAAAGCTTATCACTTTAGATAACTTTGAAGATAATTCAGCTTTACTAATATTCATTTTTTTATTTTTGTAAAACAATGATAAATGTAATGAATCTTCAAAAAATACTTTCATTATGTTTTTCTCCTTAACCAATTATTGTTTACAAGTTTAACTCATTTCTTACTAGCATTAATATAACTTCTGTGTTCCATAGCTCTATTTGTATCAATTTGTGCGCCAATTTCTCTTTCCAATTTTTCTAAAGATTCTGCAGTAGGCCTTTTCTCTGGTGGCACTTTTACTATACGCATTTTACCATTACTTTTTTCAGCAACTTTTTTTAATATTCTGCTAATACTCATAAGTCTGCCTCCTAATTTAACAAATTTGTTTATTAGTTACATCTATATGAACTGGATATTACCAGATAAATTTATGCTAATAGTTTACCATAAATGGTACTTAATTTCAAGATATTAAAATTCAGGGAGAATTTTGACTTCATAAATAATGTATATATAATAGAATACTTTTTAGTTATAGTGTCCATGCCCTTTCGAATAAGTTTAAGAAAGGGTGATTTATGTGAAAAAGCAAACAAATTTAAAAGCAAAAGAAATTTTTAAGAATAAAAATAATAAAAAGCAGGAAAAAGCCGTTCAAACAATATTGAATAAATTAATAAAAAATTATATAGCACATTAACATATGCTATTTGTTTTCTATACAAAATAAATAATTTACCGATTGGAGGGTAAACTGGTGAAAGTAGCAATTTATTGCAGACTTTCTCGTGAAGATGATAACAAGATTCATGAAAACGATGAAAGCGAAAGTATCCAAAATCAAAAATCTATGCTAATTCATTATGCAATAGAAAGGAATTGGGATATTTATCATATTTACTGTGATGAGGACTATTCTGGAATCGACAGCGAAAGACCTGAATTTAATAAACTATTAGAAGATGCTAAAAGCCATAAATTTGACATTGTACTATGCAAAACACAAAGTAGATTTACTCGTGATATGGAAATAGTTGAAAAATATTTACACAATAAATTTACCCTCTGGAATATTAGGTTTGTAAGCCCTGTAGATCATGTTGATACTTTAGACAAAGGAAATAAAAAATCAAGACAAATCAATGGTTTAGTTAATGAGTGGTATTTAGAGGATTTATCAGAAAATATTAAAAAAACATTTGATAGTAAAAGAAAACAGGGATTACATATTGGCTCTTTCGTATGCTATGGCTATAAAAGAAGTCCAGAGAATAAAAATAAACTTGTTGTTGATACAGAAGTTGCGGATAGTATTAAATTAATTTTTAATCTTTACGAACAAGGAAACGGTGTTACTAAAATTGCTCAAATACTAAATGATAAAGGAATTTTAACACCTACTAAATATAAACAATCACAAGGTATAAATTTTAAAAATCAAGGCAAAAATATTGACTATTGGTGTGAATCTACCGTTAGCAAAATATTAAAAAATGAAGTTTACATTGGTAATTTGGTACAAGGCTATAATAGAAAGGTTAGTTACAAATCTAAAAAAATGAGAAATCAGCCAAAATCAGAATGGATT
>CALXJP010000005.1 GCA_944388655.1 uncultured Clostridia bacterium | reverse complement strand
TAGTTCATGTAAAAAGCTATGACAAATTTACAATTTTGGGTAAAACAAGAGATGATGCTATAGGAGAAGCTTTCGATAAAGTAGCAAGAGTTATTGGACTAGGTTATCCAGGTGGACCTAAAATAGATAAATTAGCAAAAGAAGGAAGTGCTAATATAGAACTTCCTAAAACGTATTTTGAAAATTTGGACTTTAGTTTTAGTGGAATAAAAACAGCAGTTATTAACTTACATCATAAAAATCCAGAAGTAAATCATGCTGACTTGGCAGCAAGTTTTGAAAAAGCAGTAACCGAAGTATTAGTACAAAATACAAAAAAAGCAGCAAAACAATTGAACTTAAAAACAATTGCTCTAGCAGGAGGTGTTTCTGCTAATTCTTATATAAGAGAGGAATTTAAAAAACTAGAACAAGAAGAACAATATAAAATATATTATCCACAACCTGTTTTGTGTACAGATAATGCAGCTATGATAGCATGTTCTGGATATTATGAATACAAAAATGGAAAAACAGCTAGTTTAACACTAAATGCTATTCCAAATTTGAAAATAGCATATGAAAATGAGTGAAAATAAATATAGGGAAGGGCAAAAAATGGCAATTTATATAATAGGAGATTTACACTTGTCTTTTGCAAAAGACAAGCCAATGAGTATATTTGGAATGAATTGGGAAAACCATGCAGAAAAGATAAAAAAAGATTGGCTACAAAAAGTGCAAAAAGAAGATACAGTAATACTTGCAGGTGACTTTTCTTGGGCTATGCAATTAGAAGACTCCTATCTGGACTTTCAATTTATACATCATTTGCCAGGAAAGAAAATACTATTAAAAGGAAACCATGATTATTGGTGGACAACCCTAAAAAAAATGAAGGAATATTTGCAAAAATGGAACTTTACAGATATTGCTTTTTTATACAATAATAGTATAAAGGTGGAAGATAAAATATTGGTAGGAACGAGAGGATGGAATTTATTAGAAAGTCAAGAAAATGAAAAAATGATGAATAGAGAAATAGCAAGACTAACATTATCCATACAAGATGGTTTAAGTAAAAGAAAAGAGGAAGAAATGATAGCTATTTTTCATTATCCACCCATTTCTCGTTCTAGTATGAAAAATGAAACAATATATGATTCGCCTTTTTTGGAAGAACTAAAAAAATATCCAATTCATAGATGCTATTATGGTCATCTTCATGGAAAATCACATATAGATGCTGTAGAAAGTGTAGTAGAAAATATTCAATTTCAATTGATTAGTGCAGATTATTTAAATTTTCATTTAGAAAAAATTGACAAGTAATACTTTTTATGGTAAAATATTTACCTGTAAGCCGCCTAGGTCGGGTTTAAAATGTTAAATATAAGTTTAACTACCTAGTATTTTATGCTTAGCGAGTATACATATAAGGGAGGTGTACATTCATGTACGCAATAATTGAAAGCTGTGGAAAACAATACAAAGTATCAGAAGGAGATGTAGTATTCTTCGAAAAATTAGATGTAGAAGAAGGAAAAAAAGTTACATTCAGTAATGTAATTGTATTCTCTAATGATGAAAAAGTAGAAGTTGGAACTCCTTACGTTAAAGGTGTAAAAGTAGAAGGAAAAGTAGTTTCTCACGGAAAAGGAAAGAAAATTATAGTTTACAAATACAAAGCAAAGAAAAACTATAGAAGAACACAAGGACATAGACAACCATATACAAAAGTAGAAATTACTAAAATTGCACAAACTACTAAAAAAGCTACAGAAGCAAAGGCAGAAAAAGCTGAAAAAGTAGAAAAAGTAGCAGAATAGTTGAGAAAGCAAAATAACCAAAACAAGAAGGGAGTGAAATAAGCATGGCTCATAAGAAAGGTCAGAGTAGTACTAAAAACGGTAGAGACAGTGAGTCTAAACGTTTAGGTCTTAAAAGAGCAGATGGTCAATTTGTTTTAGCTGGAAATATTCTAGTAAGACAAAGAGGAACTAAATTCCATCCAGGAAAAAATGTAGGAATCGGAAGCGATGATACATTATTTGCTTTAATAGATGGAACTGTAAAATTTGAAAGACTTGGAAGAGATAAAAAACAAGTAAGTGTTTATTCAGTAGAAACTGAGGAAGCAAAAAAATAAATTGACAAGGGTTAGGAAGAAATTTCTAATCCTTTTTATTGTATAGCAAAAATCTTTGATTTTTGCTATACAATAAAGTTAAATTTCCTTAGACCGTGTATATTTGCAAAGCAAAATGCTAGAAAAGGCGAAGCCACTTTTCTTATTTTTAAGCATAGACTACTTGTAAAAAATAGGAAAATTGAGTATAATAGAAAAGAATATAAAAATAGGAGATAGAGCAATGGAGAATAAGAAAAAAAGAATTTTAACAGGAGATAGACCAACAGGAAGATTACATATAGGTCATTATTTTGGTTCTATTAAAAAGAGAGTGGAATTACAAAATTCAGGAGAATATGATCCTTACATACTAATTGCTGATGTGCAGGCATTAACAGATAATTTTCATCAACCAGAAAAAGTAAGAAAAAATGTAAGAGAAGTAGCAATAGATTATTTATCTTGCGGAATTGATCCGGAAAAAACCACCATATATATACAATCTATGATTCCGGAAGTAGCAGAATTAACAGTATTTTATTCTAATTTGGTAACAATTGCACGCTTACAAAGAAATCCTACTGTAAAAACGGAAATCGCACAAAAAAGAGATTTATTTGGTGAAAGTGTTACTTATGGTTTTTTAGGATATCCAGTAAGTCAAGCAGCAGATATTACAGCATTTGAAGGAGAACTAGTACCAGTAGGAGAAGATCAACTTCCATTAATAGAGCAGTGTAAAGAAATTGTAAGAAAATTTAATAGTATATATGGAGAAGTATTAGTAGAGCCAGAAGCAGTATTATCATCACAAAAAAGAATAAAAGGATTAGATGGTAATGAAAAAATGGGAAAATCTTTAGGAAATGCTATATATTTATCCGATACGGAAGATGAAATTACTAAAAAAGTCATGAGTGCAGTTACAGATCCTTCAAGAATTCGTAAAGACGATAAGGGAAATCCAGATATCTGCATGGTAGCGTATTATCATCAACTGTTTACAGATGCAGAAATGGTAAAGAATATTTGTGAAGAATGTAGAAATGGACAAAGAGGATGTGTAGCTTGTAAAAAGCAATTAGCTCAAAATATTATAGAAACATTAAAACCAATAAGAGAAAAAAGAAAATATTATGAAGAACATCCAGAAGTAGTAGATAAAATTTTATTAGAAGGAACTACTAAGGCACAAAAAGTTGCCAAACAAACTATACAGAAAGTAAAAAAAGCAATGAAATTAGATTATTTTGAAAATAGGTAAAAAGGAGAAAAAAATGTTTACAGACTATGTGAAAATATGGATTAAGTCAGGTGATGGAGGAAATGGAGCCATATCTTTTAGAAGAGAAAAATATGTAGCAGCAGGTGGGCCTGACGGAGGAGATGGCGGAAAGGGTGGAGATATCTATTTTGAAGTAGATCCAGATGCTAACACATTGATTGACTTCCGATATAAAAAGAAATTTAAGGCACAAAATGGAGCAAACGGAGAAGGGGCACATCGATATGGAAAAAGCGGAGAAGACTTAAGTATAGGTGTACCAATAGGAACTATAGTAAAAGATGCACAAACAGGAAAGATATTAGCAGATTTATCAGAAAAGGGGCAAAAAACATTAATATTAGCAGGAGGAAGAGGTGGAAAAGGTAATTCACATTTTGCCACTTCTACAAGACAAGCTCCTCGATTTGCACAAGATGGGGAAAAGGGAGAAGAAAAAGAAGTAATTTTGGAATTAAAGTTATTAGCAGATGTAGGATTAATTGGTTTCCCTAATGTAGGAAAATCTACATTTTTATCTAAAACAACATCTGCTACGCCTAAAATTGCAGATTATCATTTTACTACTCTAGAACCTAACTTAGGGGTAGTCAAATCAAAATACGGAGATAGCTTTGTAATAGCAGATATTCCGGGAATTATAGAAGGTGCAAGTAAAGGAACTGGGTTAGGATTACAATTCTTAAGACATATTGAAAGAACAAGATTGTTATTACATGTTATTGATGTTTCAGGATCAGAAGGTAGAAATCCAGTAGAAGATTTTACTGTTATCAATCAAGAACTAAAAGAATATAGCGAAAAATTAGCAAATAGAAAACAAATCATTGTAGCTAATAAAATAGATATTATGCAAGATGAAAGCCTATATATAGCCTTAGAAAAATTAGCAAAACAAAAAAATATGGAAATTTTTAAAATTTCAGCAGCCACAGGAGAAGGGATAGATAAACTATTGCATAGGGTAGTAGAGGTATTAAAAACATTACCAAAAGAAGAAATAATACCAATTGCAGATAAAAAAGTATATACACTAGAAGAGGAAGAACCGCCATTTACTATAAAAAAGGAAAACGGAATATTTATAGTAGAAGGAAAAGCGGTAGAAAAAATTATGAGAAGTGTTAATATATCCGATAATGAGTCTTTATACTATTTTCATAAGCACATGAGTGAATTAGGATTAGATGAAGCATTAAAAAAAGCTGGAATTCAAGAAGAAGATATTGTTAAAATAGGTGATTATGAATTAGAATGGTATGATTAAATAAAAAATATAGCTAAATGAATAAAAAATTCATTGGCTATATTTTTTTTTACCAAAATGAAACATAAATGTAATAAAAATGTAACCAAAAAGTAATAGAATTAACCAAAAGAATAATATATAATGTAAAAAGTATAAATGGATAAAAAAAGAGAAAACTAAAGGAAAAGGAGATATAATATGTTTCAAATAAAAAATAAGCAAGGTATAACATTAATAGCCTTAGTCGTAACCCTAGTGATTTTAATCATTTTGGCAGCAGTGAGCATTAACATGGTATTAGGAGACCAAGGAATATTTAAGAAAGCACAGCAAGGTGCAAATTCTATGCGTGATGCAGAAGTAAACACGCAAATGGCATTTAATAGTATCACAGATGAAATGGATAAAATCATACAAGGAAGTAATACGCAAAATCCAGAACTAAGACAAGATACACCAAACGCACCAGAACAAATTGATGGAATGACACCAATCAAATTTACAGAGCCAACAGATAGCCAGATGGGAAGTTACCAAGAAACTAATTGGGACGACAGCTCTTGGTATGATTATAGCCAAAGCAAATGGGCAAATACAAAAAGTGCAGATGGAAGTATGTGGGTATGGATACCAAGATATGCCTATAAAATAACTTACACAAACCCAGAAAATAAATCAGAAGGTGGAACAATAGAAGTAAAATTCCTAGAAGGAACAAGTGATAATTATTATGAAAATGGAGAATTAAAAACAGCAAAAAGGCAGACAACAACAGATGAAATAGTAGATACGACAAGTGACTACTATGTACATCCAGCATTTACCAATGAAACAAGCATTAACTTTGCAAACGGTGGATGGGATAGAGAACTTACGGGAGTGTATGTAGCCAAATTTGAAGCAGGGTTTCCAGAAGGAAATAATGATACAGCTAGTGTAAAAAGTTCAGTAAGTTATACACAAGATAGCTCGTATGTAAGGGCAATTGAAGCAGGAACAGAAGAAGATTGGACACAGGATGCTCGAAATTGGTTAGATGGAATTTATGGAGAAATACCAACAAAAATCAGTTATCCAGTATTTCAACCATTAACCTATGGTATGAATTATATTAGTGAAAGTGATTCATATAATATATGCAGAGTTTTGAATGAAGAAGGAAATATTTATGGATTTACATTAAATTCTTCAGATACGCACTTAATGAAAAGTAGTGAATGGGGAATGATAAGTTATTTAAGTTATAGTCAATACCGGAACAAATGGAAAAGGAATAGCTATAAATAATGCTACTCTAAACAGCGGGAATCAAGAAAGAACAGAAACAAAAGGAAAAAATGGACTAGATAGTGCTTATGTAGTTACAGGAATGTCAAATGGAGAAATAGAAGGAAAAGAAACAATAGTAAAAATAGATGAAATAAATGCTTTACAGGGCAATATGCCTACAACTACAGGAAATTTATATGCATGGAATCAAAAAGGAGGGGTTATAGCCTCAAGTACACACAATATAACAGGAGTATATGATTTTGTGGGAGGAACATGGGAAACAACAGCAAGTTATATAGCAAATAATCAAGACAACCTACTTTCATATGGAGAATCTGTAGCTTATGAAGGAGAAAAATTAAAAACAACGAGTACTAAATATACTATGGTATATCCACATGACAGTAATATAGATAATCCAACAAAGCAAAATAATACACAAAATATGGAAGAGGCAGGTAACGCTAATTATCTGCAAAACATAAAAATATATGGAGATGCTATAAGAGAAATATCTACAGAGGGAAATGGTTTTAGCTCTTGGTTAGGAAATAGTTCGATGTTTGTAGCTTTAGGAGCACCGTTTATCATGAAAGGAGGAGATTTATGGTATTCATCACATGTAGGAACTTTTTACTTCGCTCGAGATGATGGTAACAATGATTTTGCTGCTGGATTTCGACCAGTGGTTGTTCCAATGTAAACATCAATATAAATTAGGTGCTAAAAAGTACCTAATTTTTTTTATAAAAAATAAAACTTTTGTTTGACTTTATAAAAATTATATGATATGATAATAGGGAAATTAAAGAGAAGTAA
>CALXJP010000004.1 GCA_944388655.1 uncultured Clostridia bacterium | reverse complement strand
GTATTTCTACTAGACCAATATACAAAAGTACATATTGAATGTACAAATTGAACCGCCGTATACCGAACGGTACGTACGGTGGTGTGAGAGGGAATAAATAAAATAATTATTTATTCTCTACTCGATTTAGTAATTTATGTAACTCTCTATTTCTGTCTAATGATAAAAAACAAATCATTCGCTATCCATGGGGTGTTAATTAGAAGTATATTTTGTTAAAATACATACGAAAGGAGAGCAAAAATTATGGATATTAAAAAGATAGGGAAATATATTGCAGAAAATCGTAAAAAGAAAAATATGACACAAGAGCAATTGGCAGAAAAATTAGGAGTAACTTCAAAAACAATTTCAAGATGGGAAAATGGAAATTATATGCCAGATATTTCGATGTTAAAACCATTAAGTGAAGAATTAGGAATAACATTAAATGACTTGTTAAGTGGAGAAAAGGTTGAAAAAGAAAAATATCAAGAAAAGTTAGAAGAAAACATTATAAATACAATTGATTATTCTAATAAGAAAGTAATTGAAAAAAATAATTTTACTGGAGTTTTGTTAGTTATATTGGGAATTCTTTGCACAATTATAGCAATGTCAATATTTCCAAGTGATAGTAGTTGGGGAGGATTTTATTCTGTGTTTGGAGGAATTGTATCACTTTTTGGTATTGTGAAATTGACAAATAAAATACAATATTTTAAAAGAGCACTGATTTGTTTTGCATATTTAATAATATTTATTACTTTTCTGTTAGTTATAGATTATATTGGTGTAGTCAATATACATCAAGCACCTCGTTTTTCTTATTTAAAGATTTATAGCAATAATATGATAGAATATAAAGCACCATTTTATAATGTGTATAGAATAAATTATGATACAAAAAATGAGTATTATATTATTGATACGGAAAAAAAATATACATCAGATACGGTTCCCAATGTTCCATTTAATCGAGAAAAATCGGGCATTGACAATATAATAAAATATAAAAATCAATATGTTGGAAATAACAGTAACGATGGAAATTTATTAGATTCGCTACCACTTTCTGAATATGGTTTTGTGTTTGAAATAGATTCTGAAAAAATGGGCTTAACAGTAGATTATCATATTACAGATTGGTATATAAATGATGAATTGTATGTAGAAAGAGCTTTAGTATATAATTCTGTCTCATTATTTTCTTTAATAGATAATTTACAATATATAACTTATAATTTTACAGGAAAGAGTTACACAATAGAAAGAGAAAAAGTTAAAGAAATATATCCGAATTATAGCAAAATAAATGAAAAGGGAATAAATAAAGATAACTTTAATACTTATTTAGAGGATAAAATAACTGATGATGTGTTTATCAAGGACATATTTAATAAACTTTTTATATAAATTGATATTTTATTGGCTATTAAAAGAAATTATTTTTTAAAGCAAACACAACAAAAGTATGAGGAATCGGATTCTTTGGAATACCTGTGAGAGGAAATCAAGTCATAATTTCGGGATAGTTTCATACTGAAGTTGAAGAGACAGGATTAAACTTTTAACTAAGTGGTACATTACAAAAAACAGTGAATATCTAAATTCACTTTATCAAATAGATGAAATATTAAAATATATTACACCAAATTTAAAGACTAGAATACCTAAAAAAGTTATTAGTTATATTGAATATAATAAAGCAAAAGATTTTAATTGGAAAATAGATAAAACAATGCCATTAGAAAAACAAAATTTATTACCTACTACAAAAGAACTTTTAACAGTATTGTATAGAGATTATATGTGTGATGATATAGAAAAGAAAAAATTAAATGAAATTTTAAACGAAAATGAAATAAAATATCAAAATTATATGAGGGAAAAATATAATCCCGATAATATTTTCAAAAATAGAGAAAAAACAAAAGAGAATGCAGAAATAATTGCTTATAAAGAATCTTTTTTTAGTAAAATTATTAGAAGGATTAAAAAACAAAATGAGTTTGTAGAGGAGACATCTGTTATTGTTGATAAACTTCTGGATTGGAAACTGGAATGTCTAGTAACTAATAAAAAGCCATCAAGGGAAGCTATAGAACATGAATATTTTAAATTTTTTAAGTTAGCTCAAAAAGGTAAGGAAGATGGAATTGCTGATGGATATCTTTTCTATAAACAAGGAAGAGTAGTAATTGAAGCTTTTAAACTTTTTGAAGATGTTGTCCCAGAATTTGAACGGCTAAAATAGTAGTTAAGAGTTGTACTAAACTGATAATTTCATTTAGTACAACTTTTAATTATATAATAGGAAATTCTTTTCAAGTGTTTAATGGTATAAGTATAATAAATTTGTATTGAAGATGAATCATATGAAAAATAGAATAATTATTATTTTTTATGTAAACTTGCTTTTAAAACCCCAATATAGTATAATACATATAGTTTCTATAATATTACAAAATCAATCTATCATCAAAGAAAGGGAAAGCTTTATGAAAAAAACATTATTAAAAATTTTAGGAACTATGTCGACGGAATTAAGGGATGCGGGAATGTGTTTTTTCGGATTTGCAATACATCTTTTAAATTTGATAGGCATCTGAACTCAGAATGATTGATTTTTCAGAGGAGTTTGTTACTTCTCTAAGTTTTTAGTTTATACCAAAAACAATGATATATGATAAGCATGAGGAGGTTTTTTTATGAAAAGACGGTTTCAAGAGGCTATGATGTTTGCTATAGTTAATTTTTTTATTATGTTTTTGCTAATGAGAAATAAAGTTCTTTTTGTGATTTTTTGGTCTATTTCTTGGGCTATAGGAAGGCTTATTGCTCAACTTTTAAAAAACGTAGATGTACGGATATGTGCAAAAACAATTATCATAATAGATCTAATCATGTTAATACTACCCATTAATTGGGAAGTAAAAGCAATGATGGGTACTAGCATCTTGTTACCAGCCATAAGTGCATTTGTTATAACTTGGATAATTTTACGTCTTGCAAAGTAACAAACATTTGTAAAAAAGTAAACTAAAAATAAAAAGAAGAAAATAAGTCTTACATATAAGTAAGGCTTATTTATATGTCAATCAATATTCAAAATAATTTTTAGAAAAATAAAAACATTCTACAGTAAAACTTCCCATAAAAGCATATTTATGATATGATAGGGCAATAAAAAATAAAAGAGTAAAGGAAAAAAATCAATGAAAATAGAACAAATCAAAAAAAGTCATACACAATATATAGGAAAGGAAATTATTGATAAACAACAAATAGATTCTACACATAAATGGGCATTAAGGCAAATTGACCAAATAAAAAATGGTACCATTATCTTAGCAGAACAACAATCTAGTGCAATAGGAACAAAAGGAAGAACTTGGTATACAGGAAAAAACAATATTGCTATGTCAATTGTCATATTTCCACAATGTCATATACAACAGTTAGAAGGCTTAACTAAAAACATAGCTATTGTGATTCAAGAGGCAATATATGAATTATACGGGAAAAAATTAACTATCAAAGAGCCAAATGATTTATTATGTAATGGAAAAAAAGTTTGCGGAATATTAACACAAACAGCAACAGAAGAACAACAAGTAAAATATTTAATTATAAGTATAGGTATGAATGTAAATGAAATGCAATTTCCAGAAGATATTCAAAACATAGCTACATCGCTAAAAAAAGAATGGAATATAGAATATGCCAGAGAAGAAATTATCATAAAAATAATAGAAAAATTAGAAAAAGTAAAAGAATTAGCGAAGTTACTTGACATACAAATAAATAGTTGTATAATCTAGCAATGTATTATAATTCTGAAATGGGGAAAGATATGAAAGAGAATAATATAAAACTAGATACAGTATACAACGTGAGCAACTTGGCTTATGTACAAAGTAAAAAAGCATTAACGGCATACATTTTAAATCATGAGATTAATCCTAGTGAAAAAAAGTGGAATAAACTTGCAATTCAAAATAATTTTTTATCTAGCAAAACATTGGGATATATAGAGGGAATAGGGTTAAATAAGCTTTGCAAAAAAATTAGAAAAGAATTAAAAAAACATAATTAAAATTCAAAAATTCTATAGACAATTAATAAAAAATGAAATAGAATAATAAAGTCAAAAAAGAAAGGAGAAAATGAATATGAATATATGGCATGATATTAGTAAAGATAGAATCAAAAAAAATGATTTTACAGCAGTAATTGAAATTTCTAAAGGTGGAAGAAACAAATATGAACTAGATAAAGAAACAGGAATGTTAAAATTAGATAGAGTGTTATATACTTCTACACATTATCCAGCAAATTACGGATTTATTCCAAGAACATATGCAGATGATAATGACCCATTAGATGTTCTTGTATTATGTGAAGAAAAAATTATCTCTATGACTTTAGTAGAAGCTTATCCAATAGGAATTTTACGTATGACAGATAATCAAGAAGAAGATGAAAAAATTATTGCTATTGCTAAAACAGATCCATATTTAAACGGATATCAGGATATTACAGAAGTACCAAATCAAATATCTGCAGAAATTACTCACTTTTTTGAAGTATATAAACAATTAGAAGGAAAGCAAACAACAGTAGATAAAATAATGGGTAGGGAAGAAGCAGAAAGAGTTATAGAAAAATGTATGAAAAAATATGAAGAAAAGTTTGGAAAAAAATAGAGGATAAAATAACATGGTAATAAAAATTATATTAACAATATTAGCATTTATACTATTTTTCATCATATTTGGAAAATTAATTAAAAAAAATGATACAAACTATGTATACATTTTACTTTTGCAAGCTTTAGGAATAACAGTAGAATTTTTAGAAATCATAACGGATAGCCACTTTTCCATTTGGGTAATGGCAATCATGTATATACTTTCTATTGTATTGCCAATTGCTTTATGTATTATAGAAAAAAAGTGGATAAATCTTTCTGAAATGATTGCTTGCACAAAAGCAAAACTATATGAAATGCAGGGCAAAGATGAAAAGGCAAGAAAGATTTTATTAAAATACATTGATAAATATCCTAATAGCTATATAATGCATAAATATTTGGCAAGTATCTATGAAAAAAACAAAAAAGTAGATATTGCTATAGATGAATATATAAAAACAGTAGAAATTAACAAGAAAGATTATCAATCTTATTTTAAAGTAGCTAATCTATTAAACGAAGTGAATCGCAAAGAACAAGCAAAGGATATGTTATATGAATTGTTACGAAAAAATCCTAAGTATTATGAAGCAACTATGTTGTTAGGAGATATTTTATATGAACAAGAAAACTTTAAAGAAGCAACTAATATTTATATAGATGCACTAAAATATTATCCAGAACGATATGAATTATACTATAATTTGGGAATGACGTATACAAGGTTAAATGATTTTCAGAGTGCAAAAGAGTATTATGAGCAAGCAGCACAAATCAATTCACTATTATATGTAGCCAATTTAAGCTTAGCACAAATTGCCTTAATGTATAATGAAAAAGAAGAGGCAAAACAGTATCTTATGAAAATTATACAAACACAAGAAGAACCAGATGCAACCGCTTATTATTATTTAGCATATATTTGTGCATTAAATGGAGAAAAAGATAAAGCATTGCAATACTTAACAGAGGCAATTGAAGAAGATGAAAGTTACTATGAAAAAGCAGAAAAACAAATTGTTTTTCAATTCATCATTCCAAAAATAAAACGACCTAATAAAAATGAAAAAAAAGAAAATACAAAAATTTTAACCAAAAAAGAACAAGATGCCATTTTTCACTTACAAGAAATGTATGAATTAGTAGGAAATTTAAATAAAAAGGATATTAAAGAATTAAGAATAACGGAAGAAAAAAATAAAGAATCAAAAGAACAAGAAAAGGAATAAAGAAAAAATATACAAATATACTATAGAAAAAGCAAAAAAGGGGAGTGTAATAAGTGAAAAACAAAATTGCTGTTATTGGTGGAGACTTACGAATAGTGAAACTTGCAGAAATGCTTGTAAAAGATGGATATCACGTGCAAACATTTGCATTAGAAAAGGCAGAAAATCTGCAAAACATTCCTGAAGTACAAATGTGTAAAAGTTTAGAAGAAACAATTGAAAATACAGATTTTGTTATTGGACCAATTCCATTAACAGGTAATCATGTAGAAATTAATACACCTTTTAGTGAAAATAAGGTAACATTGGAAAAATTAATCCATGTACTACCAGGAAAAAGATTTATAGCGGGAAACATTAAAACAGAATTAATAGAAGAAATGAAGCAAAAAAATATAGATGTAATTGACTTATTAACAAGAGAAGAGCTAGTGGTATTAAACACAATTTCAACAGCAGAAGGTGCTATACAAATTGCCATGGAAGAAACCATTAAAACCATATATGGAAGCAAAATATTAGTACTAGGATATGGCAAAGTAGGCAAAATTTTAGCGAATATGTTAAAAGGAATTGGTGCGAATGTATATTGCGAAGCAAGAAAAAATGTAGATTTAGCATGGATTAAGGCTTATGGATATGTTCCTATTCATTTAAGCGAATTAGAAAAATATCTATCGGAATTTGATATTATTATCAATACAATACCAACATTAATATTAGATAAACAGCGTTTAGAAAGAGTAAAGAAAGAATGCTTAATTATCGATTTAGCCTCTAATCCTGGTGGAGTAGATAAAGGAGAAGCTAAAAAAATGGGAATCAAAACAATTTGGGCATTATCTTTACCAGGAAAAGTAGCACCACTTACATCAGCAGAATTTATCAAAGATACAATATATAATGTATTAAAAGAAATTTAACGAAGAAAGGAAAACAAAAAATGAATACAATACAAGCACTAATATTAGGAGTAGTACAAGGAATTACAGAACTTTTGCCAATCTCTAGTTCGGCACATTTAAATATACTTCCTTGGTTATTTGGATGGGATACACAGCAAAGTTACATAGAGGCAGCAGAAGGGTTTGATGTAGCACTACACTTTGGTACACTACTTGCCATTGTTTTATTCTTCTATAAAGATTGGATAAAATTAATCAAAGGTGGTTACCAATTAGCTATAAAAAAAGAAAAAAGCTTTGAAGGAAAAATGTTTTGGTATTTAGTAGCAGCTACTATTCCAGGGGGAATTATAGGTCTTTTATTAGATAAATTTGTAGGAGATGCACTAAAACAGCCACTCATTATAGCAACGGCACTATTGGTAATGGGAATTATATTATACATAGTAGATAAAAAAGCACCATCTAAAGTAAAGTATGAAAAGATGAATTTTAAACAAACATTTTTAATTGGGTTATCACAATGTTTAGCTTTTATACCAGGTGTTTCTAGATCAGGAATTACTATGACAACCGGAAGAATGATGGGAATAGATAGAGAATCTACGGCAAAGTATACATTTTTATTGGCAACACCAATTGTATTTGCTGCTACAGTACTAAAAATTAAAGATTTTGTATTTAGTGTACCATTCTTTGTGGGCGTTATAGCAAGCTTTGTTGTAGGAGCTATTGTTATTAAATTTTTATTAAACTATTTGAAAAAAGGTAGTTTCAAAATTTTTGCTATCTACAGAATTGTTTTTGCTATTTTAATAGTAGTTATTTACTTTATGAGAATTATATAAATCAAAAAAGCTGTACTTTGAAAGAAAAAGTACAGTTTTTTGATTTACGACAAAATATTACAAAAATATTACAATTGGATTACGGTTATGTTAAAACTATTGACATTTTCGCGAAAAAAGATAAAATATAAATAACTTAAAAAGTGCGAAAAAAATACATTAATAGCAAAAAAAGTAAGTATTTTATGTAGATTTTTGTAGAAAATAAGAAAAGAAAATATAAAAACAAGGAGTTACCATGTCTAGTTGTTTAGGAATGTATATAGAAGAAAACTTAATTAAATATGCAAAAGTGACAAAAGATAAAGACATGTTGAAAGTGGAATCTTTTGGAATTAAATTTTATGAAAAAATAGGGGAAGCAATTAATCAAATTATTTCAGAGACTTATAGCTATCATACACCGATAAGTATTAACTTATCAGAAGAAGCATATAATTATTTCTATTTTTTCAATTTACTTAGTAAAAATGACTTGAAAAAAGCAATTGAAACGGAATTCACGTCTTTTTGCAGTGATAAAAATTATAATAGAAATGCGTTGGAAACAAGATATGCTTTAGTGACTTCTTTGGAAGATAAAGAAAAAATCAAAGCAATATATATATCGGTGAATAAAGCTGAACTTACTAAAAGAAAACTAGAATTTGGTGAAAATCCTATCAGCATGTATACACCTTTACCAATGGCAATTAGCAATGTAGCAGAGATTAAACCAAAAGAAAATGTCATTATTATTAACATAGAGGCACATACAGATATTACTAAAATTATTAATGGTAGTATTTATGAAATAAAACGTATGGAAGAAGGAATGGAATCTATCCTTACGAATATTAACTTAAAAGAAAATTCTTACTCTAAGGCATACGAAATCTGTAAAAATACAACGATTTATACAGCAGATGCAAAAGAATTGCTACAACCAGATATGGATAGCAATACAGAACATCTAGAAGATATTATGCCAACATTATATGAAATAGCCAACAAAACAAAAGAATATATAGAATCAGATGCAACAAAAATAGATAAAATATATATTACGGGTACTGGTAGTATTATAAACAATATCGATTTATATTTTCAGGAATTTTTAGGAAAAACAAAGTGTGAAATATTAAAACCATATTTCATAAAAAATACTTTAAAAATTAATATTAAAGATTATATAGAAGTTAACTCGGCAATAGCTTTAGCATTACAACAATTAGGATTTGGAGTTGCTAATTTAAACTTTAAGAAAAAATCTTTATCAGATTCACTACCAAGTTGGGCAAAATTTGAAATAACATCAGGAAAAGAAAAGAACAACAAAAAAGGAAACGAAATAGCAGGAAAAATCGCTGGTTTCTTTAATTTTAAACAAGGATTAAAGGGCGGTTTAGATAACTTTGAAAAATGGTTATTGAGGGTAGCAATTAGTTTTCTAGAAATTACTGTTATCTATTGTGTAATTACAGGATTTTTAAATGCACAAATGGAAGATAAGCTAACTGAAGTAAAAAAACAAACAAGTGATGAAACAACACAAATAGCAAAAGCAGATAGTGATTTACAAAAAATCAAATCTAAAACCACAAGTTATACATCCATAGTAGAAAACTTAGAAAAATTTGATCAAGCAGAACATGAAAGCCAAGTACAAAAAGATAAAATTCCAGAATTATTAAGTAAAATCATGTTTGCTATACCTCAAGGGGTTACCTTAACATCCATTGAAAATGTATCACAAACTACAAGTAGTAATGAAACAAGAAGCCATATATATATCAATGCACAATCATCTCGATATGACCTTTTAGGATACTTTATAGGAAACATTAAAAATGATCAAATTTTAATTAATGTGCAATCTACATCAGGAACAAGCGTTAATGGTACAGTTAAAATTGTAATTGAAGGAGACATACCATGAAAAAGATATTATTAACGATTCTCATTATTTTGCTTGGAGTCTTGGCATATTTTGCTATAGCTAATGGAATAAAAATAGGCGACTTTCAAATTTTTAGTGTATCACAAATACAAGAAAAAAATGAAAATTTAGATAAAAACATTGAAACGTTAAACAGTCTAATTACTAAAAGTTTTCCGCAAAAGATGCAAGAAATTAAACAAGCAACAAATGATTTACAAACAGCCAAAAAAACATATTTAGATAAAACAACATCTTACACAGATGAACAAATTTTAGCTGCCACACAAGAAGAACAATATGATATTGAATTCTTATGGACTACAGTAGGAGGACATGCTACAGATAAGGGTGTTAATATTAGAATGGAAATTGTAAATGGTGATACAGCTGGAATTAGTGATTTGAATTTTACTGTTCAAGGTAGTTATATAGCAATAACAGATTTTATCTATGCTGTAGAAGAAGATGAAGATTTGAACTTTAGAGTAAAAAACTTTAAAATGGTACCTAATGCAGGAGAAATTTTACAAGCTACCTTTAAAGTTAAAAATGTAAAAATTGTAGGAAATACATCTACAGCAACAGTAAATCAAACAACAACTACAAATAATACGAATAATGCAAATACTAATACTACAACAGATACACAGCAAAGTACTACAAACACACAACAAGGAAGTACCAATAGCAATACAGTTACACAATAAAAATATACAATTTGTATAAAGGAGTCTATTTATGGGAAAAGCAATTATAAAAGAAGTATTAATAACCATATTGTTATTAATAGCAATTATACTAGTCATGATGGTTATCTTTTATGACTATAATCCAATGAATAAAATTGTTCCTAAAACAGAAACTTATACAACATCAGAAGAAATAAAAAATGAACTTGATTCAGCAGATGGAAATTTACAATTAGATACTGTAGAAAAAACATATTCTTTAGATGGAGCAGATTTAAATAAATATAAATACAGTAATTCATATGTAAAAGGAAAAGCTAACCCATTTGCAGAAACAACATCTCAAGTAAATGGAACAAATACAAACACAAATAATAATACAAATACAAATGAAGGAAATACACCAGAAAAGAATCCAGACTCAACAGGAACATTCTTTAATAATACTGGAACAAAATAAATTCGGTTATATTTATTCATATAAATATATACAAAAAATCTTAAGAAGGAGGAGTTTTTTATGTTAAAAGAGCAAAAAGGTGTTACTCTAATTGCTTTAGTAGTTACAATTGTAGTTTTAATTATATTAGCTGCAGTTAGTATGGCTATGGTATTAGGAGACCAAGGTATTTTCAAAAAAGCTCAAGAAGGAGCAAATGCTATGCATGATGCAGAAGTAAATACTGCAGAAGGCTTTAATGCATTATATGATGAAATTGATGATTTAGTACCAGCAGATGGTGAATAATAAGAAAAAATAAAAAACTAAATAAAGGACTACCTTTAATAGCAAAATAGATATTTAGGTAGTCCCTTATTTTAAAGGAAAAAAGCAATGGAACTTATTATTTTTTATATTTTAATATTTTGCATAGGAGCAATGTTTGGTAGTTTTTTCACGCTAGCTGTATATCGATTACCTTTGCATGAAGATATTACTCATGAAAGATCTTTTTGTCCAAAATGCCATCATAAATTAGGTTTTTGGGATATGATTCCTATTCTTAGTTATATAGCTTTAAGGGGAAGATGCAGATATTGCAAAGAAAAAATTAGGCCAAGATATTTAATTTTAGAAGTATGTTCAGGAATAGTATTTTTGTTATTTACTATTTCTATTTGTGGTATGGGAAAAATAGACATACATACTATTTTCTATGTAGCACTAGCATTATTATATATTGCAGGTTGGTTTATTATAGCAGGTATTGATAAAGAAACCAGACAAATTCATATAGGTGTTATATTTTATGAAATGTGTATTGTAGCTATATATATGGTGTATCTATACATATTAACAGATGTTAACATATATAGATATGTTATATATCTATTTTTCATATGCTTATTATTGATATTAGAAACATGGTACTTAAGAAAAAAGTTAAAAAGCAATTATACCATTCTAACTTTATTAATACTTCTTATCATGCTTGCTTTTACCAATAGAGGCCAAATATTTTTAACAGTTACCCTAACTTTACTTGCTATTGCAATAGACGGAGCATTAGAAATATTTGCTCATAAGAAAAAGCATATTCACGTACAAGAAGTAAAGCAAGTACCAATTGCTTATTACATTTGCGTATGTCATATTATAACTCTAATTGTAACAAATCTTTTCGTGTGTAGGTGGTAAAATGAAAATAAAAAATAATCAGAAGGGATATTCACTGATAGATGTAACAGTAGCTATATTAGTGATAACTATTTTTACCGGTATTATAGCCAGTTTATTTGTACAAATTTCATATAATTCTTCTATGATTCAATTGCAAAGTGTAGCATACAATTATGCAATCCGTGCTTTAGAATTAACAGATAGATTGCCATATAAACAAGTAGATGAAACATTAAATGAAACAATTAAAGATACCTTACAAATAGCAGAAAATTTTGATATGCAAATACAAGTTACCAATTACAAAGGCGAATATAGTGCAAAGAAAGATTTAATTAAAACAGTTAATGTAACGGTAACCTATAGTTTTCAAAATGAAAAATTTACAATTAATTTAGCAAAATTAAAAATTAGAGAGCCACAAGAAAGCTTAATTTAAATAGCGAAAGGTAAAGAATATGGTAAAAAATAATCAAGGAATTACTTTAATTTCATTAATTATATATATTATGGTGGTAACCATTGTATTATCTATATTAACAGTAGTATTTTCCAACTTTGACAAAAATAAAGATTTAGCAGAAGATAAAGGAAAATATATAGCAGAATTAGACAAAATGGCATTATACTTCATAAGAGATAGCAAAAACAATTTAGATGCCAATGTAGAAGTAGATCAAGTCATTTTTGCAGATGGTACAAACTATAAGTATGAAAAAGAAGAAAAAAGTATTTATAGAAATAAAGTAAAAATTGCTCAAAATATTGAATATTGTACTTTCTTAAAACAGAAAATATCTTCTGGAGGAGTCAACAAAATTATGATTACCGTAGATATTATTCCTTCTGGATACGAAATTAATAGAAGAATTACAGACTATATACTAAAATATTGGTAATTTCTAGTAATAGTGCAATTCCTATATAAGAAAAATAAAAAATATAGTATAATAAAAATAGAAACAAAAGAAAGGAGTTTTTGTTATGGCTAAACAAACACAACCAATAGGAATAGAATTAGCAAAAAGAAATTTAGTAACAGAAGATGATATTAATAGAGCCTTAGAATATCAAAGAAATTATCCTAGTAAAAAATTAGGAGATATTATTAATATTCTGCAATTATGTGACTCAAAAGAATTAATACAAGCAATTGGAGAAATTTTAGATGAAAAAGCAATTTTATTAGAACCAGAAGATATCAAAATTAATATTACAGACTATATATCACAAGATATAGCAAGAAATAATAAAGCCATTCCCTTTGATGTAGAAAACGGAAGGGTAAAAGTTTGCTTTGCAGATACTTCTAATAAGAGAGCTGTTGAAACTGTAAGGTTACTATTATTAAATAAAGGTCTTGTTATGGATAAATACATAACATTTGAGACAAATATAGAAAGAATATTAAAAACATTAGAAGGTACCAATAAAGGCAATATAGGAGATAGTAATGACATTACCACATTAGTAGATACCATTATCAAAACAGCAATGGAAAAAAGAGCAAGTGATATTCATATAGAGCCTTTAGAAGATAAAGTAAGGGTTCGTTATAGAATAGATGGTAGATTAATTACAGAAGCAACATTAGATAATGAAAAGCAAAGTCAAATTATAGGTAGATTAAAAGCTATTTCTAATATGCACCAAGAAAAGCAAGAATCACAAGATGGTAGAATTTTGCTATATCCAGAATACAATATACGTGTTTCTTCACAAAAAAATATTTATGGAGAGAAATTTGTATTAAGATTACTCAAGAAAAATGCAGGAATTAAGAAAATTTATGATTTAGGCTTTCCAAAAGATGAAAAACTAGTAAGAGAAAGCTTTAACAAAAGAAATAGTGTAGCAATTATTGCAGCTCCAACAGGAGAAGGAAAAACCACTACCTTATACAGTGTTATAGACTATTTAAATAGACCAGAAATCAATATTACTACTATTGAAGACCCAGTAGAAATTCGTATACCAGGATTAAATCAAATTGAAGTAGACGTAAAAACAAGTTTTGCGGATTCTTTAAGAACAGTTTTAAGACAAGACCCAGATATTGTTTTAGTAGGGGAAATTAGAGATAATGAAACCGCAGAAGTTGCTATGCAAGCTGGACAAACAGGTCATTTTGTATTATCTACTATTCATACAATTGATAGTGTAGAAGTTATTACAAGACTAAGAAAAATGGGAATTTCTAACTATGATATTTCTAGTACTCTTGCTACATCTATATCACAAAGATTAATTAGAAAAGTGTGTAGAAAATGTGCAAGAGAGAGAGAATTTAATGAGCATGAAAAAGAAATTATGACCAAAATAGCTCAAAAATATGGAAAAACAATAGATTTTACAGGAAAGAAAACATTTGATGTAGTTGGCTGTGATGCATGTAACTACACAGGATATTATGATAGAATTGCTATATTTGAAATATTGCTTGTTACTGAAAAAATTAGAGAAATGATAGTCAAAAACGCATCTAGTTTAGAAATCCGTAATGAAGCACTAAAAGAAGATTTTAGTCCTCTAGTAATGGATGGATTCAATAAAGTCTTAAATGGATATACCACATTAGAAGAATTAAATGATAAATTAGTAATTTATTAAAGAAAGGGGTTTACAGATGATAAATATAGATAAAATTTTAGATATAGCCATGGAAAAAGATGCTTCTGACGTACATCTCATTTCAGGAATTAAACCAATGTTAAGAATTGCAAGAGACTTAATAGAAATAGGAGAAATGGAAATACTAACAGAAGAAGACATGTATGAAGCATATGACTACTTTGTTAGAGGAAATTTAGACAAAGATGCTGTATTCAAAGAAACTAGAAAATTAGATGCCTCTTTTGAATACAAAGATATTCGTTTAAGGGTTAATATTTCATACTCAGATGAGGTTCCTATCTTTACACTAAGATTAATTAAAAACGAATTACCACGTTATGAAGACCTAGGAGTTCCTGATATAGTAAGAAGAATGACATATCAACCACAAGGATTAATTTTAGTTACAGGTAAAACAAACTCACGGAAAAACTACTACTTTGAATGCATTAATTAATTTTATTAATGAAAATCAAAATAAAAAGATTTTAACCTTGGAAAACCCAGTAGAATATAAACATCATTGTAAAAAATCTATTATTGTACAAAAAGAAATAGGACGTGGACGTGATAGCTTATCATTTAGTGATGGTGTAAAAAACTCTCTAAGAGAGGACTGCGATATAGTAGTAGTAGGGGAGATTCGAGATAAACAAACAATGGAAGCTTCTATAGAAACAGCAGAATCAGGACACTTAGTAATAGGTACTCTTCACACAAAATCTTGTGCTGAAACTATTGACAGAATGATTAACTTTTATGATATTTCAGATCAACAAAGTATTAAATACTTAATTGCCTCTTTACTAAAATTAGTTGTATCACAAAGACTGCTAAAAGGAAAATCTGGAAAATTAGTATTAGTACCAGAAGTTATGGTGGTAGATAATATCATAGCAGGTATTATTAGAAAAGAAAAAATTAGTGTATCAGAAATTGAAGATGCTATACAAAGCAATTTAGAAAAAGGAAGCATAGGATTAATTAATTCTTTAGCAGAATTATTTGTGAATGATAAAATTACACTAGAACAAGCAAAATCACAAATAGAAGAAAAAAATATAGAAGTTTTAAATAGAACCATTATGCAACTTAAGATAAAAAAGGAAAATGCCAATAAAGAAACAAACAATAATAGTTATGTATAAAATGCATAATGAGGAGGGAAAAAATGCCAGAATATGTATATAGAGCAGTAACAAGAAAAGGGCAAATTGTACGTAATCGTGTTGAAGAAGCAAGTAAACAAACACTGATAAAAAAATTAAAACAAAATGACTTAATGCCAATTGATGTTAGACAATCTGCCTATGTCAATAAAAATAAAAAGAAAGTTAGAAGAAATAGCATAGATATGAATGAAATCATGAAAACGGCAAGTAGTTCTAACATATTAACAAGAGATGCGAGAACAGAAATTAGTCTTGCGGAAAGAGTTAATGTAGCTCTTGCCGGTACACAAAAGATTACCAATAGGGACTTAGTTATTTTTACACAAAATTTCTATCTATTAAAAAAGGCAAACTTTAATAATATTCATGCATTAAATACTATAATTGAAAGTACAGAAAATTTATCATTAAAAGGTATTTTGCAAGATATATTAGCAGGTGTAGAAGCTGGAGAATACATGTATACAACTATGGAATATTATTCTAATGTATTTCCTTATATCTATATTAATATGATAAAAGTTGGTGAATTATCAGGCTCTCTTACCACCTCTTTAGAGCAAGCTGTAAAATATTTAGATGATAACAATGCTATAGGAAGAAAAGTAAAAAAAGCAATTGTACCCAATATTATACAATTCTTTGCAATTTTAGTATTATTAATTGTAGGTTCATTGGTAGCAGTACCTGCCATTGAAGGTTTATACAGACAAGTAGGAAGTACAGATAAACTTTCAGGAATAACGGTATGGTTTTTTAACTTTATTACTGCAGCACTAAAAGTATGGTATATTCCAACTGCACTTGTAGCCATTATTGTAGGACTTATAGTCTATTATATTAACACACCAAAAGGAAGATATAACTTTGACTATTTTAAATATCGTATGCCAATTTTTGGACAACTTATTTTTGCTTTAGATTTTTCAAGGTTTATCAAGGCAATGATATTAAACCTAGATAATGGTATGAGAATTCAGGAATCGCTAGAAGTTAGTAAAAACGTAGTTAAGAATTATGTGTTCTTATCTATGGTAGAAACATCCATTAACAATATTTTAATTGGTGCTTCTTGGATAGAACCATTTGAAAAATCAGGGTTAGCATCTCCTATGACAACAGAAATGTTGAAAATAGGTATGCAAACAGATTTATCAGAAATGATGAAAAAATTGATAGAATATATGGAAATGGATATTGATAATATTATAGAGAAAATTATGAAAGTATTACCTGAAATTTCATACTCTATAGTAGGTATTGTATTAATATTCTTCGTATTAGTTGTACTTGTTCCATGTTTACAAGTATACATGGGAGGATTCTTATTCTCAGCAGCAGGAGTATAAAAAGAAAGAAGAGGAACAAAATATTGCAAATAGGAATAGATATAGGTGGAAGTCATATAGGAGTAGGAATAGTAAATGAACAAGGAAAAATAACAACGAAAAAAGAAATCAACCTATGTGAAAATTTTAAAGAAGAAATAAATAAAGAAGAAAAAATAAGGGATATGATTATATCCCTTATTCGTGATATATTAAAACAAATTGGTGCACCAAAATGTGTTATTCAAAAAATAGGCATTGCTTGTCCTGGTACTATTCAAGAAGGAATGGCTAAAGATATTTATAATTTGAATATAAAAAGTTTATCCTTAAAAAAAGAATTAGAAGAAGAATTTTACACACAAGTTGTTATTCATAATGATGCCAAATGTGCAGGAGTAGCAGAAAAATTATACGGCTCATTACAACAGTATGAAGATTGTGTGTTTTTGTGTTTAGGAACAGGGATAGGAGGGGCCACCTTCATAGGAAATCAATTGTTAACACCAAAAATAAATGCAGGCTCAGAATATGGTCATATGATAATTCAAAAAGAGGGAATTCCATGCCAATGTGGAAATAAAGGATGTTTTGAAAAATATGCTTCCATGAGTGCTTTTAAAAAAGGATTTATTCGTTACTTTAACATAGGAGAAAATTCACAAGCAATATCTTCAGAAGCTATTTTACAGTACTTATTAGAAAATAAAAATGAAAAGGAAATTCAAAACTACATAGAACAATATATAGAGAATTTAATGTTAGGTATTTATAATATAACAAGAATTATGGAACCACAAGCTATATGCTTAGGAGGAAGTTTTGTATACTTTCATAAAATTTTATATACTAAATTATTAGAAAAATTACAAGAACATAAATATAAATTCCGTGTTCCAGAAATTGTTTTAGCAAGTTTAGGTAATGATGCGGGGATTATAGGTGCTTTGTATATCGAGTAAAAATTGACAATTAGTTATTGTTCAAAACGAAGAAGCAAAATACAAAACCTCTTTATATTATAATGGAACGCAATGTGATGAATTCTATGAAACTGTAGAAGGTAAAAAAGCAAAATTAAATACAACAGGAACATTAATGGAACCATTAATATTTAATTATGTAGCTACAGAGAATACTTGGAGAAGATTTTTAGCAAGCATATATACACATATAGAAGAAGTTATATATAACGAAAAAGAGTGCTATCGAATAACTGGAAATTTAAATTCAGCATTTTTACTTACTAATTCAGACGAAAAAGAAATATATATGGAAAAAGACACAGGATTATGTATCAAGATAGTATACAATAATGGTAAAACAGAAGAAATACAACATGAATTTAATGAGATATCAGATGAAATCTTTACAAAACCTGATATAAGTCAATATGAAATAATACAATAAAATTTGAAAAGAAGCGGTTACTATTTTATTTTTCCGCTTCTTTGTTTTATTATTCTTTATATATTTTTTGTAATAATGCTTCTGCTAATGTACTACCAATTATAAACCAAAAGTAATTTGACAAAAATAAAATTGTATATTATAATATTACCAGTGATTACCAAGAGATGGTAAAGAAGAGATTTAAATTTATATAATATAATGAGATAAAAAGAATGAGAAGAAATGAGATAATGCAAAAAAGAAAAATAAAAATAAGCAAATCAAAAAATATTTTGAGTCTTTTTTGCGTGGAAAAAAGTATAATTCAATAAAAAATGAGAAAAATAGATATATAAATTTAAACGAGACACTAAAATAAAAAATAAAGGAGAAGAAAAAATATGTTAGAGAGAGCAGAACAAAATGAAAACACAAACTTAAAGAAGAACACAAGAAGAACAAGTAGAAATACTTTACAATCAAAAGAAAAAAATAAGGAAGCGAGAAAAAGGCCGTATACCAAAAGAACAAAAGAAACTAGAGAAACAGTAGCTTTACAAGGAAGGGAAGAGCAATCATTAGTTAAAATAAAAGAAGAAAGAGCATTACAAACACATGTTAGATCAAGAAAGCAAATAGGATTTAAAAAGCCAACATTAAAAATTATTCCTCTAGGAGGACTAGAAGAAATTGGAAAAAATATTACAGCATTTGAATATGATAATGAAATTATCGTTGTAGACTGTGGTCTAGAGTTCCCAACAGATGATATGCTAGGAGTAGACTTAGTTATACCAGACTTTACGTATTTGGAAAAAAATAAAGAGAAAATTAGAGGAATGGTAATTACTCACGGACATGAAGACCACATTGGTGCAATACCATACTTTTTAAAACAATTTGATATTCCTATATATGCAACAAAATTAACAATAGGATTAATTCAAAATAAATTAGAAGAGCATAAACTATTAAGAAGTGCAAAATTAGTGGAAGTATCAGCAGGAGAAACGATTAATTTTGGAAAAATAAAAGTAGAGTTTATTAGAAGTTGCCATAGTATTCCAGACTCTGTAATGCTTGCTATATATACGCCAGTAGGAATAGTTATGCATACAGGGGACTTTAAAATTGACTATACACCAATCAACAGTGAAATGACAGACTTAACAAGAATTGCTGAAATAGGCTCTAGGGGCGTTCTTGCTTTACTATCAGATAGTACAAACTCAGAAAGAAAAGGGTATACCATGTCTGAAAGTACGGTAGGAGAGGTTTTTGATAAATTATTTATCAACTGTAAAAAAAGAATTGTTGTAGCTACTTTTGCTTCCAATGTGCATAGAGTACAACAAATTGTTAATGCAGCAGTAGAAAATAGAAGAAAAATTGCTGTATGTGGTAGAAGCATGATTAATATGATAGAAACAGCAAGAAAATTAGGATATATTGATGCACCAGATAATTTGTTTATTGACATAGACATGATAAAAAATTATACAGATGAACAATTAGTTATTATTACAACAGGAAGCCAAGGGGAAACCATGTCTGCCTTAACAAGAATGGCAAATGGAGAGCATAAAAAAGTAGAAATTACACCAAATGACTTAATTATTATTTCAGCAACTCCTATACCAGGAAATGAAAAATTAGTAGCAAAAGTAATAGATGATTTAATGAAAATAGGGGCAGAAGTGGTATACAGTTCTTTAGCAGATGTACACGTATCAGGCCATGCTTGCCAAGAAGAGCAAAAATTAATTTTGTCATTAGTAAAACCAAAATATTTCTTACCAGTACATGGAGAATACAGACAATTAATAGCTCATGCAGATACTGCTAAGAAAATGGGAATTCCAGCGGAAAACATTTTCATGAGTACCAATGGAAGAATATTAGAGCTAAGTGAAGAGGGAGCAAAACTCACAGGTACTGTTCCTGTAGGAAAAATATTAGTAGATGGTTTAGGCGTAGGAGATGTAGGAAACGTTGTATTACGTGATAGACAACATTTATCACAAGATGGTCTAATTGTTATTGTTATGACAATGGATGCAGGTTCTGGAGAAATTGTAGCAGGACCAGATGTTATCTCAAGAGGATTCGTATATGTTAGAGAATCTGAAAACTTGATGGAAGAAGTAAAAAAAGTCGTAAGAGAAGAGGTACAAAATTTAGAAGATCAAGGAGTTACAGACTGGGGAACAATTAAATCTACTTTAAAAGATAACTTACGAGATTACATCTTCCAAAAAACAAAAAGAAATCCAATGATTTTACCAATTATCATGTCTTTATAAAGGAGTAATGAACTATGTCAAAAAAAATAAATGAGTATGTTACCTGGGTAGGAAAAATAGATTGGGAATTAAAAAAATTCCATGGAGATGAATTTACTACCATTAAAGGTTCATCCTATAATAGTTATTTAATACGAGATGAAAAGAATGTATTAATCGATACAGTATGGCTACCTTATGATAAAGAATTTGTAGCCAATTTGAAGAAAGAAATAGACTTACAAAAAATAGACTATATCATTATTAATCATGGAGAAGTTGACCATAGTGGTGCATTAGTAGAATTAATGAGAGAAATCCCTAATACGCCTATCTATTGCACTGCTAATGCAGTAAAATCTCTAAAAGGACAATACCACCAGGAATGGAATTTTGTACCAGTAAAAACAGGAGATACTTTAAATATAGGAAAACATACCTTAACTTTTATAGAAGCTCCAATGCTTCATTGGCCAGATACCATGTTTACGTATATGGATAAAGAAAATATTTTATTTAGCAATGATGCTTTTGGACAACATTATGCAACTGAAAGCTTATATGCTGACAAAGTAAATCAAGCAGAGCTATATGAAGAAGCAATAAAATATTATGCGAATATAGTAGCTCCTTTTGGAATGTTTGTTACCAAGAAAATTCAAGAAATTCAACAAATGCATATTCCAATTGATATGATTTGCACAAGCCACGGTGTTATTTGGAGAGAAAATCCAATGCAAATTGTACAAAAATACTTAGAATGGGCAAGTGCTTATCAAGAAAATCAAATTACTATCATTTATGATACTATGTGGAATAATACAAGAAAAATGGCAGAAGCTATAGCAAAAGGAATATATGAACAAGATAAGCAAATAACTATAAAACTAATGAATATGGCAAAAGAAGATAAAACAGATGTATTAACAGAAGTTTTTAAATCTAAAACTATTTTAGTAGGCTCATCTACAGTAAATAACGGATATTTATTCTCTATAGCAGGAATTTTAGAACTTATTAAAGGAACAAAATTAAAAAATAAAAAAGCGACAGCTTTTGGAAGTTATGGATGGAGTGGAGAAGCTACAAAGCAAATAGCAGAAGAATTACAAAAATGTGGATTCTCACTAATCAATGAAGGAATACGTTGTCAATGGACACCAGATGAACAAACCATACAAAAATGTATAGATTTTGGTAAAGAGATTGCAAAAGCCTAAACTTTTTGATATAATCAGCCAATAATTGAAATGAAAAGAGGAGAAGAATATGGATTATCAAGATTTAGCAAATTTAGTATTTCCTAATGCAAAAGACATTTCCTTTTATGAAGAAAAATATAAACCAAGAAATCTAAAAGAAGGAGCTATTGTTACCAGATTTGCTCCAAGCCCTACAGGTTTTGTACACTTAGGTTCACTATATCAAGTGGTAATTGCTAAAAAATTAGCCAAACAAACAGAAGGGGTAATGTTCCTAAGAATAGAAGATACAGACCAAAAAAGAGAAGTAGAAAATGGAGTAATTGGCATCATTAATTCTCTAAAGGATTTTGATTTATCAGCAGATGAAGGAATGATAGATGAAGAAAATGAAATAGGGGAATATGGTCCATATAAGCAATCTTTAAGAAAAGATATTTATCAAGCCTATGCCAAATATTTAATTTCACAAGGAAAAGCATATCCTTGTTTTTGCAAAACAGAAGAGTTAGATGAAATGAGACAAAAACAAGAAAATGCAAAAATTAGACCTGGATATTATGGCGTATGGGCAAAATGTAGAAATTTAACAGTGGAAGAAGCAGCAGAAAAAATAAAAAAAGGAGAAAGCTATATTATTCGTTTAAAATCTCCTGGAAATGAAGAAAGAAAAATAAAACATCATGACTTAATTAAAGGAAATGTAGACTTTCCAGAAAATGATCAAGATGTAGTATTAATTAAAGGAGATGGACTTCCAACTTACCATTTTGCACATGCTGTAGATGATCATCTTATGCGCACAACACACGTTATTCGTGGAGATGAATGGTTATCTTCTATTCCTTTGCACCTACAATTATTTCAAGTATTAGGCTTTAAAACTCCTAAATATGCTCATATTTCACCAATCATGAAAGAAGATAATGGTGGAAAGAGAAAATTAAGTAAGCGTAAAGACCCTGAAGCTTCTGTAAGTTTTTATACAGAACAAGGTATACCAAAAGAAGCGGTAGTAGAATATTTATTGAATATTGCAAACTCTAATTTTGAAAGTTGGAGAAAAGCAAATCCTAATGCATCCTTAGATGATTTTGAACTTAAAATTGAAAAAATGAGTGTAAGTGGAGCTTTATTTGATATTGTTAAAATTTTAGATATTGCTAAAACAGTTATTTCTAAATACAGTGCAGAGCAAATATATAATGAAGCATTAGAATGGGCAAAAGTATATGATAAACACTTAGAAGAATTGTTGCAAAATAAAAATTATGCTATGCAAGTATTCGGAATAGAAAGAGGAAATGCAAAACCAAGAAAAGATATTGCTAAATGGTCAGACGTATACCAAAATATTTCTTATATGTATGATAGTGAATTTTCTAATCAAAAAGTAAATTATGAATATCAAAAAATAACAGATAAAGAAGAAATTACTAAGATAGTTAATACATATATGAATGAGTATTATGATGCTAAGGATGATAAGCAAACTTGGTTTAATAAAATAAAAGATATGGCAGAAAAATTAGGTTATGCCAGAGAAGTAAAAGAATGGAAAAAATCTCCTGAAACTTGGCCAAAAGGACATGTAGGAGACATTAGCACAGTTTTAAGAGTAGCACTAACAGGTAGAAGCAATACACCAGATTTATATGAAATTATGCAAGTACTAGGAAAAGAAACAATGCAAAAAAGATATGAAACAGCAATACAAGCTCTTTAAGGAGGAATGTGTGTGGAATATCATATAGGAGATATTGTAAGAACTAAAAAACAGCATCCTTGTGGAAGCAAATTATGGGAAATAGTAAGAGTTGGTGTAGATTTTAAATTAAAATGTGTTGGATGTGACCATGTTATTACTTTAGAAAGACCAAAAGCGTTAAAAATCATAACCAAAAAAATATCGAAGGAAGATAAAGAATATATAAAAGAAATAGAAAAAAGAAAACAAAAAAATGCATGATGTAAAAATCATGTATTTTTTTAGGTTAAATATATTTTTCTATTTCTTTCCATACTTGCTCCGTATAAACTTTTCTTTCAGACGAAAAAGGTAAAAAAACATAATCTTTCATAGGGTTTAAGATATTTTGTAATTGATTTACTTGCTGCTCTACCTTAGTAATAGCAATTTTATCAGCTTTATTAGCAATGATAATACATGGCTTGTTGCACTTAACAATATAATGATACATTAACTTATCATTGGCAGTAGGCTCATGACGAATATCAATTAAAAAAATAATTAAAGAAATCGCATTACTTTTTTGTAAATATTCTTCAATGAAATTTCCTACTTTTACTTGTTCTTCTTTTGACATTTTACTAAAACCATAACCAGGTAAATCTACAAAATAAAATTGCTCATCCATCTGATAAAAATTGATTTGTCTAGTTTTTCCGAGGTTCGCTACTAGTACGAGCAAGACGTTTTCGATTTACTAATGTATTAATAAATGAAGATTTTCCTACATTAGATTTTCCTACTAAAACAACCTGGGGCAAATTATCTTGAGGATATTGTTTAGGAGAAACAGCAGAAATAGTAAATTGTGGATTTTTAATTATCATATAGATACATTCCTTGTTTAATATATTTAGGTTTTTATAAAGGATATACCTATAAACCTATTGGATTTCTTTTTAACTGGTATTATTGTAACATAAAAAAAGATAAGTTACAAGGTAGAAGGATATAAATGTAACCCTAAGCTAGTTTGTAAAACAATCATATTCATATAAAAAGTTAATGGTGTAACAAAAATGTAACAAAAATGTTATTCAACAGTAATAGAAATAGTAAAAAAAATAATATATAATAAAAGGATAAAGAGGAAAGGGAGGAGAAAAATATGCTTTTAATTAAAAATAAACAAGGTGTTACTTTGATAGCATTAGTGGTGACAATCGTTATTTTAATCATTTTGGCAGCAGTAAGTATCAATATGGTATTAGGAGACCAAGGAATATTTAGGAAGGCACAAGAAGGTGCAAATACAATGCATGATGCAGAAGTTAATACGCAAATGGCATTTAATAGTATTACAGACGAAATGGATAAAATCATAGCAGGAAATAGTACACAAAATCCAGAACTCAGACAAGATACACCAAATGCTCCAGAGCAAATAGATGGAATGACACCGATAAAATTCATAGAACCAACAGACACAGAAATGGGGAGTGTGCAAGAAACTACTTGGGATGATAACTCTTGGTATGACTATAGTCAAAGTAAATGGGCTAATACAAAAAGCGAAGATGGAAGTATGTGGGTATGGATACCAAGATATGCCTATAAAATAACATACAACAACCCAGAAAACAAATCAGAAGGTGGAACTATAGAAGTAAAGTTTTTAATAGGTACAAGTGACAATTATTATGATGAATCAACTGGAGAAATAAAAACAGCCAAAAGACAGACAAGTATAGACGAAACAGTAGATACAACGAGCGATTATTATGTACATCCAGCATTTACGAATGAAACAAGCATTAATTTTGCTAACGGAGGATGGGATAGTGAACTTACGGGAATGTATGTAGCCAAATTTGAAGCAGGATTTCCAGAAGGAAATAATACTACAACTAGTGTAAAAAGTTCAGTAAGTTATACACAAATAGATAGTTGGGTAGAAACTGTTGAATCAGGAGAAGAAGCACTATCCCTGCAAACAGCACGAAATTGGTTAGATGGAATTTATGGAGAAACACCTACTAAAATTAGTTATCCCGTATTTCAGCCATTAACTTATAGTATGAACTATATCAATCATAATGATGCCTATAACATATGTAGAGCAATGAATGAAAGGGAAAATATATATGGATTTATTACTAGTTCGTCAGATACACACTTAATGAAAAGTAGTGAATGGGGAATGATAAGTTATTTAAGTTATAGTCAGTACCGGAACAAATGGAAAAGGAATAGCTATAAATAATGCTACTCTAAACAGCGGGAATCAAGAAAGAACAGAAACAACAGGAAAAAATGAAGTAGATAGTGTATATGGAATCACAGGAATGACTGATGGAACAATAAATGGAGAAGAAACCATTGTTAAAATAGATGAAATCAAAACATTAACAGACAATACCCCAACAACAACAGGTAACATGTATGCATGGAATCAAAAAGGAGGAGTGGTAGCTTCAAGCACAAAAAATATAACAGGAATATACGACCTAACAGGAGGATGCTATGAAAGAACAGCCTCATATATAGCTAATGAAGATCAAAATTTATGGGACTATGGAAAGTCCTTAGCGTATAACAACAATATATTAAAAACAACAAGCACAAAGTATACTATGGTATATCCTCATGATACTAATGTAGATAATTTAGAAATAGAAAGGAGCAAAGAAAACTTAAATATAGCAAGTAAGGCAAATTATGATAAAAATACAAAAATATATGGAGATGCCATAAGAGAAACTTCTGTTGCAGGAATAGGAACTACTTCATGGGAAAAAGGCAATAGCTATTTTTTGGCACATGAATATCCTTATGTAGAACAAGGAAGTTCCTATTGGAATGCGGAAGAAGCTAGTAGATTTTATTTTTATCGCATTTATGGACTTAGTGATTATGGAGGAGGATTTAGGGCAGTAGTTATACCAATTACGTAATTTTTCACTGTAATTTTCCGGAAATACTTGACATTTACATAAAAAAACAATATGATATACCATATAAAATAATGGAGGGACGAAGAAATATGCATACGCAAATATTAACTTCCAAATTCGGTGCGGAGCTAATAAGTTTTAAGCTAGATGGAGAAGAAAGAATACACCAAGGAAAAAACTGCGTAGATAGCAATGGAAAAGTATACTGGAAAAGACATTGGCCAATATTATTTCCAACAGTAGGAAAATGCAAAAAAAATCAAACCATTATGAATGGAAAAACATATGAAATATCGCAACATGGTTTTGCAAGAGATATGGAATTTGAGCCTATTACTAAATTAGATAATTTTCATTCATATGTATTAAGAAGTAATCCAAAACTATTGGAAAAATACCCATACCATTTTTCTTTATATGTTACCTATCGATTAGATGAAAATAAAATTACAACTATATATAAAGTCATTAATGAAGGAAATACCGACATGCCTTTTGGAATAGGAGGGCATCCAGCCTTTAAAATAAACCTAAAAGATTTACAAGAAGGAAATTATTATTTGGAATTTGAAGAAGAAGAAGAAAAAATTCACTTTTTGTATTTAGTAGATGGATTAATTGGAACAGAATATGCCAAAAACATAATACAAAATAAAAAAGTGATTCCTTTAGATAGCAATTCTTTTAGAAATGATGCCATCATCATGAAAGGATTAACCTCACATATCATTACTTTAAAAAATAAAAGAACGGGAAGAAAAGTATTAAGTGTAGACTTTGCAGGTTTTCCTTATTTAGGAGTTTGGTCTAAACCCAATGCACCCTTTATTTGCATAGAACCATGGAAAACAACAGCAGATACCATTCATTCTACAGGAGTCTTCAGACAAAAAGAAGATATTATACTTTTGCCACCAAAACAAGAATATGAATGTAAATTTACAGTAGAATTTTTTAAAGAAATATAAAAGGATGTATAAATATGGAAATTGTGAAAATAATAATAACTATATTAGCTTATATATTGTTGGCAATTAGTGCTATTTTAATATTTGATGCTCGAGAAATAACAGAGAAATGGTTTAGTTTTGGAGATAGAAACGATGCAGTAAAAACAATGAAAATTGTAGGTTTTGCTCTATTTGTTATCGGAGGAGTTATCATTATTTTAGCAAAATAGTTGCAAAACAAGTAAAATTGTGGTATGATACATACATCATAACAAATACAAGAAAAAAGAGGAGTAAGTAGAAAGCTTTCTAATAAGAGAAAAGAAGTCATAGGCTGTAAGCTTCTTTGTAGAAAAACTACTGAAGGTAGCTTTTTTGGTAGATATAGTGAAAAAAGTAAGTATATACGTGTAAGCTACGTTATCAGCTAACTAAGAAATAAATGCTTGTCATTTATATTTTAAGGTGGTACCGTGAGAAGAAGCTCGCCCTTATTGTAAGGGTGAGCTTTTTTAGCCATATCCATTCCTTAAGGAAATGTTACAAAAGCCACTTTAATGAGTATAAAAAATTTTTTAGGAGGGGTCTATATGGAATATAGAAGATTTGAAAATGTAATTGTCGCAAGAATCGACAAAGGAGAAGAAATTATTGAAAAAATGAAAGAAATATGTCAAAAAGAAAACGTCACATTAGCAAATGTAAATGCGTTAGGAGCGATAGGTGAATTTCAAGTAGGATTATTCAATACAAAAGAGAAAAAATATTATGCAAGTAATTATCAAGGAGATTTTGAAATTGTTTCACTAACGGGAAGCATTACTACAAAAGAGGGAAAGCTATATGAACATATCCACTTAAGTGCAGGAGATGTGGAAAACAAAGTATATGGAGGACACTTAAATAAAGCGATTGTTAGTGCTACATGTGAAATGTTTATTTATGTCATTCCGGGAAATGTAGAAAGACGTTTTGATGAAGAAATTGGATTAAACTTATTTAAGTTTGAGTAGGAGGAAAAATGAAAAAAGAACATAATTTAGAAGGAAATTTTAATCCCAAAAACTTTGAAGAAGAAATTTATCAAAATTGGGAAGAAAAAGGATATTTTAAACCAAGTGAAGACCATACGAAAAAGCCATTTACTATAGTTATGCCACCACCTAATATTACGGGAAAATTACATATGGGACATGCCTTAGATGAAACTATACAAGATATGCTCATCCGATATAAAAGAATGGAAGGGTACAATGCACTTTGGATTCCTGGTACAGACCATGCCGCTATTGCTACAGAAGCAAAAATAGTAGCCAAAATGAAAGAAGCAGGAATTACCAAAGAAGATATTGGAAGAGAAGGCTTTTTAGAAAGAGCTTGGGATTGGAAAAAAGAATATGGAGATACCATTATCAATCAAATAAAAAAAATAGGATGTTCATGTGACTGGTCAAGAACTAAGTTTACAATGGATAAAGAACTTTCACATGCTGTAAAACAAGTATTTATTAATTTATATAATAAAGGGCTTATTTATAAAGGAAAAAGAATGATTAACTGGTGCCCATATTGCAATACTTCTATTTCTGATGCAGAAGTAGAATATGAAGCAGAAACAACACATCTATGGTATATTCGTTATCCCATTAAAGGAGAAGATAAATATATTATTGTAGCAACGACAAGACCAGAAACAATGTTAGGAGATACAGGGGTTGCGGTTAATCCTAATGATGCAAGATACCAAGATGTTATTGGCAAAACAGTAATATTGCCTATTATGAATAAAGAAATACCAATCATCGCAGATGATTTTGTGCAAACAGAATTTGGAACAGGAGCAGTAAAACTAACACCAGCACATGATCCTAATGATTATGCAGCGGCTATGAAACATCATTTAGAAATTATAGAAGTATTTGATGAAAGAGGAAGAATGAAAGATTTAGTTCCTGAATTAGAGGGTATGGATGCCATGGCAGCAAGACAAAAGGTATTAGAAATGCTAGAAAAATCAGGAAACCTAATTAAAGTAGAAGACTATACACATAATGTAGGAAAGTGTTATAGATGTCATAATAAAATAGAACCAAAAATTTCAGAGCAATGGTTTGTAAAAATGGAAAGTTTAGCCAAACCAGCTATTGAAGCAGTTAAAACAGGTCAAATTCGCTTTATTCCGGAAAGATTTGATAAAATTTACTATAATTGGATGGAAAATATACAAGATTGGTGTATATCAAGACAACTATGGTGGGGACATAGAATACCAGCATATTACTGTGATGATTGTGACAATGTAATGGTAGCAGAAGAAAAACCAGAAAAATGTTCAAAATGTGGCAGTACTCATTTAACACAAGATGAAGATACATTAGATACATGGTTTAGCTCAGCTTTATGGCCTTTTTCTACTTTAGGGTGGCCAGAAGAAACAGAAGATTTTCAATATTTCTTCCCAACAGATGTATTAGTAACAGGCTATGATATTATCTTTTTCTGGATAGCCAGAATGATATTTTCTAGTATAGAGCATACTGGCAAAATTCCTTTCCATGATGTATTTATTCATGGAATTGTAAGAGATAGCCAAGGAAGAAAAATGTCAAAAAGTTTAGGAAATGGAATAGATCCATTAGAAATTATAGAGCAATATGGAACAGATAGCTTAAGATTTTCTTTAATATTAGGAATTACGCCAGGAAATGATATTCGCTATATGCCAGAAAAATTGGGAGCTGCAGCAAACTTTGCCAATAAATTATGGAACGCTTCAAAATTTGTACTAAGTAATATAGAAAAAAATCATGTAGAAGAAGTCTTTATTAAACAAGAACAATTACCAGAAAATTTGTGCTATGAAGATAAATGGATAATAAGTAAGTTAAATCATGTAATCAAGCAAGTTACAGAAAATTTAGACCACTATGATTTAGGTGTAGCGGCACAAAATATTTATGACTTTATATGGGATGAATTTTGTGATTGGTATATAGAAATAGTCAAAACTCGCTTGTATGATGAAGAATGTACAACTAAAAAACAAGCAATATGGACATTAAATCGAGTATTAAAAGATGCTTTAAAATTATTACATCCGATTATGCCATATATAACAGAAAAAATTTATATGAGTTTATACCATGATGATGAAAGCATTATGATTGCAAAATGGCCACAATATCAAGAAAAATGGAACTTTATACAAGAAGAAACCATCATAGAAGAAATAAAAGAAATAATCATAGGAATTAGAAATGTAAGAGCAACTATGAATGTACCAGCTAATAAAAAATCAAAATTAATCTTTGTTACAGAAAAGCCAGAAGTAATAGAAAATAGTAAAAACTTTTTATTAAAAATGGGATATGGTTCAGAAATAGTAGTACAAAAAAATGCAATAGGAATACCACAAAATGCTATGACAGTAGTAGCAAAAGATATTCAAGTATATATTCCATTTGAAGAATTAGTAGATGTGGAAGCTGAAAAAATAAGATTAGAAGAAGAAAAGAAAAGACTAGAAGCAGAAGTAGAAAGAGCCAATAAAATGCTTTCTAATGCAGGGTTTATTAGTAAAGCTCCACAGCAAAAAATACAAGAAGAAAAAGAAAAATTAGAAAAGTATCAAGAAATGCTAGAAACAACAATAGAAAGATTGCAAAAATTATAAGTAATAGTATACTAAAAAGGAACATAAAATTATTATGTTCCTTTTCCAATGTGAGTAGCACTTTCTAAAGCAAGTGTAATCATTTGATTTAAACCGGTTTGACGTTCTTCTGTTGTAGCAACTTTATCAATATATTGAGAATCTACTACACTCATCAAACAACTAGCCTTTTTATGAAGAAATTGTGCGTTATAAAATAAAGAAAAAGCTTCCATTTCAGCGCTAATAGGATGAAAATTCTGTGGTAACCTAGATAAAAATTGTGTAACATCTGTCATATAAAAATCAACAGAATCTGTACAAACTGTGTTACCTGCAATTAAACGAATATTTTTTTCGCGGGCAGTTTGCATAATAATGGAATTTAATTCTTTATCGGAATCTACAAGATGGCAATTATCATTATTAAAAGTTAAAGCATAATTTCCTTCTGAAAAACAAGTTTCAGAAAGCACAATATCAAATAAAGAAAGTTTAGGGTCATAAGCTCCACAAGAACCAATACGAATGATATAATCTACATCATAAATTTTAAATAATTCATAAGAATAAATACCCATACTTGGCATTCCCATTCCAGATGCCATAACCGTTATACGTGTTCCATGATAATAGCCAGTATAGGCATACATAGCCCTTACTGAATTAACCAATACAGCATTTTCTAAAAAATTTTCAGCAATATATTTAGCACGAAGAGGGTCCCCAGGTGTAATAACAATTTTGGCAATATCTTCTTTTTTTGCTTCATTATGTGGTGTCATAAAAAAATCCTCCTTTGTTTATATTTTTTCCAAAAATTATATGTATATGTATTATATACAACTAAAAAGTAACTGTCAACTAAACATTGACATAGTAATGAAAAATAGAGTATAATAGAATATAGTCACATGGGGGCGTAATTGGTTTCGACAGTATTTTAGAAGTAATTATGGCAAGTAGTGGATGGCTGCTTCGGCCACTTAAAAAAAGCAGAATTAAAAATAAACGCTGATAATAATAAAGAATTAGCATTTGCTGCTTAAGGAAAGCGGCACGTTTTACTAAAAATGCCTACGTTTTTAGATAAAGCGATGACTAAGTAGGAAATAAACCTATTTTGTGCTACAAAAATAGGGGGTACTGTCAGTAGCTACCATTATAATTTGTTTGTTTATTCATGAAATATAATGGGAAATGAAAGAATAAACTAAACTTGTAGAAGTAATTATGGAAAAAATATTGGACAGCAGTTCAACTCTGCTCGCCTCCACCAAATACATAATTGTAAATAATTTACATTT
>CALXJP010000003.1 GCA_944388655.1 uncultured Clostridia bacterium | reverse complement strand
AAAAAAATATTTGATGGTGGAGTAAAAGAAGGTGTTGAAAAATATAAAAAAATGATAGTAGGGCTAGATGATAAAAAAAGCAAACAAGAAAACCTATCATCTCAAAACGCACATTATCAAAAATCACAAGGTGACACTTGGAAGTCTCACTTTGATGAAAACCAAAACATTATAGAATATGGCAATGGAAAAGCAAAAGTAATCGATTATGGTATGTTTGAGCCAAATGGAGACTTTGCCACTGTTATAGAAAATAATAAACCTATTATTTTAAAGTCGAAGGTAGAATTTTTAGAAGATGTAAATGAACCCATATTTACTATGACGGTGAAAGATTTTAAAGGCTTAGAAATGTGTGGAACGAATACCTTAATTGAAAAAATATCTACAGGCAAATTCAAAAAAGGTGATATTGTAGAAGTCTCTTTCAGGCAAACCATTAATTTAGCACCAGGTAAGTATACACTATCTTTTAGTTGTACACACTTTAATGAAAGAGGAGAGTTAGAAGTATTAAATAGAAAATATGATGCTTTATTAGTAGAAGTACTATCTTTAAAAGATACAGTAGGTATGATTAGCCTTAATTCAGAAATTACCATAGAAAAGGAAAAAGAAAATGGAAAATAGGCAAAAGAAAAGTATAGTTTTATATATTGTAACCATCATAATTGCCATGAGTGTATTTATTTTTATACAAATACGAATAGGAAGCATACAAGAACAAGATACCCTATTAGTAACACAACTTTCTGCACAAAGTCACTCACAAATGATGGGCTATGTAGTACAAACACAAAAGGGAAAAACAATTGTAATTGATGGAGGCACCAAAGAAGATGCCAGCAACTTAGAAAATTATGTATTACAATATGGAGGGAAAGTAGACGCATGGTTTTTAACTCATCCTCATCAAGACCATGTAGGAGCTTTTACTAAAATTTTTTCAGAAGAAGAACCTAAAATCACAGTAGAAAACATATATTGTTCCGTAAACCCCTTATCATGGTATGAACAATATGATTCTACAAGAAAAGAAGAAATAGAAGAATTTTTAACAGTTTTAGAAACCATGAAGGGAAAAGTAAAACAGCCGAATTTACATGAAGTAATTACCATAGATAACGTAACTTGTAAAATATTAGGAATTAAAAATCCGGAAATAACCAACAATGCAGGAAACAACTCTAGCATGGTTATTCAAATGCAGGTAGCAGATAAGAAAATTTTATTTTTAGGAGATACGGGAGAAGAAAGTAGTGCAAAATTAATACAAAATAATTCAGCAGAAGATTTACAGTGTCAAATTGTACAAATGGCACATCATGGGCAAAGTGGAGCAACTAAAGAACTATATGCTATCATTCAGCCTAAAGTATGCTTATGGCCTACAACGCAATGGTTATGGAACAATGATGCAGGCACAGGAGAAGATAGTGGCCCATGGAAAACAAAAGAAACAAGAGCATGGATGCAAGAACTAGGGGTAAAACAGCACATTATAGCAAAAGATGGAGATGTTACGATACAAATTTAAAAGAGGGTAGAGAATATGAAGGTAAATACACAATTCTATCAAAATAAGTACAAAAAAAAGCAAATCAACCAAGGAAAGAAAATTGCGCAATATATTGAAAATTTTTCTAATCAAGAATATGAAAAGCACTTTTCAAAAGATGTTACTACAGAAGAAATTAGACACTTATCAACCATTTGCCAAAATAGTATTAACTGGTATCCTTTCAAAGAAAATTGCTCCATATTAGAAATAGGAGGAAATTTAGGAGAAATTACAGGGGTACTTTGTAAAAAAGCAAACAAAGTAGTTACTTTAGAAAATCAACCAGATAAGGCAACTATTATTAGTAAAAGATATGAAAATCAAGAAAATTTAGAAATTATATTAGGGGAATGGAAAGATATAACGTTAACAGAAAAATTTGATTATATTACGCTTATAGGAAGTTTGCCATATATTGCAAAAGCAAATCACATGACTTCTCAAGAGATGATAACTGAGCTTTCTCAAAACTTAAAAGAAGATGGTATTTTATTAATTGCCGTAGATAACCAATTTGGAATCCGTTATTTTGTAGGAAATCCAGAAAATTATTTGAATAAAAAATTTGTAGGATTACTCAATTATAACAATGAAGAAGATAAAATAGAAACATATACCAAACAAAAGCTACAAAATATGCTAGAACAAACAGGGTTCCACTATCAGCATTTCTATTATCCTTTACCAGATTATCGTATGCCCAATGTTATATTTTCAGATAAAGAACCACCAAAATATAATAGTGTAGATAAATATATGCCATACCCAAAAGAAAAATCAGATATTTTGATGAATGAAATTGATCTGTTTCGCGAAATTTTGAAGAATGATGATTCCTTATTTTCCTTTTTTGCCAATGCCTATTTAGTAGAGGCAAGTAAACAAGAAAATAAACAAAAATATTCCTATATATCATATAATAATTTAAGAAAACCAGAATATCGTTTAATGACTAAAATTGGAGA
>CALXJP010000002.1 GCA_944388655.1 uncultured Clostridia bacterium | reverse complement strand
GATTTTATATGCATATCTGGGTATCCATACCCACATACTTCCATCTTCACTTATCGTATTGGCCCATTTACTTTCTTGATAATTATACCAACTACTATCTGTCCAATTCGTTTCTTCATAGCTTCCCATTTTAGTGTCAGTTGGTTCTATGAATTTAATAGGTGTCATACCATCTATTTGCTCTGGGGCATTTGGTAAATCCTCATTTACTGCTATTTGTCCTTCTATTTTTTGTTCTAATTCTTGTTGCAGGTCATTCATATAACTTTGTGAATTAGCTTGCATTTGTTCTGTTTGTTTTGCTGCTTTTTGTGCTTCTGTAATAACTCCATTATCTCCTACTATCATACTAATGCTTACGCCTGCTAATATGATGAGAATGATTAGGGTTACTAATACTACTAATTGTTCTTCTAAATCTTTTTAGTATATTGATTAGATATTAGTATATTTTCACTTTTTATCTATATAGCTAATACTTATATATATACGCAAATTCTAAAACCGTCCATATTGACTAGAAGCTATAGTTTCATTATTACTTCCTCGGCTAGCTGCACTATATTTACTACTACTATAAAGACCTCCTCTAGGTGTACATGGATAAGCAGAATTCATATTAGTATAATTTGAATACTCTGTGGTCCATTCTCTTAAATTCAATGCTATGTCATTTATCTTACATATTTCATCTTGTTTTGTTCCTGTATTTGTTAAATTACTATTGATGGAATTTCCCAGTTGATTTGCATAATCTCTTCCTGTTGCTTCTTGAATATATACTATAGCTGTATCCCATGCATAACTATTCATCAAATCACTTTTTACACTACTGCTTTCATCATACGTATTAATGGATACTTTTGATGCATCCAAAGGTGTAATATAGTCCCATAATATTCCTTTTGTATAATTCATACTACTTACTGAATATCCTGTTGATACTTTACTTGCTGCCTTATAATTATCTATACTTGTTCCACTTGCAAAGCTTGCTTCATATCTGGCTATATAGTATCCTCCATTTTCTTTTACACTATTTATAAATCCTGCTAAGTCTTTTGCTGTAGCATTTAATCCATCTAATCCACTACTTGCTACTCCTTCTCGATATTCTGGTAATTCTGTATAATAATCTTCAATTATTTCTGTTTCCCCATGCTTTAAGTAATTCTCTGGTTCCTCTTCTGTATATGCTGCCTGTACCAATGTTGCTTCACCTTTTGATGCCGAATCTCCAAAAGTATATCTTCCTAATATAATTTCATTACTTGGATTTCCATCATCCTTCGTAAATGTTCCTACTGGTATCCACACAAACTGACTACCTTGCACTGCCTCATCTCCTGATGCACTTACATCTTCTATTACAATTCCTTGTTGCACAGTATCTCCTGAATCCTCTGCTATCTTAAATCCTGCTGGCACCTGTACCACATTTCCATGCTCGTCCTTCATTGGTGTTTTTACATCAAAAGCTTCTCCACCCTTTACTTCTGTTACCGTTTTTTCTGGTACTACTGGTGTAGTTACTTCTCCTTGCCCACTTGTGATTTTATCCATTTCATCTGTGATACTATTAAATGCCATTTGTGTATTCACTTCTGCATCATGCATAGCATTTGCACCTTCCTGTGCTTTCTTAAATATACCTTGATCACCTAATACCATATTCATACTAACTGCGGCGAGTATGATTAAAATAACGATTGTCACCACCAAAGCTATTAATGTTACGGCTTGTTCTTTTTTATTTTGCTTCATGTTTATCCTCTCTCTCCTTTTCCTTTAGTTTTCACGTTTTTGTTCTATTTATACTTCTTCTATTATATATTATCCTTTTATTTAATTCTATTACGTTTCAATTACATTTTGGTTACATTTATATTACATTTTTTTACCTAATATATCAATTGTGTCCATATAAAAATAGAAAGCATAGGGTATGGAACAGGATTGAGGTTAGAAATTCTTGAAAAATTTTGGTACGTTTTTATATTTTTGTAATTCTTCAAAAATTCTGTAAATTATTGTTTATTTATATACCTTATTAAAAGATTTTTTGCATAACTCAAATTGATAAAAAGCTTTTACGAGTTGGTTACTCCATTTTTTCTCAGGAAATATCTGATTTTTTGAAATATTAAGACATAGGTACAACTACTGGGCGGAAACCACCAGTAAAACTACTACTTCCGTTAACACGACTGAAATAGAACCTGCCTGCATGTAATTTATCATGAAAATCCCCCCCTCTTAAAATTTTGTAAGATTTCTATTTTTTTGTAGTTCTTGCCATTCTTGTGATTTAGGTATAGAAATTATAACTTTTGTATATACATTTTCTTTACTTTCTATTTGTATATCCATTCCTAATTTTTTGCATAAGTTTTTACAAAGGTATAAACCTATTCCTGTAGATTTCTTTCCTATTTTTCTACCATTACTTCCTGTAAATCCTTTTTCAAAAACTCTACCTATTTCACTTTCTTTAATGCCTATACCATTATCTTCAATACTCATTTGTATTTGCTTTTCTTTTTCTTCTATTCCTATGATTATCATTGCTTTTGTTTCATGTTTATATTTTACACAATTCATAACTATTTGATTGATAATAAATGCCAGCCATTTTTCATCAGTATATGCTGTTACTTCTTTTTCTGGTGTTTGTATTTGTATTTGCTCTTGTATAAATAACTGTTTATTGCGTACTATTACAGAATCTATCACTTTTTTTAAAGATGTTTTTTGAATTATATAATCATTATTTACATTTTCTTTTCTAGCAAAAAATAATACTTGTTCTACAAAGTTATTAATTTCTTCTAATTGTATATATATTTTTCTTGTTGCAAAAGATTTGTTATTTTCGCAGAGTAACATTGCAGAAGTAATAGGAATTTTTATTTCATGTATCCAACTTTCTATGTATTCTTTATACTCTTTTTGTGCATTTTGGGCTTTTGTTACTTCTTCTATCATAGACTGATTTGCTTCTTTTAATAGTTTATAATAATATTGTTCTACCTGCGTTTTTGGCTTTTGCATTACCTCTGAAATCAAGTATTTTTCTTGTAGTTTATCCATTAATTGATCTATTTTCGTAAATATTTTTTTATGTTTTTGATAGTCATATATCATGTACCCTATTCCCATGATTGTATTGATGAGTATTAATAAAACAATCTCATTAGGTGCCATTTGCATAGCCATTAAGAAGATATATAAAAATACATGATATATTATCCATAATAAAATATATCTTGTTTTTTCTAAAATGTATTCTTTACCATTCATATCTTATATCCTTGTCCTCTCTTTGTTTCAATTAAATGATATACTCCTATTTCTGACAATTTTTCTCTAATTCTCGTTATATTTACACTTAAAGTATTATCATCTACATACATTTGATTATCCCACATATATTCTATAATATCTACTCTAGGAATAATTTTCCCTGCATTTTTGAAAAGATAATACAATATTTTAAATTCTGTTCGTGGTAATTCTATTTCTTTTTCTTGGTAGGAAACATTTCCGTTTAATGTGTTTAATTGAATACCTTTATATTCTATAATAGAAGATTCATTTTTATGTTTTTCTACTCTTTTTAATATTCCCGCAATTCTTGCCAATAATACTGGTACATTATATGGCTTTTCTATATAATCATCTCCACCTACTACCAAGCCATTCAATTCATCCATACTATTATTTCTACTGGTTACAAAGATAATAGGTACACTACTTTGTTTTCTTATTCTACTACAAATTTCATATCCATTTTTTTCTGGCAAATTAATATCTAATAATACCAAGTGAGGATTTTGCTTCATCATTTTTTCTTCTATATTTCCTTGTAAATTTTCTATGGTAATAGCTTCATAGCCTGCATTATATAATAAAATTTTTAATTCTTCTCTTACCTCTTGATCATCTTCAATTATGACAATTCTATACATTCTTTTTTCCCCCATTTCTATTGTTTTCATTATACCATATAGGTAAGAATAGTTACATTTCATTTTTGTAAGATAAAAAATTATCATTTTTGTTGTAATTTCTTGACACTTTGGTTAAATAATATTATAATTAAAATTGCTATTAATGTTAAACTTTTTTGTTTTTATTTTTAATTTTCATTTTTTCTCAAACAGACAATACTTTTTAAGTATTGTCTCTTCCTATTTTATAATATAAGTATATCTTCCTTTTTTTATTCTTCTATGATATAATTTTTGCGAAAAAGGAGGAAATTTTTATGAATCCATTAATGAAAATAGCTAAAAATATGGCTGAAAGCGGAATGCAACATAATGAAGGAGGACCTTTCGGTGCAGTTATTGCAGATAAAGAAGGAAACATTATTGCCCAAGCAAATAATCGTGTATTAATTGACCACGACCCTACTGCTCATGCTGAAATTACTGCTATTCGTCTAGCTTGTCAAAAATTAAAGACTTATAATTTACAAGATTACCTATTATATACTTCTTGTGAACCTTGCCCTATGTGCCTTTCTGCTATTATTTGGGCTAATATTTCAAAAGTTTATTTTGGTTGTACTAAAAAGGACGCAGCTAATATTGGTTTTCGTGATGATATGATTTATGAATATTTTTCTGGTAAACACACTTCTATTTTAGAGTTAATTCCTATGGATAGAGAAGATTGTTTAACTACTTTTAAACAGTATCAAGAAGAAAATAAAAAAATTTATTAATTGTATAGTAAAGACCATGCACTTTCCCCATTTCTTCACATATAATAACATTATAGTGAAAAATGGGGGTATTCATTTATGCTTTCTCTTGCTGGTTTTTTAAGTTTTTTAAATTCTGCTATTTTTTTAGTAGGATATATTACCAATAATCAGTTATTTCCCGAGCCCTTAACCGCTGACGAAGAAAAATATTACATTACCGAATTTGAAAAAGGAAATGAAGAAGCCAAAAATATGCTCATAGAAAAAAATTTAAGATTAGTTGCTCATGTTTGTAAAAAATATTCTTCTACTAAAGTACCTCAAGAAGATTTGATTTCTATTGGTACTATTGGTTTAATTAAAGGTATTAATAGTTTTAAATCTGAAAAAAATGTTAAATTATCCACCTATGTTTCTCGTTGTATTGATAATGAAATTTTAATGTATTTACGTAGCACTAAAAAATTGAATGCTGAAGTTTCTTTAGAAGATCCTATTGGAAAAGATAAAGATGATAATACCGTATGTCTTCAAGATGTTTTAGAAAATAGTGAGCGAAATGTTGAAGATGAAATTGACTTAAAATTTAAGATGAAAAAATTGTACGAAAAAATGAAAAGTGTACTAAAAGATAGAGAAAAAACTATTTTGGAATTGCGTTTTGGCCTAAATGGTAATCACCCTAAAACGCAAAACCAAATTGCCAGTATGATGGGAATTTCACGTAGCTATGTTTCCAGAATTGAAACCAAGGCAATTGGAAAATTAGCCAAAGAAATTAAAGATTAAATCCAGCTTTACTTTGCTGGATTTTCTTTTTTTACTTGGCAAGGATTTCCATAAGCTATAGAGTTGCTTGGAATATCTTTCGTTACTACACTTCCTGCTCCTATGACTACATTATTACCAATTGTTACTCCTGGTAAGATTGTTACATTTCCTCCTATCCATACAGAGTTTCCAATCGTTATCCTCTTGGCATATTCTATTCCTTCGTTTCTCTTTGTTTCCTCTACTGGATGACCTGCCGTATATATTCCACAGTTAGGACCTATAAATACATTATCCCCTATTTTTACCTCTGTTGCATCTAATATAACTAGATTATGATTGGCATAAAAGTTTTTTCCTGCTTCTATGTTGTATCCATAATCACAAAAAAATGGCTGTTCTATTAAAGTATTTTCTCCTAACCTTTTGAATAGTTTTTGTAATATTTGGCTTCTTTCCTTTAATTGACTCGGACGCAACCCGATTATATGCATAGCATAGTTCTTGTGCCTGTAATCTTTCTTTTATTAATTCTTCATCATAGTTCGGATTATATAATAATCCTTGTTTTACTTTTTCTTTTTCAGTCATTTGCCATTTCCTCTCTTTCTATTTGTTGATTTAACTTTTCTATTTTATGATTTATTTCTTCTATATTCATTCCGCTTAGCTGGTTCATTTTCTATTTTATATTTTTGCTTCATTTGTATGATTTTATGCACACTTTTTTCTACTTTTTCTAACGATATAATTCCTTTATTGATTCGTTTTTCTATTTTTTCTATAATGCTTAGAATCTTATTCGTTTCTAATCCTAATACTATGCTGTCGTTCCCTCCATGATTGCCTTACTTACTGCCTCTTCCATAGAATACATCAGTCGAATTGCTAACATTTTTAAATCATCTGTTATGACTAACCCTGCAAAATTTAGTTCATTTTTTAATATATAGGTAACTATATATTCTGATAAAGATGCCGGTGCTCTATCATCCCAAGTTTCTATTAGCAAATGCCCTAACATCATAGCATCTGCTCCTTGTTGTATAGCTATAGCAAAGGGAGTTAATTCTTCATTTCTTAGTATTTCTTCTTTTTCCGTAATGCGAGGAATAAAAAAATGCGAATCTACTTTACTTAGTCCATGTCCCGGAAAATGTTTGGGAACTGCTATAATATTTTGCTTCTGCATTGCCTGCATAACAGAAATTCCCATAGAAATCACCGTATTTTTATCTTTTCCATATGCTCTATTTCCTATAGAAGTATTTTCTTCATAGTGTTCTATATCTAAAACAGGAGCAAAATTCATATGTATTCCCGTATTTCCTAACATTTCTCCTGTGATTTTTCCCATTTCTTCTGCTAGATGAATATTTTTGGTTTTTCCTATACTTCTTGCATTTTTTATATTTTTCACTTCCTCTGGAAATCGATTTACTCTTCCTCCTTCTTGATCAATGGCTATCCATACAGGAGTTGAAATTTTTTTACTACATTGTTTGATATAATTTACCTTTTCTAACATTTCTTGGTAATTCTGATAGTGTTTACTATATAAAACTATTCCACCTATTTGGCATTCTTCTATAAGCACTTTTACGTCTTTTTCAAAGTTTTTCACTGATGGAGTACATAGTAACATTTGGGCTATTTTTTGTTTTACCGACATTTCCATAGGCTTTTACTCCTTTCTCTTTTCCCTTGTATTGTATCATATTTTGTTATTTTTGAGAATATATTTTTTCAGGGGGTTTTTATGTTTTTTATCAAACGCTTATTACAAGGTGTTGCTCTGGGTGCTGGGGCTATTCTTCCTGGCATTAGTAGTGGTGTACTTTGTGTTATTTTTGGTATTTATGAAAAATTAATTGATAGTATTTTTCGGTATTTTTCGTCATTTTAAAGAAAACTTTTTATTTTTACTTCCTTTTTTTCTTGGTATTGGTATGGGGGCTGTACTTTTTGGGAATATATTACGTTATTTATTTGCCCATTTCGAAATTCCTACCAAATTATTATTTATTGGCTTAATTCTTGGTGCTATTCCCTCTCTATTAAGCCAAACTCATAGTAAAAATCAAAAAAAATTTAGACTTCATTATGTATTATATACTTTTTTTGCTTTTTTGCTTGGATTATTATTATTGCTATTAGAAAATATATTACCTTCTCATATGAATACAGTTACTCCAACTATTCCTTATTTAATTTTTTGTGGTTTTTGTATGTCTATTGGTATTGTTTTTCCTGGTGTTAGTAGTAGTGTTATTCTGATGTGTTTAGGAAGTTACTATATTTATTTAGAAGCCATTAGTTCTTTGAATTTTATTATATTAATTCCTATGGGAATTGGTGCAGTTTTAGGCTCTATTGTTTTTTTATTATGTATTCGTTATTTATTAAAATTCTATCCTATACAAACCACATATGCAATAGTAGGATTCGTGCTAGGTTCTATTTTTATTTTAATTCCTTCTATGCGGGTTTAAGCAACTCTACTTTTTACTCATTATTCCTGTTGGCTTTTTTATTGCTAGAAAACTTTCTTAAAAGCAAAAAATATACTCTGCTTTATTATAAAGCAAAGTATATTTTTTTATTTCTTTCTTCTTAAAATCCATCCATTTTCTACTGAAATAGGTAGTTTCATTTTTACTTTTTGTTCTGCTTTTCCTGGATTGATACATGGAATTTCTTCATTTGTTTCTATATCCCATAATTTTTCAATTTGTAATTTTTGTGTACGTATTTGGTGAGGAATAATAATTTCTAATTCATCCCCTACTGAAAGTTTATTTTTGATTTCTATAATTACTTTTTCTTCCTCTTCTCCTACTACTTTTCCTGCATATTCATACTCTGTATTATACTGTTTTCCTTCATATTCCTGAATATCTTGGTTTTCTCGAGAATTAAAGTAAAATGTAGTTAACCCTCTTGTTTTTGTTTTTTCTAATTCTGTTAAATATTTTGTATAATCATAATTTTCTGGGTCTTTACAATAGTCATCTATGGCATTACGATAACTATTGACTACAGAAGCTAAATAATAATCTGTTTTTAGTCTTCCTTCAATTTTTAAACTATCTACTCCCATTTCTATAATTTCTGGTATTTCTTTAATTAAGCACATATCTTTAGAAGAAAAGATGTATGTTCCTTTATCATCATAATCTACTGGCATTAAATTCCCTGGATTATTTTTTTCTTCTACATACACATTATATGCCCATCTGCAACTTTGTGCACAATCTCCTAAGTTAGCACTTCTTCCTGCAAGGAAGTCACTTAAAAAACATCTTCCTGAATAGCCAAAACATATAGCTCCATGAATAAACATTTCCACTTCTAAGTCTTTTGGCTTATTTTGTATAATATCGTGTATTTGTTTTTTAGTTAGTTCTCTTCCTAATATAACTCTTTTTGCACCATTATGATACCAAAAGTTAGCTGAGTGATAACTTATGGTATTAGCTTGTGTGCTAATGTGAATAGGAATGTTTGGTGCAACTTCTTTTATTGCTTCTACTACTCCTCCATCTGCTACAATAATACCATCTACTTGTAAATCGTTTAGCATTTTAGCTTGCACCCTAATTTCCTCATAAAAATCATCTGGTGCATAAATATTAATAGCTGTATACACCTTTTTTCCTATGGAATGAGCATATTGAATGGTATTGGCTAAGTCATTATCTTGCATTTCTGCTCTAGTTCTTAGTGATAGTGTGGATGTTCCTGCATAAACAGCATCTGCTCCATACATAAAGGCTACTTTTGCTTTTGCAAAAGAACCTGCTGGTGCTAATAATTCTGGTTTTTTCATTTTTTGCTCCTTTTTGATAAAAAGCAGAAAACTTTTTTTCAAAAATCTTCTGCTTTTTCCCTTATACTAATTTTAATATAACAGTTTCAGCTGCATCTCCTCTACGTTGTCCTACTTTAATAATAGTTGTATATCCTCCAACTCTTCCTTCATATTTTGGTGCTATTTCATTAAATAATTTTGATGGTAAGTCAATATTTTTTCCTTTTTCATCTTTTACTTTATTTAATGTTTTCATCATTTTTCTTCTTGCATTTAATCTAGTTGGCATATCTTTTTGTCTTTTTTCAACAGTTTCTACTTTTACAACTTTTAAGTATTCTTTTCCGTTTTTGCTTTTTACAAGTTCTGTTTCTTTATTTCCTTTGCTATCTAATTTAGCTTTAACAACTTTCGTATCAACAGTTTCGAAATTATCTTTTTCTTTTACTGCTAATGCAATTATACTATCAGCCATAGCTTTTACTTCTTTAGCTCTAGCTTCTGTTGTTCTAATTTCTTCATGAAGTATTAAGTCAGTAAGTAAATTTCTTAACATAGCCATACGAATATCGGTTGTTCTACCTAATTTTCTATTTGTTGCCAATTTATTTCCCTCCTTGTTATTCTTCTTCCTTAGCAAAGTCTAATCCTAAAGAGTGTAATTTTGCAGTTACCTCATCTAAAGATTTCTTTCCTAAGTTTCTAACCTTCATCATTTCAGATTCTGTCATATTTGTAATATCTTCCACTGTAGATATACCAGCTCTTTTTAAACAGTTGAATGAACGAACTGATAATTCTAAGTCTTCTATTGACATTTCTAAAACTTTTTCTTTTTTATTTTCTTCTTTTTCTACCATAACTTGTGTACTCTTAGCTGCTTCAGATAAATCAATAAATAGTTCTAAATGGCTTGTCATAACTTTTGCTGCTAAGCTTAATGCTTCATAAGGAGCTAAACTACCATCTGTCCATACTTCTATTGTTAATTTATCATAATCTACCATTTGACCAACTCTTGTATTTTGTACTGCATAGTTGACTTTTTTTACAGGAGTATATATAGAGTCAATTGGTAATACACCTAAAGGTTGATTATCTTTTTTATTTTTTTCAGCAGAATTGTATCCTCTACCTTTATTTACTGTCATTTCTGCTTCAAAATGAGCTCCTTCTGCAAGTGTTGCTATATGTAAATCTGGATTTAATATTTCTACACTTCCATCTGTAATAATGTCACCAGCTTTTATTTCTCCTTCTCCATCTACATGAATACGAATTGTTTTTTCTTCATTGTCATGAACTTTTAATCTTACCATTTTTAAGTTCACAATGATTTCTGGTACATCTTCTACAACATTAGGAATTGTAGAAAATTCATGAACTACGCCTTCAATTTTAACGCTTGTGATTGCTGCGCCTGGTAAAGAAGAAAGTAATATTCTTCTTAATGAGTTTCCAATTGTTACTCCATAACCACGCTCTAATGGCTCACAGACAAATTTTGCATAATTATTTTCATTGTCTATTTCTAAGCATTTAATATTTGGCCTTTCAAATTCTATCATTTTTACCTCCTACTTTTAGAAGTTTTAAGCTCAAGGTTATTTCATTTAGCCATTTTTTTACTACCCCTATTACTTTACTTCTTAAAAATATAATCTTACACTTTTTTATTTTTCTATTATTTAGAGTAAAGCTCTACAATTAAGTGCTCTTCTACTGGTAAATCAACATCTTCTCTTTGTGCTAATCTAACAACTTTTCCACTTAATTTTTCTGCATCTTTTTCTAACCAAGCTGGAACAGGTCTTGCTGCATTTGTTTCCATATTTTGTTTGATAAATCCATTATCTTTTCTAATTTCTCTAACAGCAATTACATCTCCTGGTTTTACAAGATAAGATGGAATATCTACTTTTTTACCATTTACTTCAAAAGTTCCATGAGTTACCATCATTCTTGATTGTGCTCTTGAACTTCCGAATCCTAGTCTGTATACTACATTATCTAATCTGCTTTCTAATAATTGTAATAAGATTTCACCAGTGATTCCTTTTGTGTTAGATGCCATTTCAAAATATTTTCTGAATTGCTTTTCTCCAACACCATAGAAAGATTTTGTTTTTTGTTTTTCTCTTAATTGAGTACCGTATTCAGAAAGTTTTTTCTTTTTTTGTCCATTTTGTCCAGGAGCGTAGTTTCTTCTAGAAATACTGCATTTATCTGTATAACATCTTGAACCTTTTAAGAATAACTTTTGTCCTTCTCTACGGCATATACGACATTGTTCGTCTTTATATCTTGCCATTTTTTATTTCCTCCTTAACTATTTAACCATTATACTCTACGTCTTTTTGGTGGTCTACAACCATTGTGTGGGATTGGTGTAACATCTTTAATGCTACTAATTTCTAATCCTGCTGTTTGTAATGAACGAATGGCTGCTTCACGTCCTGAACCTGGACCTTTAACAAATACTTCTACTGTTTTTAATCCATGTTCCATTGCTGCTTTAGCAGCTGTTTCTGCAGCTTCTCCTGCTGCAAAAGGTGTGCTTTTTCTTGAACCTTTGAATCCAAGTTCTCCAGCACTTGCCCAAGAAATTGCATTTCCTTGAACATCTGTTATTGTAACGATTGTATTATTGAAACTAGAATGAATATGAGCCATACCTCTTTCGATATTTTTTCTATCTCTTCTTCTAGTTGTTGTTCTTTTTGCTACAGCTTTTGCCATTTAAGGTTACCTCCTATTTTATTTACATTCTTTTAAACTGTTTTTTTGCTCTTGCTTACTAATTTTCTAGGTCCTTTTCTTGTACGAGCATTAGTTTTTGTTCTTTGTCCTCTTACAGGAAGACTTTTTCTATGTCTTAATCCTCTGTAACAACCTATTTCTGTAAGTCTTTTAATGTTTAGAGCTACTTCTCTTCTTAAGTCACCCTCAACTGTAATTCCTTCCATTGCCTTTCTTATTGCTTGTTCTTGTTCTCCAGTTAAGTCTTTAACTCTTGTATCTGGATTTACTCCAGCTTCTTTTAATATTTTTTGAGAAGTTGATAGTCCTATTCCATAAATGTATGTTAGTCCTACTTCTACTCTTTTTTCTCTAGGTAAATCTACTCCTGCTATACGAGCCATTTTTTTAGCACCTCCACAATATTTTGTTAATCTTTTATCTATTTTTTTCGTCTACCTCTCGTATTTAAAGGTGAAATGCATTGGATTTTGTCCAATCTTTAAATAGTCTATAGACATGTATATAAACACAAATCTATTTACAGCCGCCTCTAGACTTGTGCTAATATCGAATGAATTATGTAATTACCCTTGTCTTTGTTTATGTTTAGGGTTTTCGCAAATTACTCTGATGACACCTTTTCTTTTAATTACTTTACATTTTTCACACATCTTTTTTACTGATGGTCTAACTTTCATTTCATCCACCTCCTGCTTTAGATGATAAATCTATATGAATTTTTGGGTTACGTTTTTATTTTGCTCTCCAAGTAATTCTTCCTCTAGTCAAATCATATGGTGAAAGTTCTACTTTTACTTTATCTCCTGGTAAAATTTTAATATAGTTCATTCTTAGTTTTCCAGAGATATGAGCTAATATTTGATGTCCATTTTCAAGTTCTACTTTAAAAGTTGTATTTGGTAATGTTTCTACAACGGTTCCTTCTACTTCAATAACATCCTCTTTCGACATATTCCCCTCCAAATTTCTTGCTATTTTACATTTTTTATTAGGCTTTTATACGGATTAAATCAAGAATTATGCACAATTCTTGATTTAACTACTAATAGCTTATATAGTATATAACATTTTTATAGTAAAGTCAATACTTCTGGCTCATTTTCTGTAATTAAAATTGTATTTTCATAATGAGCTGCGTTTGTTCCATCTTCTGTGATGATTGTCCATCCATCATCTAATTGTAAAATTCCATCTCCTCCATAGATTACCATTGGTTCTATGGCAAGTGTCATTCCCGGTTCTAAACGAATTCCCCTTCCTGGTTTTCCGTAATTAGGAATGCCTGGATCTTCATGCATTTGTCTTGCTATGCCATGACCTTGAAATTCTTTTACTACACTAAATCCATTACTTTCTACGTAACTTCCTATAGCATGACAAATATCGCCTAAGCGAAAACCTTTTTTAGCATATTGAATTCCTTCAAAAAAAGCTTGTTTTGTTATATTGATTAATCTTTGTGTTTCTTTATCTACTTTTCCTACCGTATATGTTCTTGCACAATCTCCATTAAAGCCATCTTTAAATGCTACTAAATCTACACTGATTATATCTCCTTCTTTTAAAATCACTTTCTTAGAAGGTATTCCATGTATTACCTCATCATTAACAGAGGCACAAATAGAACCTGGAAATGCGGGAACTCCTTTTATTCCGCTTGGATAGCCCTTTTCTGCAGGAATAGCCCCATGATTTCTCATAGTATTTTCCGCAATTTTATCTAATTCCCAGGTAGAGATTCCTGGTTTAATAGCTTCTTCTACTGCTTTTTGTGCTAATGCTGCTATTTTACAAGCTTCTCTCATTTTTTCTATTTCAGCTTTTGATTTAATTGTTACCATGATTTTCACTTCTTTCTAATTGATGAATATATTCTACCACATCTTCTGCTGCTTGCATTCCTAAGCGATTAATTCTTGTGCTTACCTCTTCTGTTCTTATAATGCCTTTTTTCTCATAATAGGCAATTAATGGGCTTGTTTTTTCATCATAAATAGCTAGTCTTTGTTTAATAGCTTCTGGGTCTTTATCATCATCTCTTTGTACTAAAGGAGAGCCACATTTATCACAAATGCCTTCTACTTTTGGTGGATGCATTTTTAAATTATATGTTGCTTTACATTCTTGGTTAGAACATACTCTTCTTGTTAAGATTCTATCTAATATTTCATCTCTAGGGGTTATTAAATTTACTACAATATCTACTTTTTTTCCTCTTTGTGCTAATATTTCATCTAATTTTTGTGCTTGAGCTATCGTTCTTGGGAACCCATCTAGTATAGCTCCTTGTTTTGCTATTTCAGAATCTAATATTTCTGTTACCATAGGTACTGTAATTTCATCTGGTACTAAGCAACCTTTTGCAATATATTTATCCGCTTCTATTCCTAATGGTGTTTGTTCTTTGATGTTTTTTCTAAAAATATCTCCTGTAGAAATTTGAGGCCAAAGTGTTTTTTCGCTTAAAATTCCAGCTACTGTCCCTTTTCCTGTTCCTTGTGCTCCTAGCATAATAATTATCATTCTTTTACCAACTCCTCATTTATTTTGTGTGGTGTCTCCTTAAAAACACTCAAGTATTATATCATTATTTTAGCCTATTGTATAGTGTTTTAAACATTTTTGTTACATTTTATTTGTGATAAATCATTTATTTTGCATAATAAAAGTTACTATATTTTATAGCTTTTTTGCAAAAACGTGCCACATATAGTAACTTTTTTATTTTTTATAAAATTTCCCATGGAGATTCTTTTTTTCCATTACCTATTTGTGTGTTAATATTTTCTATAGGAATGGTAACTATTGGTCTGATTGTTGCCGTGTGATAAGATGTTATGCCTGTTTTATATCCATTGGTATAATACATTTCTTGAAAATCTATTTGATTTACTGCTAATTCAAAAATTCCAAATCCTGCTGGGTATATTACTCCATTTAATGAACTTCCAAATATATTCGATACATTTACCCCTCTTGAGGCAATCCAAGTATTCGTATGATAAGAACTACCTAATAGTTCTTGATATATGGTACTATCTTCGGTATGATTATTTGTTTCCACTGTAAGAAAAGGATTAGTTTGAAAAGTTTGTTCATCCATTTTCCATGCAGTTTGTTCTATATCCATATTACTTGCCTTTTTATAGCTCTCTGTTATTAACTGTGTTTGCTCACTTTTTTCTAAGTTTCCTTTTATTAGTATATCCTCTATTTTATTTTTTGTTGTTTTTTCTTGCGAGAAAATTGCTGGGTAATATACACCTTGTTCTTGTTCGTTTAATTCATATATCACGCTTTCTATGTGTTTTACCTTTCCATAGGATATTGGATTTTCTAAGTCTTCTTCATTGGTATATTCTTGATAATTCCATTTATTTTTATCTATTTTATTTTGTACATCTTCAATATGGATACTTCTTGCCATTGCTTGTTTTTGCTCATTGCTATATAAGCTGTTACATATATCATTTAATATATATACGGCATTATTGTATCCCTGCTCTCCACAAAATCCAATACTCGTTCTATTTTGTGTAACTTCTGTGTCACAAGCTATTAATTCTACTGTGTGATTATTTAAAATAGAAAACACTCTCCATGTAAATTCTTCTTGATTTATGGTTTGATTTTGTAATACATTTGGGTTATTTTCTATATCTACCCAACCTGAGTTTTCTCCTTTGATAGTATATTGTTCTAAATTTTCCTCTCCTGGGTGATACGCCACATAATCTCCTATTTTTATAGGGATACTTTCTGTATCTTCTACACTTTCCATTTCTGCCACTAAGCTATTGAAGCCTTTTTGTGTGTTTACTTCTGCTTCATACATAACATTTGCCCCTTGCTGGACATGTGTTAATATTCCTTGATTGCCTAAAATCATACTCATACTTATTGCTACTAGAATGAGCAATATGATAATTGTAACAATTAATGCTATTAGTGTAATTCCTGTTTCTTTTTTCATTTTCATCCCCTTTTTTATTATATAGGAAATGGTAATCTTTTACTATTACAATTGTTTGATATTTTAATGACAATTATGTTACATTTTTTGTGCATTTTTTATAATTGTTTTTGCCAGCACTTCTTAAATAAGAAGGCTGGCAAATATTTTTTCTCATATTTAATCATTTTAAGTGGTTATGACATAGGTACTACTACAGGACGGAAACTATTACCGAAATTGCTATCTCCTCCACTACGGGCAAAATAAAATCTACCAGCATGAACAGAATCTGTAAAACTACCTGTTCTTAACATGAAAGGTGCATATAGTCCATTATACAAAGAATAACCATCTTCCCATGAACTAGACTCCGTTCCTATCATAGATATTTCTCTTATTGCATCTCCATATATTTTCGTATTTTTTACATAATTGGCGTCACTTGACAAATTTACATTTTCTTCTGTATCTTGCTTTGTATTATTATCCACACTACTATCATATGGATACACCATAGTATATTTCGTACTTGCTACATTTAATGCATCTCCTGTATAGGTTAATGCTCTTCCATATTTTAATAGTCCAGTATGACCATTTGCTATATAATCTGCTGACCTTTCAGAGCTTCCTCCTTCTATATCATATACTCCTGTTATATTTCTTGTACTAGATGCTACAATTCCTCCTTTTTGGTTCCATGCATACATATTTCCTGTAGCTGTTGGAGTATTCCCTGTTAATATATTGATTTCTTCAATTTTTACGGCCGTTTCTGCTCCACCTTGTGTTCCATCAGTCATTCCTGTAATTCCATACGCACTATCTACTCCATTTTTTCCTTTTGCTTCTGTTCTTTGTTGCCCTCCACTATTTAAGTTTGCGTTATTAATAGCTATTTCTTGTCCATTTGTTCCATACTGGCTATAGCTTAAATAACTTATCATTCCCCATTCACTACCTTTCATCAAATGAGTATCTGACGAATTTGTAGTAAATCCATAAATATTACCACTTTCATTCATTGCTCTACATATATTATCTGCATCACTTGTATTCAAGTAGTTCATACTATAGGTTAATGGTTGAAATACGGGATAACTAATGTTTGTTGGTGTTTCTCCATAAATTCCGTCTAACCAGTTTCTTGCTGGTTGAGATATGTTATTGGTTGTTCCTGCTTCTACAGATTTTACCCATGCATCTGTTTGTGTATAACTTACTGAACTTTTTACACTTATTGTATCATTATTTCCTTCTGGAAAACCTGCTTCAAATTTGGCTACATACATTCCGGTAAGTTCTGTATCCCATCCACCGTTTGCAAAGTTAATGCTTGTTTCATCGGTAAATGCTGGATGTACATAAAAATCGGTTGTTGTATCTACTGTTTCATCTATTTGTATTTGTCTTTTTGCTGTTTTTAGTTCTCCATTTTCATAATAATTATCTGATGTTCCTTCTAGAAACTTTACTTCTATCGTTCCTCCTTCTGATTTATTTTGTGGGTTATTGTATGTGATTTTATAAGCATACCTTGGTATCCATACCCACATACTTCCATCGTTACTTTTTGTATTTGCCCATTTACTTTGGCTATAGTTATACCAAGAGTTATCATCCCAACTAGTTTCTTGGTAACTTCCCATTTCTGTTTCAGTTGGCTCTGTAAACTTAATTGGTGTCATACCATCTATTTGCTCTGGTGCATTTGGTGTATCCTGGCGTAGTTCTGGGTTTTGCGTACTATTTCCTGCTATAATTTTATCCATTTGGTCTGTAATACTATTAAACGCCATTTGTGTATTTACTTCTGCATCATGCATACTGTTCGCTGCTTGTTGTGCTTTCTTAAAAATTCCTTGGTCACCTAATACCATATTGATACTCACTGCCACCAAAATGATTAAAATAACAATTGTCACCACTAAAGCTATTAAAGTTACAGCTTTTTCTTTTTTTGTTTGCTTCATGTTTCCCCTCTCTCCTATCTTTTCCTTTAGTTTTCACGTTTTTGTTCTATTTATACTTTTTCTATTATATATTATCCTTTCAGTTAATTCTATTACTTTTTAGTTACATTTTGGTTACATTTATATTACACTATTTACCTACTGTATTAATCGTACCTATGTAAAAATAGAGAGCATAGGGTATGGAATAGGATTGAGATTAGAAATTCTTGAAAAATTTTGTTAGGGAATCTCAATACTTTTTTGAGGGCGCTGCCAAAATTTTTTTTAGCATTTCTGTGAAAATCCATATGACCTACCTATGCGAACTATTTTTATATAGGTACGATTATTTTATAGGCTAACTTAAGGTTACACCAAAAAAAGAAACCACTACATGTACTGAACCCAAAAAATTGGACATTTTTTGATTAGGTACTAGGCAACTTGGGAATGAACTCTGTATTGTACAGGACTCATTCCTTTTAATTTGCCCTTTATCCTTTTATTATTATAATAATCTAT
>CALXJP010000001.1 GCA_944388655.1 uncultured Clostridia bacterium | reverse complement strand
TATTTTCCTTTTTTGCCAATGCCTATTTAGTAGAGGCAAGTAAACAAGAAAATAAACAAAAATATTCCTATATATCATATAATAATTTAAGAAAACCAGAATATCGTTTAATGACTAAAATTGGAGAGGAATATGTAGAAAAAGAACCAGTAGATGAAAAAGCACTTGCTCATTATGAACAAATTAAACGAAATATACAAATACTCAAACAAAAACAAATTTTAACATTAGACTATGTAGAAGAAGGAAAAATAAGAAGTAGGTATGTTGAGCAACCATATTTATTATCTAATGTATTAACACAAAAATTAGAACAGGGGAAAACAGAAGAATTTGAAAATATAGTACAAGCCTATATGGCAATTCTAAAAAAAGATACATATGCTACAACCCATGTACAAGATACTATTTTTGCAGAATATGATATTGCCATTACCAAACCAGAAATTCTACAAAATTTGCATTTTGCGAAAGATGGATTATGGGACATGACGTTTAAAAATTGCTTTTATATACAAAACCAATTTTATTTCTTTGATCAAGAATGGTATAGTAGCAATCTCCCTGTAGAATATATTGTATATCGTTCTTTATTATACACCATTTCTTTAAGAAGATATGTTAATATAGAGCAATTAATAGAAAAATATGGTTTAACACCATATCGAGATATTTTTGAACAATTAGATAGGAAAATGCAAGAAAAAATTAGAGAAGATAGTATTTGGCAATATTATAGTCAAAATCACAATTTTGATATAGATAGCACCAAACAAGAATTAGAAAATGAGAAAATAAGAGGCATAGCAAAAGAAGGGGCAATTCAAAACTTACAAAAAGAGCTGCAATTAAAAGAAGAGGCTTTACAAAACGCAAGCTTAAAAAATAGAATAAAAAGATTATTAGGAGGGAAATGAAATGTATCCAGAAAATCAAGAAATTAATATTTACAAAACAAAGAAACCGAAATTATACATACCACAACCAAGAAAGGTAACAGCTATTATTCCTAACTACAATTATGCTAACTTTATTATTGAAAGAATTGATTCTATTTTAAATCAAACTTATCCTATTTATGAATTAATTATTTTAGATGATTGTTCTACCGATAATAGTATACAAGTTATTGAAAAGAAAATAAAATCAATTAAAGATAAAAAATTACAAGTAAAATTCCTTAAAAACGAAAAAAATAGTGGATGTGTATTTAAACAATGGAGAAAAGGTTTCGAAGCAGCTACAGGGGACTTTATTTGGATTGCAGAAGCAGATGATAGTGCAGAAAGTACTTTTGTACAAGAATTAATGAAAGCTTTTGATGATGATAAAGTAGTTCTATCTTATTGCGATTCAGCAAGAATTGATGAAAAAAATCAACTTATTCGCTATCGCTCTGATGATTTATACGATATGTGCCGTTGTGGGGACTGGAATATGAATTATGTAAGAGAAGGAAAAAAAGAAATCATTGACCACTTAAGTGTAACGAATACCATTTTAAATGTTTCTAGTGTTATTTGGAGAAAAGCAGACTATCAAGATATTTTTACGAAAGCAGAAGAATTTAAAGTTGCTGGTGATTGGTATATTTATTCACAAGTATTAAAAACAGGAAGAATCAGTTTCTTAGCAAAATCACTTAACTATTATCGTAAACATGGAAGTTCTGTTTGCACAGATATTAAAGCAGAGGCAGAATTTAATGAAATTTGCTATATGCAAGATATGATTAGTAAAGAATATGATTTACCAGAAGAAATAAAAAGAAAACAAGAGCAAAGGAGAGCCTTAATGTTACCAAAATTATCGGAAGAATATTTAGAAGAATATAGAAAAACACATCCTAATAATGGCAAGAAAAAAATTGCCTGGGTAATGCCACATCCAGGAAAAGGTTCAGGAGGACATAGAACAATTATTCAAAATGTAAATGCTTTACTAAAAGCTGGGTATGAATGTGATATTTATGTAGAAGATGATGATATTTCTACACCTCAAATTGTAAGAAATAAAATTAATGAATATTATGAAAAATGTGAAGCTGGTATATATGTGGGCTTAGAAGTAAAAAAAGACTATGACTTAATGTTTGCTACCGGTTGGCAAATTGTAGAATTTGTAAAAAATATGCCAGCAAGAAAAAAAGCATATTTTATACAAGACTTTGAACCATGGTTCTTTCCAATGGGAGACCAATACTTAATTACAGAAAACTCTTACCGTTATGGATTTAAACCAGTAACTATTGGAAAATGGCTTGCCCATAAAATGCTTGCAGAATATAACAATCCAGTAGAATATTTTGACTTTGGAGCAGATTTACAGGTTTATAAAAAACTAGATGACGTAAAAAAAGAAAATGCCATTTGTTTTGTTTACCAACCAGAAAAATCAAGAAGATGTGATATTATTGGATTACGAGCATTAAAAATTGTAAAAACATTAAGACCAGATGTAAAAATATATTTATATGGTTCTTCTGTAGAAGCTACTTTTGATTTTGCATGTGAAAACCTACACATCATTCCTATTCAAGAATGCAATAAATTATACAACAAATGTAAAGTAGGTGTTTGTATGAGTGCATCTAACCCTTCAAGAATTCCGTTTGAAATGATGGCAGCAGGTTTACCTGTAGTAGAATTATATAAAGAAAATAATATATATGACATGCCAGATGGAGGAGTTGTACTTGCCAGAACTACCCCAGAAGCGATAGCAAGTGCCATTATTCATTTATTAGATAATGAAGAAAAAAGAAATGAGATGTCTGCATTTGGTATCAACTACATGAAAGATTATCCATTAGAAAAAGGATTTACTCAATTCTTAAAAGCAGTAGATGATATGTTAAATACAGACTATCAAAATCGAGAAGAAATTAAACCGGTATATAATCAACCCGCTTTTGAAGCTAGTAAAGAAGCATCTAAAGTAGCTGTAAGTCAAGCACAACCATTTCATATAGATAATAGAGGCCCTTTATATCGCTTCTTACGTAGAGTAAAAAGAAAAATTATGCATTAATAATTAAGGAGAGGAAACGTGAAAGAGAAAATAAAAAATTTTTGCCATAGTTTAAAAAGAAACGGATGGAAAACAGAAATCAGAAGAATGATAAATTATATACGTTTTCATAAAACGGTACCCAATGCTTATCAAGAATGGCAAATTTTAAATGAACCATCCCAAAAAGATTTAGAAATGCAAAAAACATATGAATCTTGCCTAAAAACGAATTTTTTGATTCTTGTAGATGAGGAGAAAAGTATTTCTGGTTTACAAGAACAAACTTATTCGCATTTTCAAGTAAAAACGGCAAAACCAGCAGAATATGAAACCATATTACAACAAGCGCAAAATGTAGATTATATACTGTTTATAGGAAACCACATTCATATGTATCCGTTTGCTCTTCATCATATAGTAAAATATTTAGAATATAATGATTGCTATGCTTTTTATGCAGATCATGATACCTATAAAGAAGAAAGTAAACAAAGAGAAAATCCTGAATTTAAACCTGACTTTGCCTATGATACCTTGCTTGCTAAAAACTATATAGGAAATTTTATAGGTGTAAAATATGCCTTTTTAAGGAAACATCCTACAATTTTGCAAAATATTGTGCAAGAAGAACCTTTTTATGATATGCTATTAAAAATAACGGAAAAAATAACTAGACCAAATCAAATACTTCATGTAGATCAAGTTCTTTATGGCAATAAGCAAACAGAAAATATCCAAGAAGATATACAAAAAAAGGTTATAGCACAACATTTGCAAAGAAAGCAAATTCCTTATGAAACAATTAAAACAGGTAAATTTCCAGGACAGTATCATATTGTTTACTCTTTACCGGAAGAAAAACCAAAAGTATCTATAGTCATTCCTAATATGGATCACATCAGTGATTTAAAAACTACCGTGGAATCTATTTTACATAAAAGTACTTATAAGAATATAGAAATAATCATTGTAGAAAATAACAGTAAAGAAAAGGAAACTTTTGCCTATTATGAAGAACTAAAAAGTACATATGATTGTGTTCGTATAGAAAAGTTAGCCATTACGTATTTTAATTATTCATGTATTGTAAATTTTGGTGTAGAAAAAGCTACAGGAAAATATGTACTATTATTAAACAATGATGTAGAAGTTATTACACCGAATTGGATAGAAGAAATGCTAATGTATGTAGAACAAAAACGTGTAGGAATTTGCGGAGCAAGACTATACTTTCCCGATAAAAGTATTCAACATGCAGGAGTTACCATTGGAATTAGAGGTCTTGCAGGACACCGCTACCGTGAGTTACCAGAGAGTGACTTTTCAGCTAAAGATGCCGTTTCTTATGTACAAAATCTAAGTGCAGTTACAGCAGCTTGTTTTATGATTTCTAAGGAAAATTATGAAAAAGTATTAGGCTTTGACGAAAAATTAGCAGTTGCCTTTAATGATGTAGATTTTTGTTTAAAAATTTTGCAAGAAGACTTACTAATTATTTATAATCCTTTTGTAGAATTATATCATTATGAATCTAAGTCAAGAGGACAAGACGATTCCGAAGAAAAACAAAAAAGATTTGCAGGGGAATATGAATTATTTGTAAAAAGATGGTGCAAAGAAATCCAAAAAGGGGATAGATATTTTAATAAGAATTATCGTTTAGATACAGATATACCAACCATTAATTATAACACAATACGATAGGAGAAAAAATAATGAAAGAAATATGGGATAAAGTTAAAAGAGGAAGTAAATGGCTAGGAAAAAAAACTAGTTTTATATTTCAGTTTATCGTTACACTCATTTTTATATGTTTACTATACTTTTTTATTACCACTCATGAGTATCAAGGATATTGGTCCAGAGATTTACTAATAGGTATGGGAATAACAGGACTTTTTTCCCTTGTTGTACTCATATATCATATAAAACAATATTATCAGCAAGTAGAAAAAATGTTTCTTACTTTTGCTATTCCAATAGGCATTTTGTTTTTAGTATTTATGCTTCCAGAATACATTCCTGATGGGGCTGCTCATACATGGAGAGCCTATGAGATATCGCAAGGAAATTTTTTGGGAAGAGAAGATTCACAAGTAGAAATACCAATAGATTTGCAAGAAAACAGGGAAAATATTGCTAACTACTATCAATATAATCAATTATTACAAAAAACAACAGATTATGATGATACGGTATTAGCACCATCTCCTGCTAAGTCATATTCTTTCTTATTATATTTGCCAGCAGCTGTTGGAATGGCAATAGGAAGAATGTGTCATTTGAATGTATTTGTAGCAACATATATAGCAAGAGCGTTCAATTTGCTAGTATTTTTAGGAATAGGATATTGGGCCATCAAAAAAATTCCTTTTGGAAAAAAAGTCTTAGGTGTGTATATGTTAATGCCAATGGTAGTACAACAAGCTGTATCTTTTTCAGCAGATTCTCTCATGAATACATCCATTTTCCTTTATATAGCCTATACTGTATATTTACTATTAAAAGAAAAACTAATAACCAAAAAAGAAAAAATATTCTATATGATTTTGATGATTTTTATAGGAATTGCCAAAGTTACCTATATTCCTATTATTGCACTGGCATTTCCATTATTCTTCAAAAAGAATATGAAAACGAAACAAGAAAAGATTATTTTCTTGTTACTAAGTATTATTATTTGTTTGGCAAGTTATGCTTCTTTAGCATGGATAAATCAAGGCAATGTAAACGATTCTGCCACCGATTATTTAACAGATAATTATGTAAATAGTAGGGAACAATTGCAATACTTATTACAAAATCCTTTACGTATAATAGAGGTATTATGGAATAATCAAATAGAAAACGGAGAAGCTTACTTTAATCAAATGATTGGCAATGATTTTGGTTGGCTATCTATTCAAACACCTAGTTTATACGTATTATATATGATGATTATTTTAGTTATGGCTATCTTTACAGAAAAAAATGAGGTAGTACTAAGCCGAGCAGAAAAGGTATGGACAGTATTACTCGCTTTAGGAATGTATGTTTTAATTAATATAGGGTTATACTTAGAATGGACAGGCGTAGCAGAGCCAATTATTGCAGGTGTACAAGGAAGATATTTTATACCTATTGCCGTTCTAGTGCCATTATGTTGTTGTATGAAAAATAATTTTGTCAAATTAAAATATGCCAATGTTTTATTATGGGGTGCAACTTTAGGAGTACATATTCTTACCATTATAGAGATTGTTAACTTTTTCTTGTAGAAGGGAGCAAAAATGAAAATATTACTAATTATTCCAGCATATAACGAAGAAGAAAATATATTAGATGTT